>JAGQOY010000142.1 GCA_020427005.1 Planctomycetales bacterium
CGTTCTCCGCGCGCGACCGGGCCGATGAAACCGTCGACCACATTCGCAGTGTGCGCACTGCGAATTGGAAATACATTCGCAACTTCCTGCCGCAGCGACCTTATCTCCAGCCTAATGCCTATAAGGATCATAAGCCGTGTGTAATCGCGCTGCGGGACGCCGAAGCTGCTGGTCGGCTCAACGACGAGCAGCGTCTGATCTTCGCCCAGACTCGCCCACCCGAGGAACTCTACGACCTCGTTGCAGATCCTTGGGAAGTGCACAATCTTGCTGTGGATACCAAGCACGCCGAGACGTTGGAAGAGCTTCGTGCCAGACTTGATCGTTGGATGGAAGAGACAAACGACCAGGGCCACATTCCAGAGCCCGAGTCTCGTTACGATGCCGACATGGCTGCCTATCAAGGCCGCAAGCCCAACCCCGAAATCGCCAAAAATATCGCAGTCATGAAACAGTGGGCCAAGGAAGGCAAATAGGTACATTTAACCGTTGAAATCCATCCCCATGCATCCAACTTTAGTTCGACTCATCCTCGCCATGGCGTCCGCATCGAGCATCGCAGCTGAGACAGACACGGAACTCTTGCAGCAGCGATGAATTCCGAAGTGAAAATAGCTTGAGAACCTATGCTGGAATACGAGCAATCACCATGCGTTTTATTCGTGAGGGAGTCCCCAATAATTTCAACCGGTGTCTCTTCACCCTGACTCAAAGTCACGACAGCTCGTTGCCTTGAATTGCAGCGAGCTGTTTCTCATTGTCGTCCAGGGCCAAAGGATCATCAGAGAATGATTTTACCAGTCCAACTACTTCCCTGAGGAGGTAATGCAGCATCACTCAGTAACACTATACAACCGATCGACGCCTCGGAAGAGGATTTGGCCGTGAGCAATGGCGACCGATGAGCGAAAATTGTCATCGAGCGAGTTGGTCGCCACGATTTTCAACTCCGGCCCGGCCTCGAAGACAAATGTTTGGCCATCGCTATCAAGACAATAAACTTTCCCAGCAGCGGCCCAGGGAGACGACCAGAATTCAGTAGCGTTTCTTAAACGTTGTCGGTAGTACCGCTCTCCTGTGTTTGCATCATAACAACCAAGAATCCCTCCGTTCTGTTGCAATACATAGACACATCCTTGATACATCAAGGGAGATGCCATTCCTCCGCCACCGGGCGAAACTCTCCAGAGTACCCCAGTATTCGAAGTCTCGTTATCCTTGAGCGAGATGTCACCTGAGGCACCGGCGATGAACATGACGATAGGGCTATTCGATCCGTTACCACGTCCCGAATTGCAGACACACAGACGGTCCGCGTCGCCAACAGGTGACGGTTTTACACCACCTCCAAAATTCTTAAACTCCCAAAAAAGTTTGCCCGTTGCAGGATCGTAGGAGCGGACGGTGTCGCCACAGGTTACCAACTCTGTCCGTATTTTGTTTCTCCATACATACGGCGTCGAGTAGTTGGATCGTTCATCTCGGTCTACGCGCCAAACCTCATCGCCGGACTTCTTATCCAGAGCTACGAGAAATGACTGCTCGTCGTTATCGCACTGCACGAAGACACGTTCGTCATCCATGGCAGGCGAACTTCCCGGGCCAAACATTACAGGATAGGAGCCAAGGTCCTTGCTCCACAGTAGTTTGCCATTTAAATCAAAGCAGAATATCCCTGTCATACCAAAATATGCGTAGAGACGATCATTGTCCGCCAAAGGAGTTTGTGATGCATAGGTATTCGACTGTTCAATGCCTATCGTGGGAGTCCCCTCAAAGGCAAGCGCATTCCAAATTTCTTGACCTGTTAATCGATCGAGACAATAGATTTTCCATTGATATATTGCATCCGGTGGTCCCATTCCGAATGGACCTCCCGGGCCTCTAGCCCCTCCGGGACCGCCGAAAGCAGGTGGCCGCCCTTGCCCCGGACCGGAAGGAAAAGCGCCAGGGGGTGGTCGGTTACCGGGTGGAGGAACGCCTGGCCCGCCCTGTTCTCTGGGGTCTTCGCCGCCGGGAAATCTGGTTGCCTGTGTTCGCTTCTGATCCTTGGTGATCGCAGTTGTCACGAAAACCTTATCGCCAACGATAATTGGCTGCGACCATCCATAGCCTGGAATCTCTGTCTTCCACTGTATATTTTGATCAGTGCTCCATTGGGTAGGCAATTGCGCATCCATTGCGACGCCACCGATGAAGCCGCGAAATTGCGCCCAGTCGTTGGCAGACGCCAAGGGAATGATGAAACCGGGCAGCGGAATCGCCAACGGGAATCGGATCAACATGAAAACCTCCTCTGAGATATGATTTGCATATTCTGTGAGTCGCTGAGCACTTCGCATTCTAACGCAGTATCTTGATCTGCGTAGTTGCCAAATAGAGAGAACATCCAGAGTGCCCAAAGGCCTCGATGATGGAGAAAACCGGGCCGTCCCTTGGACGCTTTAAATAATCCATGCCAACAAGGTTCGTGAATTAGCGTCGAGAGTTTCATACAATTGACTTTCAAAGTTACCCATTCGTTCTGGTGAGGAGCCACCCGCGACAGCGATTTCGGCCACGGGGAGCGTCAGCACGCGGGTCGCACCGCGGATAAATGTCCGTGGTGAGGCCAAAGGCGTCTCGACTCAGCAAAATGGGGGATGTATAGTCATTGTAGATACTCGATTCCGCTCAGGAGACGCGTGATGACAACATTGCAGAAGTGGGGAAATAGTCTAGCCATACGGATCCCGAAGACTCTGGCTGACCAGATCGACGCAACGGACGGGACCGAAGTTGAACTCTCGGTGCGCGGCAACGAACTCGTCGTCCGCCCCCGGCAACGAGCCCGGCTGAGCTTGAAAGAACTGCTCAAGGAATGCCGGCCATCCCAGTTGCACAGCGAGACCGATTTCGGAGAAGACGTCGGACGCGAGGCACTGGAATGAGCCGACGACAGTTTGTTCCAGATCGAGGTGACCTTGTCTGGATCACGTTGAACCCTGCGAGCGGCCACGAACAGGCCGGGCGTCGTCCGGCGCTGGTGCTCAGTCCGCGAAGCTACAACCGCAAAACCGGACTCTGTGTCATCTGTCCGGCGACCCGCCAGAGGAAGGGATACGCGTTCGAAGTTGTCACGGTCGGTCCCGACGGGCAGGAGACGGTGCTGTTGGCAGATCATATTCGCAATGCGGACTGGAAAGTGCGGCGGGCAGAGTTCATGTATCACGTCGGACAGAAAGTGATCGACGCGGTCATCGCCCGCCTGGAAGCCCTGATCGTAACTCCCGATGCCTGAGTTTTTCATCGACCCGCCTCCACATTCCCCGGCTGCCCCGAACAGGTACGACAGCGCGATGCATGCGGTCGATTCTACAAAGCTTACCCGCATACACTTCTTCATTTTCTCTTTTGATCCGTTCAATTTGCACTATTGATTTACCTGCAACTAAGCTTGAATTTGAGTTTGGTCTGGTGCAAATTCGACATTCAATTAAATGGATGTACTGCAGATGATCCGCCCTGGCAACTAGAACTTATCGGTACTTCTTGAGCAATTCGACCAGTAGTTTCTCTATGGGTTCTTCCGTGCAATTGGAGTTTGGCTGTGCGTTGGACTGCGCATCTGCGTCCGAAGAATTGCTGGACGTGTTTTGGTAACCGGGTAGGTACGAACGCAGCAAATTCGCGGAACGAGTCACGTCCTTAACTATTTCTAGTTCTGCAAGGGCCTCGGCGTACTTGGTCTGCCGGAAACGTGCGACTGCCTTCGCGAAGTGGCAGCCCGGTACTTTTAATTCCGTCGCCCGTTTTAGAAGTGTCTCCAGACGAGGATCAGCTGGATTCCAATGTGGATCGAAGGCGCACATGACTGCGACCGCTGACAAGTCCGGACCATACCAAAAATCACATTTATCTAGAAATTGTTCGCAGTGATCATGATACTGCTTCGATTTTTCGGCCAGTAATAGGAAAGGAATGATCTTTCCCAGCAAGGCCGGTCGATCGGCTGCCATCTCAATGGCAAGCTGTGCTTCCGATTCGGCCCCAGCCCAGTGCTGAGTTGAATAGTAGTCGAGTGCGATACAGTTCCAGATATCCCAGCGGCTTCCACTTGTTATTCTGCCCGGACGTTGGATTGCGGAGCGAATGTAGGTCAAAGCTTGACCATGATTGCCTCGACGATAGGCCCAAACCGCATTCTGCTGAATCTCCTGAGTTTTGGATGCGTGGCGAGATAACAGAGATTCTTCCACCAACCGATCGCGTTCTTCATCCGAAATACCGAGCAATACTTGCGATTCTTTGCTTACGCTAGCGATCTCCTCTTCTTGAAGTATCCATTTATCATCAAGCCGCCATACGGTATCCAAGAATGCGGCAGCTTGTACGAACAGGGCTTTGGCTTGCTCTTTTTCACCTTGTTGCCACTTTGCCATTGCAAAAAAGTAGATACTCAGAAATTCCTCGCTCGAGTTGCTCAAATCCTGGTTTTCAAACCCAGCCACAGCCGCTTGGTAGTCGCCCAGGCGGTAGCGAACGATGCTCCACGTAGATGAATGACCGGAAGTGTCCAACAATAACGAGTCCGACTCGGAAATTAGTCGATCGGCATACTCGATTTGCTCACGATCTGAGTTTGAAGGAAGTGCATTTTTTTTGGCGACCCATATAAGTGTTGAGCCAAGAAACCGTCGATACCATTTCCGGTAGCGACTTCCCTCAGTGAGTGTTGCTTCGGATTCCTCGAAAAGCTGACGCGCGGTTTCCAAGCATTCGTCAAAGCGCTGTAAGCAAAAATGGGAAATAGCAATATTACAGTTCGATTCGTAGGTCTGATCGCTTTCAAGCCCAAACGCCTCTCTATTCAGCCGATACAGTCGCTGGTATATCTCAAGTGCCTCCTCTGTTTTTTTCGTGGAGTACTGCCTGGTTTTAACTCTTGACAACACTGTGAGTGAACGAAGTGTGCGGGGATCGGATGGTCCTAATACTTGCTCCAGCTTCTCAACATTGTCCTGAAGCAATTGCTCTGCTTCTTGAAGCCGATTTGATGCCTCCAAGGATTCCGCTAGTTGTGTGTCATATAACAAAGGACCTACGTGATTCTCGCCATAAATGATACGTAGCTCAGCGATAGCATCGCGCATCAGTCCTTCGCATTCTGAAGAGAAATATCCCAAGTGCTGCTCCAAGTTGCGAGCAAAGATGATCTTGCCACGTAAGAACATCTCACGCGGAGAAATCTTTTCGCTGATGCTTTGGCT
Source organism: Planctomycetales bacterium (assembly GCA_020427005.1). Lineage (GTDB taxonomy): Bacteria > Planctomycetota > Planctomycetia > Pirellulales > Pirellulaceae > Aureliella. The sequence continues at coordinate 5,250 of JAGQOY010000142.1, forward strand.
CTTTCGTAAATAATCTATTCCCTGCTCAGTATCTCCTTTATTACAGCAAACTTGTCCCAGAAAACTCAATGCCTCGCATACTTCGTTTGACTGATAACCGTATTTTTCTTCATTCAAACGCAACAATTCTTTGGTCTCGGCAAGAACGTTTTCCAATTTATTTTCGAAGCGTGCTAAAGTGAGACAATATGCAGATCGGACCTCCAAGGAAAGGTGGTCATTGACGCCGTTAACTCTGATTGAGTCATCGAGCAAGCTTTTTAAGTATGTAACAGGATTTATGCCTTTGGTCGTGCCTGTCGAAATTAAAGGACTTCCGATTGGCATCTGATTGTCACGGTAAGCTTTCCCTAGCTCTAGGCGAATTCTGAGTGTTAGTTCATGGTTTTCGCCCAAATCCTCTCGCACACGTTGCGCCAATTCCTCGAGTTTGGTAACGCTTTTCTTCAATTCACCTTGAGCGTTCCAGTTGAGAGCAAGGAAAAGTTCGTACTTCGCCAGCTCAACTGCCGCGCTATCGCTTTTGGGGTAGATCTCGATGGCCTTGCAAATATGCTTTTCTGCTTCCTCGAAAAAGCCGAGGGACTGCCACGCCTTGGCAACGGAATGATGAATCGATGCAGCCACCCGCGGTTGGTCTTTGAACCGTTCATCAATATCTTTGCTTGCGCGTTCGAGGACTTCCCGCACGGTCAAATTGCGATTCGGCTCGATCGCGGGATTGTTGGCACCCAGCAAATCTTTGTTCAAAAATTCCAACACAGCTTTCGAAATCTCGGCCTCTTGGGAGGCAGTGCGCTCGGCTCGCCATACGAACAACATTGATGTCGACAGACCGATCAAGACTAGTGCGACCACTATGCAGGCTGCTTTTACAATTTGCTGATTGCGAGTCATCCATTTCAAAGCTCTATCCGCCGTTGTTGGAGGGTGAGCCAATATAGGTCGTCGATCGAGAAAGGCCGTCAAATCATTGACTAGGTCCATCGCTGACTTGTATCGCTCATCGGGCGATTTCGCCGTACACTTATGGATGATTGTTTCTAAATCTCGCGGGATCGCGCGATCGAATTGTCGTAGGGGTCGGAGTTCTTCGAACGCAATCCGTTTCAAGAGCGATGCCCGATCTTTATCGGTAAAAGCGTATTCGGCTGCCAGACACTCATACAGCGTGATTCCCAACGAATAGATATCGGTACGGTGGTCGATCGCAACTCGATTGCCCAGGGCTTGCTCTGGCGACATGTAGCGCAGTGTGCCTACCAAATCGCCTGTCATGGTGATGCCAGCATTTTCTTCCATGTGCGCGAGACCGAAATCGGTAAGGTACAATTTGGCGTTGCCATCGACCATCAGATTCGCGGGTTTGATATCTCGATGAACGACTCCTCTTTCGTGAGCATGTTGCAGGGCTAAAGCAGCTTGGATTCCCAGATTGGCCACTGCCCTATGATGCTCGGCGCCATATCTGCTGCTGTTACTTTTGACGGTATCTACGGCCACCTGAATACCACGGACTGTTTCTGGCAAGGCATCATTGTTTATGTCGGCAAGTGGAGTTGGGCCGTTGTTGGGCAGTTCCAATGTTGGGTCTGTGGCGGGGCTGGAGGACGCAGGATGATTGCAATCGCAAATGATTTGCGAAATCGATGTAGCGACAGAATCTCCGTTTTTCCGAGCATTACGTAACTCGTCGATCAAATTCGCCACACTCTGCCCATGCACCAATTGCATGGCGTAGAAATGAACACCGCGTTCTTCACCAACTGAGTAGACAGGTACAATGTTCGGATGATTTAGCGAAGCCGCCGCGCGCACTTCATTGCGGAAGCGTTGGAGTTGGACTTCGTTGACGATAGCAGCAAACGGCAATACCTTGAGTGCGACTAATCTATCTCCCATAGACAGTTGTTCTGCCTCGTAGACAATTCCCATTCCCCCACGTCCGATTTCGCGAACGATGCGGAATTCACCAAGCTGGCCTATCGGATCTGCGGCAGTCGCGCTGCGGCCATTGTCGGGGCAGATAGAATCCGTCAGTTACTGAAGCGCGGGCAGTACTTTCCGGAGTTCGTTGGCATACTGAGGGTATCTTCGAGCGAATTCCGAGATGGAGGGCTGTTCTTTGTCAGCCATTCGATCAAAGAATTCGTTGGCAATTTGACCGAGGACACGATCCAAGTCTTCTGAAAGCTGCTCGTTGACCTCTTCGTTCATAACACCAGGTTCTTTATTCTTTGAGTAGTAGTTCTGCAAGGTTTCGCACTGCGCGTCCGTATCGTCGACTAGCGGTTTCTACCGCTACTCCGAGGACCTTTGCGATTTCGTTGTTGGATAGCTCTTCCACATGCCGCAGCAACAATACCTCGCGATCCGTTTCGCCTAGTTCTTGAACGGCACGACGGATACGTTCGGCTTCTTCCTTACGCTGAACGATTTGGCTTGGAGTTTGGGCAGCCCACCGTTTGGCCAACAGCATAGACGATGCATCGGACAAGTGGACTTCATTTTTGAAACTTCTCTTGACTGCCTGATGTCGCCGTCGAGCGTCAATCAGGCGCTCCAGCGCCTTGCGCCGAACCCACAGGCGAAAGGTCGTTGGGCGTCGCCTTAAGAAATCGTCGATGCGTTGGCTAACCACAATCATTGTCTCCTGGACTACATCCGATGGATCAACCCGACCTCGTAGAGCGGGTTCCAGTCGCAAGTCGATCAATCTACGAAGATAATCCCGCTCGTGCTCGATCAGCAGATTAAGCGCGTTCTTATTACCTGCCTGGAACTCGCCTAGCAGTCGTTCTATCTCGTTGACATGGCTTGAATGGTTCAAGGAAGCCTCCGCCGTAGACCCCGCAAATGACCAAAACTTTTGACGCTAAGCAGCGAAAAAGAGCATATATACCTCTCGGTTGAATGTTACAGAAATTTTAGCGCCCCCCTGAATAGGCCGCCATTATCGGAGATTTGCTCGCAACTGGGGAGACGCAAGACGCCCCGGCGGTGGTAGTTGTTGAAAGAATCTTTAGTCCTGAGCGTCAAATAACCGGCAGACTTTCGGGGTCTAGTGTGTCGGGTTCCTCTGGCAACATGCTTAACAGTAGCCATACCGGCAGACCCGAACTATCGCGTCATTCGACTGCATTCCCGCATAGTTCGTTCCACCTTGTGCGCCGTACTTCAATTTCGCCCTTGGACAATTCCATGATCTTCAAACAGCCCCAAAAAAAACTTTGTTCAAAATCATCTCATTTGACTCGAAGCAAATCTATCCGAAGTGACAATACTAAAGTACGAAGGCTGTTTCACGAGTCTCTTGAAGACCGCCGAGTGCTGGCCGCTGTTGTTGTGGACCCAGGGGACTTCTCGGGCGATTATTTACTTGTAGGCAAGGGAATTAGCTCGGGGGAAAGGACCTATGATTTGGAGGCGGGTACTTACGAGATGCAATTGGGGAACGCATTCGGAACACCTGCCATTCCAAACCTGGCCGCTAGTCGCTTCTTTTTCGATGTAGATGCTGCCGGAAATGTCACAAGTCAAGCACCGGTTTCCGCGACTGGAATTGGGCATGTGCTCGCCTTTAATACGGTTCCAATTACGGTAGATCCAGGAACCTATTCCGGTTCTCACATAGTGGCGAGCCTTGGCGGCCGAATCTACAATTCGTCGGGGGCTAGGACCGTCAATCTCGTGCCTGGAATCCAGTATCCGCTGAATCCTGCGCAATTTTACTGGATGACATTCGACGTAGATGCGTCGGGGCAGGTAGAGACCAGCAATCCTGATGCGGTAAGTGGCATTAACAGCACGCTTTCCTTCAATACGGCAACAGTGAATATTGAGAAAAATGGGTACTCTGGTTTCTACCAAATCGGTGGCGGGACGATACCTGGATTCTTGACCGGATCGACAATTGATCTTGTGCGCGGGGTTGCAGGTTACGATTTTCGCATTGGCAGTTCCAACACACCCATCCTTGTCGATGTCGATGCGAGTGGAATGGTTAATAGCCATAATCCGATTGCCGTGTCATCGTACGGCAACACGCTGACATTTCAAACTACGCAGATCCATATTGATACCAATGGATATGTTGGTCGTTTTCAGACAGTCTTCGTATCACAATTCAATATTTCTGATCCGATCCTGGTACGCGGTCTATCGAACTACCAAGTAGCTATAGCGCGGGGTGAAATCGCGTTTGCATTTGATGTAGCCTCGGATGGTACAGTAACCAGCCGTCAACCATTCACCGCCTCCAGTAGTGGCAATACTCTAACGTTCCAAACCTCTCAAATAAGAATTAATCCGGAAGGGTATTTAGGGAAGTATGATGTCTGGTTTGTGTCCGGAAGCAACGGCATATCTCTTCAGGGTGCCAGCACTGTAGTGCTGGTGAACGGACACAATGATTACTTTTTCGCTTTTCAGAATCAGCCTGGTTACCTCCCGCGCTTTGGTATTGGTGATTACGGAATACCCAATTCAGCCGTCGTACCCATAACGATCAACGGAATTAACTACGACTTCAAGATTGAGAAACTTGTTTCCGTAACGTTAGACTCCGCTGGATTCGTTGGGGGCTACCGGATAGCCACGCCAAGCGGCGATATAGACGCTTCCGGATCGCAGACGTTTGACCTGGTGCCTGGCGAGTATCACCTTGGAATTCATGGCGGAGACGCCAACGGATTCTATCGGATTCACTTTCGAGTGGAAGACGACGGAAAAGTGGTTAGCACGACGCCAGACTCAGCCAAAGGATGGGGTAGCACGCTGACGTTCAATACTTCGACAATCGTTGTCGATCCGGGCGCATACACTTTCGGTCACCATATCCATCCGGGTATCTACAGTAGAACTGCTACCGCCGTTGATGTGACTTTGATACGCGGATTGAGCTGGAATATGGTCTTGCTCTATGGCGGACAGTTTTCCTTCAAAGTCGAAGCGAGTGGACAAGTTTCGAGCAACAATCCGGATGCGGCAACAGGAATTGGGAACCGACTCTTGTTCAACACATCTTTAATCATAATTGACCCACGCGACTTTGAAGGTTTGCACGATTTTGGAGGAGCATTCACACAAGGTGTAAAGAACCTTGTACTCGTCGACGGCTTGAGCTATTTCACTGGAGTGGGATTTGCGCAGGTAAGATTTTCGATTGACGGAGTCGGAGCTGTTATCAGCAACTCACCTGACTCGGCATTCGCGGTAGGTAACGCGCTGTACTATAAGACGACGACCTTAAACATATCAACACCTAACTATCCAGACATTTTTGGGATTGGTCGCGTCGCCTCCGGAGGTTTGGGGACGCTCATAACCCGAATCGTTCCTGGACTTGCAAACTACCGACTCGATATATATCGGTCTGGGCAGCAGTTAGGATCTGCGCAGTTCTCAATTGATGCGTTTGGAAACCCGGCGCCGGCCACTATCCATTTCACGATTGACGGAACAGTATATGAATTTAATTTGTCCACCAACTCGCCTCCTCAAATCACTTCGCCGGCGCATATATCGATTGCCGAGAATCATTCGTCAGTTCTGACGATTACCGCACTTGATTTGGACCCTGCGCAAAACGTTAGTTTTTCCATCGGAGTGAATGGCGCGGACGATGCCATGTTCTTGGTTGCACCCACTGGTCAACTCAGTTTCACAGTTTTGCCCGACTATGAAACACCACTGGATGCCGACGGTGACAATATTTATGAAGTGGAAGTAATCGCTAATGACGGCAATGGTGGAACAGACACTCAGCTGATTCACGTTTCAGTCCTTAATCAAGCAAGCATTACTGGTAGCGTATTTGTCGACGTCAACGGCAACAGCCTGCTCGATGCCAATGAGATGGGAATCGACGGAGTGATCATTCAGATGCTTGACGCTGCAGGCAATCCGGTACTCGACGACAATAACCAGGCGATCGAAGCAATTACCAATGATGGTGGCTTCTATTTGTTTGAGGACCTGAACCCCGGCGAGTATCGTCTGGCGGAAGTTCAACCCTCGGGCGTTAGCGATGGAGCCGAGATCCTAGGTTCACTCGGCGGGCTGTTGGTCGCCAACGACGCAATGCAATTGAATCTGGTTCGCGAAGATGCCACCGACTACTATTTTGCCGAGATCGGTGGGCAAGTTTCCAGCGGTGATACAGCCACCATCGGCTTTTGGCAGAACAAACACGGTCAGAATCTAATTGCAAGTGGCGGGACGCAACTAGCCAGTTGGCTGACCCTGAATTTCGGAAATGTCTTTGGCAACACATTCAGCGATGGCGTGGGTGACAACGGGGCTGAAGTCGCCAGTTTCTACCAGGAACAGCTGTTCAAGCAAAAGTCCTCACGCTCTGCAGGTCCCGCCAAAGTAGATGCGCAATTCATGGCAACTGCTTTAGCCACTTTCTTTACCAGTAGCAATCTCGCGGGCAATGCTGCGTCCACCTTTGGTTTCAATGTAAGCGAAACTGGCATCGGCACCAAAGTGGTCAACGTTGGTTCATCGGGGGCGGCATTTGGTGTGGCTGACAATTCAAACCTTACCATTCTGCAGTTACTGCAAGCAACTAATGCCTTGACTGATCAGCCCGAGTTGATCAGCGGCGCGGCAAAGATCTACGACATAGACGGCGACGGAGAAATCTCTGAAGCCGAAGCTCAACTGCGAACTAAGTCCAACCTAATTTACAGCTTTATTAATGAATTAGGAGGAATATAGCGGGTGGCCGCAAGTTCCTAAGTGTTCAGCTAGAGCGATTTCTGGGACATTATTAATAACAATTATTAACCGATGCACACGCAGTACACAATCGTTACTTGGTTACAGAGAACTGAAAATGGCTAAACGAAAACGTGCACTACGCCAGCTATATGCTGAAGCCTTGGAATCACGCCGAGTTTTGGCGGGTTTTCCATTTGCAGTAAGTCCCAGCGAAGAGCTAGATATCACTACCGATGGAGCGGGTAACGTTTATTACTCCTTTAGTAGCAACAATGGAGGGACGACAAGCGTTGATTTGGATCCTGGTCCTAATGAAGCAAGGTTTGACGGGGCTTTCGTAGCGAAATACACTGCCGATGGTGATTTTCTATGGGCGCGTGGCATACAAGATACGGGTTCAACAGGTGGCACTTCTGGCAAGGGCAAGAAAGGTGGAGGCGGTACAACGACTCCACCTGTAGCTGCTCGAGCGGGTGCTGTGGCCGCTGACTCTCAAGGAAATCTGTACCTTTCGGCATACCTCAGTGGTACCGGTGTGATCGCAGGAGTTAATGCGGGCAACACTCCCTACTCGTCCAGCGTGACAATAAATGGTGTTTCAAACGCTCTGTTAATTGCGAAGTTTGATGCCTCTGGCATTCTCCAGTGGCATCACGTAATTGAGGGTGCGAGTGCCAGAGTCGTCTACTGGGGCGGAATCGCGATCCATGAATCAGGTGGCATTACAGACGGCGTTTTTATTGGACATTCGTTTGCTGGAACCGTGGACTTTGATCCATCGCCAACAGTTGCCAATCTGACATCCGCTGGCTCGAATGACGGATATATTTTGAAGCTTGGCGGACAGGGCGCTTATCAATGGGCCATTCGTATGGGTTCGATTGATGATGACTTCACATCGGCAATTTCGGTATCTCCAAGCGGTACGGTCTTTGCCACGGGAGGTTTCAACGGTGAAAATCCTTTCGGTAGCAATTACCCATTAACATCGCGTGGTGGTCAAGATGGCTGGGTTGCAGAAATCAATGGAAATACTGGCCAAGTAGCTTGGGCATCGGGTTTCGGCGGCCCAGACTTAGATGCAGGTCGTGACATAGTTGCCCAGGATGACTATGTAGCCATTGCAGGGAATTTTGGGGGGAGCAACGCCATTTTTGGTTCGGAAGAATTTAACTCTGCGGGAGCCCTAGACGCCTTTGCCTCCAAGCTTGATCGCAATGGGATTTTTTTATGGACTAATACTTACGGCGATGCTGGTAACAATCATGGTTGGGGCCTAGCCGTAGACGGAGCAGATAATGTCTACATTGGTGGAATGCTCTCATACACTATGGATTTCGATCGCAGCTCCGAGATCTATGACCTCACAAGTTCAAATGCTGCCAGCAACGCTTTTGTCACGCGCGTCGATAGCGCAGGAAACTTCACTTGGGCCACGCAGCTATAAAGCAATCAGCAGACTGGCCTAAGAGATATCACCTGGAGCGACATTAGCGATAGTATCTTGATTGCAGGTGGCGCCTTTGTATCAGATATCGTTGCCCCAATTCAAGCGGCTAATCGCTCAGGTCCGGTGGGTCCGACTTTGGAACTAGCTTCAGGCGGGTTCATTTTCGAACTTGATGCCCAAACCGGTTTGCCACCTGGTTTCGAACCCAATGATCCGCCAGTAGCTGATGCCGGGGCCGCTCAAAATGGCAGTGAAGATGCAACTATCTCTTTTGACGCTTCCGCCTCAAGTGATCCAGAAAACGATACACTGACTTTTCTCTGGGACTTCGGCGATGGGCAAACAGCCCAAACAAACTCGCCCACGATCAACCATGCCTACGCTTACGGCAGCACATTTCTCGTAACGCTGACTGTTCAGGACGGCCATGGCAATCAAGCAGTCGATGCCACCTCTGCCACCATCGCTGAAGTCAATGATGTGCCTTCAGCCGATATCGGCAGCGGCTACTCGAGCTTAGTGAACCAGTTGATACACTTGGATGCTTCTGGCTCTTCAGACTTTGACAATCAGGATGGTACGGCCGTCAACGACCATGTGCTGACCTACAACTGGGATTTTGGAGATGGCACTTCGGCAACCACCAACGTCACGGCCGTCGACCATGTCTATGCACTGGCGGGCTCCTACACCGCTTCGCTGGTAATTGATGATGGCATCGTGTCCTCACTGGCTTCCCAGACGACGGTGGCTATCAGCGCCACGCCGGTAGACAATTCCAACAAGCTCTACGTGTACGACATTCGCTTCGAATCACGCAAGGCTGGCAAGGAATGGCGGACTGTGTTTGAGATTCGTCGCGACTCCGACCCGAATAGCACTAGCGGTGACGCAGGTGTTGCTGGAGTATCGATTACGGTCACGTTTGCAGGTAGCACCCACACTGGCACGACCGACGCCAGTGGCGTATTTCGAACGGACTGGATGAGCCTTACGAAAGGCAACGGATATTATGCCAACGTGGTTGCTCTCACACACAGCCTCTTTAATTGGAGTCTATATGACAACGTCGATGATCTGGAAGACGACTCCGATGGTGATGGATTGCCTGATGGCTATTTACTGATTTGAAAAACGATAATCTGGTCCGCTCGAGGTCGTTCGTCTGGGAAGTTCCAATATCGTTCCCCGGCAGCCCGCTTGAGTCCGATCTAACAAAACACAGTCACACCAGAACGCGTCACTAGCATCGTTGTAGATTGACAAGTACGGCTCAGCCATATCACGGTTCGGTGGGAAAGGGTGTCGGTGAACTGCCCCCTCCCTTCCTCAATAGAGAAACTCGTTTTCGCGGTATTTTCGCACACATATCAATCTTGAACTTTAGTAAGTCCCTTCGAATGCATATTGGTACATCGACGATCCCCACCCACCAACAAACACGATGGAGTGTGGTTCTTTGGGACTATCTTGAAAACGGTATTCAAAAATCAATTCATTCGGGTCTTTTGGATTAAGAAACAGAGCACCATAGAATGAGACGCGCTGAGGACGATGCCCGTACGACTCTTCAACATAGGTCCCAGCTACGAATAAGGTCTCGTCGCGTCCATCTACGACATATTCAATTTCAGTGCATTCAAAACTGCATCGAGTGTCCGTATACCCCTGGTACCAAAAGTCTTGGTTGGAGATCACCATCAAGACCGGATCAGTTATCAGGGAATGGGCTGATCCACCCGATTGGTAGGAAGAGACCAACAAGTCTGAAAACGTGACCGTATACGGACTACTACTTTCGCCATCTCGAATTTTTTGGATCGCGGGCAAGAGAAGGCCAATTGCAAAGCTCGACTCGGTCAGAGAAGCGATCAAAGTGATCGCAACGGTCGCCATCAGGATGAACTTTTTCATGGGATTTTCCTTGTTGGTTGAGGAGTTTCTTGTCTTCCAGAATTGGAATTTGCCGGTTTGGCTAAAGAGAAATGGGTGCCGAACAAGAAACCTTTCAGAGAATTCCAATTTTGTTCGAGAATGCCCGAAACTCACCGAGCAAACTGCCCCTCAATTCATGGAAGTAATTGCGTCGATAGAATCCTGCCAAGCAGTCGAGCAAGTCACGATTTCCGCGTGAGGATTGGCCATGTCACAAACATCTCGGAGCCTGTTTGACGAAAACATTAAGCCGGATTTACCGTTGACGGACTGCCAACAGAAAACTTTACACCCAGCTAGCCGCGATGCTCGCAAGAAGTCACCCTGCAGCCCTTTGTGTCTGGGTGCCTTTGGGATCGTAATTTTTTTTCTGCAGGGAGAGCGGTGAGGACCTTTGGGAAGAATGTCACACAATAACTCGAGAGTCAAACGCGTTGTTTTAATACGCTATCGTGTGGGACAGCGAAACGACCTCGAGAAGTCAATGAAGTCTTCACGCCGGCTATTTAGCGATCCCTTATCCGTGTTGTCATTCTCAATAGACCTTTCACAAGCAACGTCAACATCTACTGAGTCGTCAAACGTGTTACAATCACCGGAGATTGAGTCTACGTTTTTATCGAGGTAGTCCTGTGCGGCGAAACGTCTTTCTATCTGGTTGGCTGGTGTTGGCATTCTCATTCTCCGAGGCACCGGCGGCAGATCGCGACGATGCGGAGATTTCTGGATTCCTAAAGACACATTGTGTTAATTGTCATAACGCAGAAGCGAAGAAGGCCGGAATCGATTTTGCTGAGTATGGAAGTGTCACTCTCGAAAACTCGCAGCACTGGCAGGATGTACTCAATAATCTTCAGCGGGGTGACATGCCGCCGGAAGATGCGATCCAGCCATCAGCGGAACAACGGAGGCAGTTTCTATCGCTTGTACGACAGAAACTCGATCGAGTCTTTGCAGATTCGAGTGATCGCGATTTTCGCTTCGCTCGACTGACTAACACACAGATCGCCTGGAGCCTCCGCGACTTGCTGAATATCGATCGCGATATCAGTGGTGACCTGATCCAGGATCCAGTGGGAAAGCACGGCGAATCTCTGCAGTCCACTCTCGAACTGACCGCCGGGCACATGGAACTGTATCTGGCGGCATTGCAGAATGCTGTGAACTTAGCCGTGCCGGATCTTGACAATCCACCGATTCCGTATCGCCTGCACGGCAATGACTGGGAGAAACAGCATTACCTTAATCGTAACGACCTGGCTCACGGACCCAATCGACATCACAAGAGGTATCAGGGACCACGCTGGCTGGAAGATGATTTTGAAGTGCCTCTTCCTCCAAATCACTTCTTCAGAATCTACATTGACGACAATCGATCAGAAGGCCAGTTTCGAATTCGCGTCCATGTTCGGAACGAACCACCTCAAAACGGTGGCGAATGCCAAAAACACGAGTTCTCCGTTTACTTTGACAAAGGTTTCAAGTCGCCACAGCATACGATCGACCGTTTCACCGTCGAAGCTCGTTCTGGCACTCAGGAGTTCGAGCTGTTTGGTAATGTCTCCGATTTTCTTGGGGTTGATCCTGCGCCGCTCGATGAGGATCAGGACCCATACGGAATTACAGCCCACTTCAAATATCGATTTCTGACGTTCCAAAATTGTTCGCCGTTACGTTCGCCCGCAGATAAACCGGTCATGAACGATGACTGGGTCATTCACGGCGCCGCCCATTTCGTCCGCGCGGACGATCGTTGGATTGATGCGTGGGGCGAAGATTTTGGTAAGCAAAACTGGCTCAAGCATTCTCACGGCGGCAGCAATCACGACACGCGAGAGACGCCTGCAGTCTATAAAGACGTGATGAAGGACACCGGGTACGTCGTCATCGAACGAATCGAATTCGATATGCCGTGGCAATGGCCTCCCGCCAGCATTCTCCCGTTTCTCCAAGACGGAAAACTAACCGAATCGGGCATCGAGCATGGTGTAAGGGACTTCGCTCGCCGCGCATGGCGTCGTCCATTGCTAGATGGTGAACAGAAAGAACTCGATGTCTTGATATCCCAGAAAATTAAAGAGTCTGAATCGCCAGCGGACGCGCTTCGCGATCTCCTGGTGGCAGTCCTCGCCGATGCTCGGTTCCTGTTTTATACGGATGTGGAAAAAATCTCGCGTCTGCAAAATCTCGAAGTCGTATCGCGACTCGCTGGTTTCCTTTGGCGAAGCGTTCCCGACGAATGGCTGGTGCAACTCGCTGATCAGGTTGAGCCGATTACAGACAATCAACTTCTTGCCCAAGTCGATCGGATGCTCGGTGATTCCCGCTCCGAAAGATTTGTGTCCGACTTCACTTCTTCGTGGATGGCGTTTCACAAACTGGATCAAATCGCTGTAAATCCAAATTACTACGACTGGTGGAATCCAAAGTTTAAAGACTACATGAAGGAACAATCGATCGCCTTCTTTTCGATTCTGCTTCGCGAAAACCTGAGTTG
>JAGQOY010000143.1 GCA_020427005.1 Planctomycetales bacterium
GTTGCTTCAGCAGCAACGCCAGCTCCAACCAGCAAAGCGACTCGTTGGACGAATTCTCGCCTGTCAATTCTGCCATGCGCAAAATCGTCATATAGATCCAAAACCTTTTGATCGAACTCGCCGGCAGATTTACGCTGCATGATGAATCTCCTCAATGAAAGACAGGTAGATTGGAAATGAAGGTTACGTATGCAATAATTTCCACTATTCTGGTGGAAAGCGAAAGTTGCAGGATAATGAAAAATCGTTAAGACCCTTAACTTTCCCGTCTTGATCGCATTTTTTTGCCTACGTTCCCATTCGAGGAATTCGACCTTTTAAAGTCAAATTATCCTGGAATCTTCCGTGTATTGTTCCGCCCTACGGCGAATCCTGTTGAAAACAATCCTGTTCTATCCCGACAGGCGGACTCTGTGAGTAGGTCGTTTGTGAGAATGGACTATCTACGCAACATTGGAGATGCTGTCGGAGTTGACTTTGCAGTGTTTATCCAACATTGAGATTTTGCTTTGCCTGATCGAGAGAGTTCCGAATCAAATACAATTGATGAAATATCCGCTATTTGTTCGGCACAGGCGGATACAGCGCCGGGCTTACGTCTTTTGAACGAGTTGGGCAGTTCGGACGGAAAATCATGGCCCATGCAAAGGGTCGTGGCATTTCTACAATCTCGGATGGTTTCAACTGTCGGTTCAAATTTTCTGGTTTTTGGATTGCAAGCCATTCACGCAATTCTCTTAGCGCGGCTGTTAGGACCTCAGGGAAGAGGTGAGTATGGGACTGCCATGTTCTATGCTCAACTTCTGATTTACGTTGGATTAATGGGAACGCTGTTTTCGATTGCACGAATGTCCGAAAACTGGAAGAGCGATTTTGCTCCGCTTCAGCGTTCGGCCATTCGAGTGGGCTTGATAACAGGCATTTGTGCCATGACTTTGTCAATGCTATTGGTACTAATTGCGATTCCCGCAGCTAAAAAGTATTTGGTCCCGTACTGCCTGATTTGTTGCATGTTGCTTCCTTGGGAACATATGCGTCTAACTTGCCTAGCAGTAGATCATGGACGCGGTACTTTTCGACGCTACAACCTGTCTAATGTAGTGGCGGCAGCGATTTTTCCAGCCTTGGTTCTCGGGCTGTATATCTCGCACATCGACTCGTTGTGGGTTGTTTCCTGTCTGACAGTAATCGTACCTCTTTCGGGTCTGGCATTCTATCTTCTGGTTTCCGACAATCGAAAGTGGTTTGGCGAATTGGCTGTTGCGCCCACCCGATTGATTCGAGATGGTGCTCAAGACGGTCTATCGGTTCTGGCAACCGATCTATACGATCGGCTAGGCGTATTTCTCGTCCTATGGCTTGTCACGATTGAAGGTTTAGGAAATTATCTGACTGCAGTACCCGCTGCTCAGCTTTTAGTGGTGGCTCCCAATGCATTAGCGCTTTTCGCATTTAAAGCGGCAGCTAACCACCAGCGGAAAATCACTGTTACACAAGCGGTTCAGTCGATTCTCTTTGTGTTGGCGTTACAAGTTACTGTCGTGTTTTTACTTTCAACCATCTTGGAAAGCCTGTTATTGTTCATCTATGGGCAACGATTTATCGGAACCGTCCCGGTGGCACAGGTGTTACTACTTGCCATGGCAGCTTGTGGTTGTGCTATCGTAGGAGATGGTTATCTGAGAGGCCGGCAGCGAGCCATTTTAGGCGTTTGGACGCGCGTGTTTGGCATGCTAACGATGCTTATGGCTGCGGTTTTGATCGATCATCCCAATCCGCTGTTGAGGGTCGCCTGGGCAACTGCCTGTGGTCATTTCGTAAATGCTATTTTGATTATATGGCTGGTCCTTAATGACGTGCGTCGTGTGGCTGCTTTGCCCGATCGACGCATCGTGGAGGGCCAAATATGTTGACCCATCTCAGTTCGATGCCGCTACCGGCAGGAGGCGGGGAAGCTCGAAAACTCGACGCACAGCAGCTCGATCTCCACATTGCGTTTTTTACTGGATATATACCGCCCTATGCACTACCGGTCTACGAAGAGATAAATAGACGACTTCGTCGCTTGACTCTATTGCTCTCTTGTAGCATGGAGCAGAACCGTAACTGGACGCCGGAATTTGGAGACTTAGAGGTCCAAATTCAAAGAAATTTCTCTTATCATCGGCGTTGGCGGCATCCATCGGGATTTACTGATAGCATTCAACAGCATCTCCCATGGGATACGATCTTCCAAGTGCGACGACTAAAACCAGATATTATCGTTTCGGAAGAACTGGGGCTCAGATCGATCTTATGCGCGTTCGCCTCCCGCATTTACGGCAAGCCTCTTGTGTTGGTCTGTAACTTGTCTGAGCATACAGAGCAAGCTCGTGGCTTGTCGCGAGTATTAGTTAGAAAATGGTTGCTTCGGCAATGTGCGGCAGTTACGGTCAACGGTGCCAGTGGTGAGCGTTATCTTAGGTCCATGAAGGCTCCGCGGATCTATCGTTTTCCTTACGTAGCAGTACCCGACTATTTTGTTGCTGACGTTCGCCGGAGAATTCTACCAGCAAAGCGTCTGGTACTTAGCAGCTCCCTTTCAGAACGCAAGGGAGTCATGCCCTTCTTACAGGCACTTGCGAATTGGTGTCGCAAAAACACAGACAGTCATGTTGAACTTGAGATTTGCGGTGACGGACCGTTGAGAGTTGCGGTAGAAAGCTTTGAACGGCCGGAAAACCTCAAGCTACAGTTACACGGCAATTGTAGCTTCCTGAGATTGTCTGAGATATATCGTCAATCACAAATTCTCGTACTGCCCACACTAGCAGATGAGTGGGGGTTAGTCGTCAATGAGGGGCTGGCTTCCGGGCTTCCGATACTTGGAAGCGTTTACTCTCAAGCTGTAGACGAACTGATTCGAGACGGGTTGAATGGTTGGCGATTTCAACCCGACAATCCAATCGAAATGGAACAGGCTATTGAACGTGCCTTAATCACCGGACCTGAAGAATTGGCGGAAATGAGCCGGCGAGCCAAGGAGTCGATTTGTCAGAGGACACCTCAATGGTCCGCAGATCAGTTCTTAGTTGCCGTGCGGGACGTAGCCTGTCACAAACATGAAACTTGTCTCCCATGAACCGGATGCCAAAATAAAGTAACCATGACTCGCGTTTCCATCGGCTTACCCGTTTACAATGGACAAAACTACATCGCGGAGGCGATTGCCAGCGTGTTGTCGCAAGACTTCACCGATTGGGAACTATTGATTTCCGACAATGCGTCTACGGATCAGACTGAATCCATTTGTAGATCCTTTGCCAATCGGGACAAACGTATTCGCTATTCGCGCATTAGTCAAAACCGAGGTGCGGCTTGGAATTTTAATCACGTTTTTGAGCTTTCCACCGGCGAGTACTTTCGTTGGCTGTCGCACGACGATGTGTGGATGCCAACCCTGCTCAGTGAGTCGGTTTCCGTTCTAGATAATCATTCAGACGTAATATTGTGCAGCACACATACAGGTGCCATAGATGGAAACAACTATCAAATTCTTGATGCAGACGGAGTGCATGACTTTGTGGTGCAAGGTATTACCGCCAAAAGTGAGAGACTGCGGCTTGCTGCAATCCAGTCCCACAACCCAGCTCAGAGGTACTTAGGTGTCTTGTTGCACTCCCTGAGGTGCTACGAAGTATATGGACTGGTACGCCGCAATATTATGGAACTGACTCAGCTGCACCCACACTATTGTGGTGGCGAAAAGGTGCTAGTTGCGGAACTCGCGCTGCGAGGCAGATTTCATGAGATTCCTAATTCCCTATTTTTCGCCAGATTTCACGACTCCAGATTCACGGCTAACAACTCACTTGCAGAACAGGCCGAACACATGCGTCCGGGATCGGGAGGTCGACTTGTGTTACCACACCAATATCGCGCGACCTTAGGCTATTTGTATCTGATCGCAAAATTGCGTTTGCCAATGACGCAAAGGGCCCAGTGTTTGGTGGCTTGGTGTCGCTTTGTTTGTCAATGGTCCAAGTGGATGTCGATTGCGGCCAATACACTTTTGCACCGTGGAGTATCCACTCGTTTGCCACCGCAATTGCGGCGAGGGAAAGAGATTAGTTTTCAATTGCCAGACATGCCTTGCCTTAAAAGCCAAACAGTCTGACCGGTTTAACTTGAGTACGTAGCATGAGTAAAAAAATTATTGTAACTGGCTCACAAGGGTACATCGGAACTCTTTTAGTGCAGCTGCTGTGTGATGTAGGCTACAACGTAATTGGAATAGATAGTGGCCTATATCGCGGACAAGATTGTGGAGCATGCAGTGACGCTGCTAATTCATTGACTATCGATATTCGGGACCTCGAACCGCAGCATCTTGAGGGCGCATTTGCCGTCTGCCATCTGGCTGCATTGTCCAATGATCCATTAGGAAATATCGATCCCGCCTTGACGATGGACATCAATTGTCAAGGCTCATTGCATGTGGCCCGAATCGCCAAAGCGGCAGGAGTCCAGCGATTTCTATTTTCTTCTTCTTGTTCTACCTATGGCGCCGCAGGTGATGAATACCTTGATGAATACGCGACGCTCAACCCCATTACGGCCTACGGTGTTTCGAAAGTGAATTCCGAAAAGGGAATTCGCGAATTGGCAGACGAATCGTTTTGCCCGGTATACCTTAGAAACGCTACTGCTTATGGATTTAGCCCTCGTTTACGGCTCGATTTAGTCGTTAACGACTTTGTTTCAGCAGCATTCTTAAATAAACGCATCTTTATAAAAAGTGACGGCACACCTTGGCGACCTCTGGTGCACGTGCGTGACATTTGCGCTGCCTTCCAGGCAATGCTTGAGGCTGATCGATCACTGATCTTCAATCGAGCTTTTAATATTGGATCTACTGCTGAAAACTATCGCGTCAGCGAGTTGGCGGAGATTGTTCGGCATGCCGTTCCAGATTGTGAGGTCATCTATGATCCCGCGGGTGGTCCCGACAAACGCTGCTATCGAGTTTGTTGCGATCTAGTTCGTGACGTGGTACCTAACTTTCAGCCCCAGTGGACAGTTGCACAAGGTGTAGCAGAATTGTTAGAGGGATTCATGGTTTCTGGCTTGAGTTCCAGTGACCTTGAGCTTCAGCGTTTTCATCGACTACCAGTACTACGACAGCGATTGCAGTCTGGAGTCTTCGACTCTCAACTGCGACCTACCGTAACGCATTTCCAGACCAGTTCCAGTGGCTGGCAGACCTAAGATGCGATTTCATGAAACCGAAATTGCTGGCGTGTACGACATTGAGATCGAGCCGAAAATGGACTCTCGAGGGACCTTCGGTCGCTGCTTTTGCGTTAAAGAATTCGAAGCAGCTGGACTCGAAACTAAGTTTGTTCAACAGAGCTGTGCGATTACTAGCCGAAAGGGGACTGTTCGTGGCTTGCATTTCCAGCAGCATCCGTTTTGGGAAACCAAGTTGGTTCGATGTGTTCGCGGAGCCGCTTTCGTAGTGGTTGTTGACTTACGCCCTAGTTCATCGACTCATCGCCAGTGGATTGGTTTTGAGCTATCCGAAAAGAATATGCGACTTCTCTACGTCGGTTCAGGATGCGCACAAGGATACCAGACTCTAGTGGATGACACTGAACTTCATTATCAAATGAACGTAGAGTATCAGCCTTCGGCAGCGTCTGGCGTTTATTACGCAGATACCAATTTCAACATTGATTGGCCTTTAGCGGCCGTGGAACTGTCGGAAAAGGATAGACAATGGCCACCCTATCTCGTTTCTGATAGCAAGCTTGGATAATCCGATGGCAAACTACGAAGGTTCGCTACACTCGATGGGCGAATTGCTACAAGAATTGTATCCGATTTGCCGAAGTATTACGGGAAACGGTGTAAGGCAAACATTGGAAATTATTGCCAGAGTTCTGCCCGAACTTCGCATGCATGAAGTTCCGTCCGGAACGCGAGTCTTCGATTGGATAATTCCACCGGAATGGAATATCCAAGATGCGTACTTGGAGAATGAATCTGGTGAGCGATTGATCGATTTTAAGAATCAGAATTTGCATGTCGTTAGCTACAGCACTGCCATCGACAGGCAGCTAACATGGCAGGAACTGATTCCTAAACTTTATTCCTTACCTCAAAAACCAACCTGGATCCCTTATCGAACCAGCTATTACAAGCGTGATTGGGGGATTTGCCTAACTCACCAGCAACTGCAAACTCTCGACCAAGAGAGTCAATATCGAGTCCGCATCGATAGTCAGTTGAATGAACATGGTAGCTTGAGTTACGGTGAGTTGTTTCTGCCAGGTAGACTCCGAGACGAGTTCATTTTCTCGGCTCATATTTGCCACCCCTCGATGGCTAATGACAATTTGTCGGCAATAGTTGTGGCCATGTTATTGGCGAGCAAACTTGCCCAAAAAAGCCGTCGTTACAGTTATCGATTCCTATTTGCTCCCGGGACAATTGGCTGCCTGACTTGGTTAGCACAGAATCGGAGGGCATGGTCTTCGATTCGGGGTGGTTTGGTACTTGCGCTCCTAGGAGATAGCAATCCGCTAACATACAAGCGGTCGCGGCATGCGATGTCTCGAATCGACCTCCTAGTGCAAGATCATTTGACGAAGCACGATGAACAGGGCCGCATTCTTTCCTTTGCACCGACCGGGTACGACGAACGTCAATTCGGATCGCAAGAAATAAATCTTCCGGTGGGTCGTTTGACTCGCTCGCAAGAAGGAGAATATCAGGAATATCACTCATCAGGTGATAACTTAAGCTTCATCAAGCCTGAGGCGCTTACAAATTCCTTGTGTTTTTTGGAAGGGATTTTGGACTCACTGGAATCCGATCGAGTTTACCGAAGCGTGGTGACTACAGGAGAAGTTCAGTTAGGGAGGCATGGTTTATATGATCTGCCTGTAGGTTCTTCAGGTATATGTTCTAGTGAACAGAGGTTAGCGATTCAATGGACGCTGAATTTGGCTAACGGCCAATTGGGCTTACAGCAAATTGCAACCTGTAGCAGGTTGCCGCTGGAAACGCATGCTAAAGCCGCTGATTTGCTGCTCGACCATCAACTAATCGAGGAAACGGACAGCCTAAACCAGAACAAGCCGATCAATCACGGATCACTAAAATCGATTCCCAAACCGTCATCCGTGGCATTAGCTCTATCTGCACACGCACATGATGTTATCCCTGGAGGTTGCCATACATACGCGAAAGGGGACGATCAGTATCCAGAAAATGCGCCTCGCTTTATCGAGTCCGGTAGAGGGTGTCATGTATACGACAGCGATGGTAACCGTTTTATCGAGTATGGAATGGGGCTACGAAGCGTGGGCTTAGGGCATGCTTATCCGGCTGTTTGCCAAGCCGCAGCCCGACAGATGCTGTTAGGCAGCAATTTTACGCGTCCAGCGACCATTGAACTGCAAGCTGCAGAAGCCCTTCGTGAGATCATTCCTAACGCAGAAATGGTAAAGTTCACCAAAAATGGAAGTGATGCTACTACGGCAGCCGTAAAACTTGCTCGCGCATTCACCGGTCGAGATCGCGTCGTCATTTGTCGCGAACATCCGTTTTTCTCAACGGACGATTGGTTTATTGGAACGACTCCCATGAACGCAGGCATTCCAGACGCCATTCGTGAATTGACCACGTTCTTTGCTTATAACCAAATCGAATCACTCTTGGAGCAATTTAGGAAGTTCCCTAATCAGATTAGCTGCGTTATTCTCGAAGCCGCAACGACCAGCGAACCGGAAGGGAATTTCTTGATAGAAGTTCAAGAAATCTGCCGTTCAGAAGGCGCCGTACTGGTACTCGACGAAATGATAACCGGCTTTCGATGGCATCTTGGTGGAGCTCAAGCGGAATACGGAATCATCCCAGATCTGTCAACTTTCGGAAAAGCACTGGGCAACGGGTTTGCGGTGGCCGCGTTAACCGGGCGACGCGAAATTATGCAACTTGGTGGGCTACAACATGCCGATCCAAGAGTATTTCTACTTTCGAGCACTCACGGCGCTGAGACTTTAGCGCTGGCGGCAGCTATGGAAAATATAGCGATTTACCGAAGCGAACCTGTCATTGAGGCCCTTTACCGTCAAGGCAGACGACTGAGAGACGGTTTGCAGTCCATCATAAGAGATCTATGTCTGGAGAATCATTTTTTGGTGCTCGGACGGGATTGTAACTTGGTTTTTGCGACCCTGGATCAGCAGCTCAATCGCAGTCAGGCATTTAGAACTTTGGTGCTCCAAGAGCTGATTCGACGCGGGGTGCTAGCTCCATCCTTGGTTGTCAGCTATTCCCACACCGATGCAGATATTGATTACACGATTTCAGCCTTCGCCGAAGCCTTGGAAGTATACAAGCTGGCCTTACGGCACGGCGTCGAAATGTACCTTGAGGGCAGACCTTCGAAGCCTGTTTTTCGTCAATTCAACTAACCTTTGCAATGCGAAACCGTAACCAGGAAAGTTGCCCCGCCCAAACAGCGACTCCTCTGAAAACTCCCTCTAACCCGAATGAACTAAGATCAAACTATGACAGGTGCAGCTCACCAATTGTGTCGCTTTTGCCGATCTCCACTCAATCAAACCGTTGTTGATCTAGGACTATCACCGCTCTGTGAGAGCGTTCGACGTTCAGAACAAATGGATACTCCTGAAATTTTTTACCCACTTCATGTGTTGGTATGTAATTCCTGCTGGTTAGTTCAATTGAAGGAATACGTTGCACCCGCAGAAATATTTAGTGAGTATGCATATTTTTCCTCAATGTCAGATTCATGGGTTGCTCATGCGAAGAAATATGCCGAGGATATGATTGCTCGATTTCATTTGGATGGCGGCAGTCGTGTTGTAGAGATTGCGAGCAACGACGGATACTTGTTACAACATTTTGCACGGGCGGGAATTCCCACGCTCGGGATTGAACCAGCAGCCAACATTGCTGCCGTCGCCAAAAGCAAAGGTATCGATTGTGTTGTCAAGTTTTTTGGTTCTGCTACGGCCCAAGAGCTTTCACTAAGCCGCGATAAGCCAAACTTGTTAATTGGGAACAATGTTCTCGCTCACGTGCCAGATTTGAATGACTTTGTAGAGGGCCTAAAAATCCTCCTAGCTGACGATGGTGTGATCACCATGGAGTTCCCTCACCTCGTACGGCTAATGGAAGAGAATCAGTTTGACACTATCTATCACGAACATTTCAGTTACTTATCTCTAACTACGGTTGAAAAGATTTTTGCTTACCACGGACTGCGACTCTTTGATGTTCAAGAGCTTAGTACCCATGGGGGCTCATTAAGGATCTTTGCTACACATGACGAGAGTGCTCAGCACTATCAAACCGATAGTCTTCAACGTGTCATTACTAAAGAGCACGACTTTGGAATAACCAATGTGGATACATATCGTGCATTCGCGGGACGAGTTCAGCATACAAAGTTTTCAATACTCAAATTTCTCCTGGATGCGAAGCTAGCCGAAAAAAAAGTGGTCGGATACGGAGCACCTGGCAAAGGGGTAACCCTTCTTAATTACTGTGGAATCAGGCAGGACTTGCTTGAATACACTGTTGATCGCAATCAGTACAAGCAAGGAACGTATGTGCCGGGAACTGGCATTGCGATATGCGCACCAGAAAGAATTTTTGAAACAAAGCCCGACTTCGTTCTGATTTTGCCCTGGAATCTAAAAAAAGAAATCGTCGAGCAAATGCAAGCTATCCGTAGCTGGGGAGGGAAGTTTGTAGTACCCATCCCACATATCGCAGTTCTCGATTGAATCTCGGGCCTCTCTTGCACGGATTTGAAATGTCAACGATGTCTCAGAATCGCGATGCCAGCTGTGTGAAGCAAACACCCTAACTCAACTTATGCTACTCTCGAACCCGTAACCTCGGCCCAGTCATTTGACGATTGGAGGCGTCTAGAGCGGGGTAGAAATCGGTTTGCAGTCGACTTTCACGTAGCAACGCGAAATCAAGCGTCTGTACAATCTGCATCTCTTCGCCTGCGCGGCCTTGCGTTGGTAGGTTTGTAAATGTGAACTCCCGTGGGCCAACAATGAGTGCCTGTCCAAAATGCCGCCACGTTTCCGATGGTTGTCCAACTGTACCTGACACGGCCACGAACGCGTGATGCTCAACTGCCCGCGCCTGCGCGCACCATCGCACTCGCTGTAAGCCAGATTCGGATTCAGTCATTGAAGGAACCAGAATCAACTCAGGCCGCATGGGAACCAGTTTTGTAGATAAGTCTGGAAACTCAATGTCATAGCAAGTGAGTATTACGGCGTTTCCCCATTTGGTGTGCATGGCTCGCAATTCTTCCCCTGGACAAATTCCGACTTGCAGCTCCCAATGTGTCGGATAGATCTTATCCTGCATGAATTTCGTTCCATCGCTGAAAAACGCAACAGCAGTATTGTAGAGGTTTTCTCCCTCAAGTCGCGGCGTAGATCCACCCACAATGTCGACTTCAAGTTTGCTTGCTAACTTGGCTAGGAGACTAAGGTAGTGAGGGCTAACCTCAGAAGCAATTCGGTGTGTTTCCGCGATTTCCTCCGGCGCTGGCTGGCTGTGGGTCTCGACTTGCGAAACTTGCCACGTATCGAAGGTAATAAGTTCCGGCAAGAGAACAATATCAACTTTCTGTTCAACCGCCCGTTGAATATGCCTCTCGACTTTCTCTAGGAATTGACTGAGTGTCCGATCTCCTTCAATTTTGTATTGCACAACCGACAACCGCATTTCGGATTGAGCAAATGCCGAACTGCAGATCATGCAGGGTACGAATTGTGATAAAAAAACAAACGCGAGAAATCTAGGTTCGATAGCGAGCATGACAAGTAACTTCGGACGGGAAACACTCGAAAGCAGCACGGTAAAACTCAATTGTTATCACATTTGGAATTGCGTGAGCGAAAACCAATAGGTTCGCACTGGGAGATTGAAAAAGAGACTAGGATTCGCATTCAATTGATTTTTGCGAAACAAGTTTCGCGAAATTTCCTTTTTTGTGAAATCTGTGATTGTCTTTTTAACGTATGAAGATTCCCAAACTATGCATTTCTTGCAGATATGCCCTCAGATGGTTTCCATCTCTAGCTCCTGAGAAACAACAATTGCCAGTCACCTCACAGGCCCATTGTGATTCTCGCTGACAGTCAGGCTAACAAATCTGATGCCACTAAACAAACGTTTGGGAACCGGAGAGTTCAGGAAAGCTGGTGAATTGAGGACCAACTGTAGTATTGGCATCATGTCACCCATGAATGCATATGATAGAATTTTGACTACACCCACTCAGCTTGTTCAGTGACGCAACACTCCAATGAATGAATTTGTGTTGTAAGCAGAGTTTTTCCGGGTGATTGGCAGGGATTGTAGAGTAATGCGTGGTCATGGTGATCCAATGGGTTAGCTCATTTTGTTTTTAATGACAAATGCCTCACCTAGGCAACATTTCAACACACTCGTCAAGAATAATTTTGTTTGGAGAACATCGGATGCGAGGCAATTCGCCGAAGGGGTATTCAAGAGTAGATTCAGATGAACGAAATGCTCATGGATGGTTAGTCCGAATCAAACGAGGTGATGTTAAACGTTCTCGATTTTTTGCGGACAGCACTCACGGCGGAAGAAGAAAATCGCAGGCGGCTGCTAAAGCTTGTTATGAAGATTGGGAGGCGGAGCTACCTCCCCCAGCAACTTCGGCGAATCAGATCTCCAAACGGAATTCTTCCGGGGTAGTTGGTGTTCACTTTTCACACGACGTGGACCGCCGCTTTCCTGGTTGTGAATATCAGTCTTACGTAGCCTCTTGGCTTGAGGAAAGCGGCCAACGCAGGAATGTTCGCTTTTCATGCAACAAGTATGGCGAGCGTGCGTTCGATTTAGCTTGTTTGGCAAGGAAGCTGCGCCTGGCCGATCAAGAAAAAGTACTTGCGCTTTATGAAAAAAACTCACAGCGTTCAAAAGGGAATAAGACTTCAAAAGCTGCTGGGAAAACAAAGTCAACAGTGAAGAAGGCTAAGAAAAAAGCTGCACCCGTTGCCAAGGTGGCCAGTGGAAAAGCGGTCAAAAAGAAGCGTCGGAAATGACAGAATTATTGGCGAAAAATCCCTTTCAACCTGTTTTCAGGATTTCGTCTTTTCTGACGAATTCAGTTTGATTTACAGGTGAACCATCGGAAGATTTTTGAATATCCTTCCGTGCCCTTAGCCAGTTGTTCAATTGAGATCCATTCATCGGGGCGGTGCGCTTGTTGAATGCTTCCAGGGCCAATGACAACCAGGTCTTTCAACCGTTGAAAACTACAACCGTCCGTGGCAAAGGAAACGCATTGAGGCTCCGTTTGACCAAGCAGCATCAGGCAGCTTGAAACGAGTGGTCGATTCGGCGGGGTTCGCACTGGAGCCAGGCTCACTTTTCTGGTTAGTTCGACATCGTAGTCCTGGGATCGATTCACAATATCGGCGACGAATTCTTCCCATTTTGTTTCCGGCGTCGGCCTCAGGAAAATATGACAAGCAGCAGTACCGACCGTGATATTAGCAATTGTCGGCTCGTTTTTGATTATAAGATTCATTGTTAAGGATGAGGGAGTGAAGTTTAAGTTGTTAAGCTGGTCGTCCACCATGGAATGTTCATGGCGCTCTTTAAGATAAGCCAACCATGGTATGAGTTTCCAGTTGGCGTTTTCTCCTTCTCCTGTACTGCTATGTGCAGCTACTCCACGGCTAGTAAAAACCAGATGGCAGGCCCCCTTATGGGCGTTGACAACTTGCATACTGGTCGGTTCGCCGATTACCCCAACGCCATCTCTTGCAATAAGTTCATCAAACAGCCGACAATCCGTCGATAGAAGGCGAGCCCCCTCCATTCCGCATTCTTCATCTCCAGTAGCGAAAAAGTATATCGGCTGAGTTTGTTCACTTGGTTTGATGGTCGCAATGGCAGCCAAGGCTGCTGCAGTTGGCCCCTTCATGTCGCAGGCGCCACGCCCCCACAAACGACCATCAGCGATCTCTGCGGAAAACGGACCAAAGGGTGCCTGCCAGCCATCGACTGGGACAACGTCTGTATGACAAAAGAACGCTAGCGGACTGGTGTGGCCGGCTGCAACACCCAGATTTTCCGAAGGTGGTTCGCGCTTTGCAGACAAGCGAAGTTTTTGCAGTCCGTTTCCATCCAAGTATTCCTGCACGTGACATTCGAATCCAAGCTCCAATAACTGACTATGAAGCCACTGGGTTGCCTCGTTAACCGATTCAAATGTTACTGAACGGCAAGCGATATACTGTTGGGCGAGTTTCAAGACTTGCAAATTCGGATCCTAACAAATTAGTTGACTTGGACGGTTCAGTCTAACGAACAAATGGTCAACGGGGCCAAACCCGCTCCAGATCAAAGATTTTCACCGTGGAAACCTTCGTTCTGATGTTGGACTTGAAAACGAGATTCTATAAAGGTTTGTATAATAACAAAGCCATAGTTTTCGGATTAGTCTCGTCGTACCGACTAAGTAAGCAGCGGGGCAATTGGTTCCAGCCATCGCCCTGGCTTAAATCTGAGGAATGTAGGCTGGATCGTCATTTCTGCTACCAATAGCACCTCGAAACGGCCCCCATATCCTTTTGAAGGCGGTTCTGGACTGGTATCATCCTGGAATACAAATCTCATTTGAGAAGCTGGTTTTTTTGCTTGGCAAGATCTCAATAATTGCGTTTTTGAAAGGAATGTCAATCAATGGTGCCATTTGATACGCGAAGCGTGCTGGCCCTAATATTGGGTGGTGGTCGCGGAACACGGCTTTACCCTTTGACTAAGGTTCGTGCCAAGCCAGCAGTGCCTCTTGCGGGCAAGTATCGCCTAATCGATATTCCTATCTCCAATTGCATACATAGCGACATCAACAAGATATTTGTCCTCACGCAGTTTCTATCCAACTCATTGCATCGCCATATTCGCCAGACATACCGGTTCGATAATTTCTCCGGAGGCTTTGTCGAGTTGCTAGCTGCTCAGCAGACGATGGATGATGGTGGCACAGATTGGTATCAAGGCACCGCGGATGCTGTTCGCAAGAATATTGCCAATCTCGATCAACGTGGAATTGAGTACGTCCTGATTCTTAGCGGCGACCAGTTGTATCGCATGGACTACCAAAAAATGCTGCAAACTCATGTCGAGAACGAAGCTGACGTGACGATCGCTGCCATTCCCGTTCACCAGGACCAGGCACATGCTTTGGGGGTCATGCGATGTGATGACACTGGTAGAGTTACCGGATTCCTTGAGAAGCCACAGACTCTCAAAGAGATCGACCTAGTACGAACCAATCCCGCTTGGATTGATGCTCGAGGAATTGAGTCGCGCGGCCGCGACTGCCTGGCAAGCATGGGATTGTACATATTCAAAAAGCAACTGCTATTTGATGTTCTTGAGAAAACAAATTATGCGGATTTTGGTAAGGAGGTATTTCCAGCCGCCATTCGCAGCAAGAAGGTACAAGTCCATTTATTCGATGACTACTGGGAAGACATAGGTACGATCAAGGCCTTTTACGAGGCCAACCTCTCGTTATCTCAGCCAAATCCACCCTTTGACCTCTTTTGTCCTGACCAATTGGTTTATTCTCGCGCTAGGTTCCTCCCCCCTTCGCTGCTCGGTAGTGCAACTATTTCAAGCAGTCTAATTGCTGATGGATGCAACATTGGCAAGGGAACGGTGATCGAAAATAGCATCATAGGGTTGCGCTGTGTTATAGGTGAAAATGTCACAATCAAGAATTCGATCATCATGGGTGCAGACTATTTGGAGACTACTGCCGAAGTTGCCAAACTGAGAGCTAACGGTCGAGTACCTTTGGGGATTGGAAGTGGATCTACAATCAGCGGTGCAATTCTCGACAAGAATTGCAAAGTGGGTGAAAACGTACTTGTTGAAAACTGTCGGTCAGATCAGGACTACGACGAGTTCGATCCCTGTCTAGTGCGAGACGGAATCCCCATCGTCATTAAGAATAGTGTGCTACCCAACAACTGGCGCATGCACTAAGACTTAGACTCAGCTATTCTGGGTTTTGGACGAGGCGATGAATCACTAGGACACAGAAACCCGTTCATCATGTACCTGTGTGTGTCTTTAGCCTTTGCAATCCTGATATTGATTCAATGACAATGTTATCCTCAATTGCCCAGCCGCTGGCCGTACCAAAATCACAGACTTATGACGGTGTAGCTTTCCCGCTTGCTTACGAGTGTGTGCGTTCCGATGTGACTCTTGCACAGATTTGCGATTGGATAACCGAAAATCGTCAGCAGTTGCTAGAGCAGGCTACTCAAAGCGGCGCTGTTCTGCTACGTGGTTTTCCGGTTCCTGGTGCGGAGGATTTCGATGCTGTGGTCGCAGCCCTGGGACTGGAGAACTTCCCATATAAAAAATCGCTTTCGAATGCAGTGAGGATTAACTTCACAGAACGCGTGTTTTCTGCCAATGAAGCCCCAGCGGATGTCAAGATCTTTTTGCACCATGAAATGGCACAAACGCCATTTTGGCCAGCCTTTATCATGTTTTTCTGTGAACTCGCCGCTGAGCAAGGTGGTGCGACTCCGCTTTGTCGATCGGACATACTTTATGACCGCCTAAAAGCGGAAATCCCAGTATTTGTAGCTGACCTGGAAAGTAAAGGACTAAAATACTCCAACGTCATGCCTGACAGTGATGATCCTCAATCAGGCATGGGGAGAAGTTGGCAGAGCACCTTAGGAGTCGATTCGAAGGAGCAAGCCGAACGGCGACTAGAAGAGCTCCGATATTCTTGGGAATGGCTAGAGGGGAATGCTTTGCGGGCGACGACCCCGGTTCTACCTGGGGTGCGAGAAGTGTCTCCGGGGAGGCGAACTCTTTTTAATCAACTGATTGCAGCTTATGCAGGTTGGAAGGATACTCGCAACGATCCTTCGTCAGCAATTCGCTTTGGTGATGGAACAATATTGGACGCGCAAGCCGTCGCACGATTGATCTCGTTGGCCGATGAACTTAGCTTTGATATGCCGTGGCAGGGGACGGACGTGGTTATTGTCGATAATACAGTAGCCATGCACGGACGCCGTACCTTTGTTGGCAAACGAAAAGTACTTGCGTCCTTGGCTGAAATGCGGACCCATGGCTTGAACTAGTCGGCCGACTTTTTATTGCAGTAATCCGCGTTCTATTCATGCCGCGAAGCGCCACACATGAACTCGCAAAAATCTGTCGGTAGTGTTGACTCAGAGCGATGGTATTCAGGCATCAGCCGGTACCAATGGTTGGTATTAATAATTGCGTCTGCCGGTTGGGTTTTCGATGTTTACGAAAGTCAAATTTTTAATATTACTCGCGCCGATGTGCTGACCGACCTCGGCCAGAGCGAATCTCAAGTCAAGATGCTTGGCGATTGGTTTTTGGCTGTATTTTTAGTGGGCGGTACCATAGGTGGACTCTTATTTGGTTCCTTGGCGGATCGATTCGGTCGCGGCCCGATTATGATCGTGACCATTCTCGTGTATTCCATTTTCTCTGGCCTGACATACTTTGTCGATTCACTGTGGCAGTTGACCATTTTGCGACTAGTGATCTCCATTGGAATTGGCGGCGAATGGGCGGTGGCTGCAGCCTTAGTTGCAGAAGTTTTCCCGTCCAAGGCGAGATCGCATGCCTCAGCAATATTTCACGCCTCCAGTGTGTTGGGTACTTGGCTAGCAGCTATTGCTGGCATTCTGGTGGGGGCTAATTGGCGTTTGGCTTATGTATTGGGCGTACTACCAGCTTTGTTGGTAATTTGGGTTCGTGCCAGTATCCGTGAACCTGAACAGTGGCGACGGCAAAAGGCTAGCAATAATCAGCAAAACTCTGGCAGCTTTCTCGCATTGTTTTCCGACTCTACATGGAGACGGCATGCCGTGCTTGGAATGCTGCTTGCTGCAGTTGGCTTGGGAACATTCTGGTCCGTAACAGTGGAAGGTCAAAATCTTGTCAATGAGATCCTTAAAAGGACGGGCCAAACAGAAAATTCTGCTTCCACGGCCAAATTCGCTTATGGAATAGTCCAAGCTACAGGAGGAGGTATTGGCTTGTTGGCCTTTGGCCCTTTAGCCGCAAGGTGGGGAAGGAAAAGAACGTTTTATGTGTTTCACCTTTTGGCTGTGATAATTGTTCCTATAGTTTGTTGGGTGCCACAGAGCTATCATCAGCTACTCTTGTTGTTGCCTGTGTACGGATTTTTAACAATGGGAATGCACTCTGGCTACGCAGTTTACTTCCCGGAATTATTCCCCACCTACCTAAGAGCCACTGGAACCAGTTTCTGCTTCAACGGAGGACGCTTGGCAGCGGTCCCAGTTTTGCTTCTCTCCGGATACTTAAAGCAAATGGATGGTCTTGATTTGAGAGTCGCAATTTGTGGATTGTCACTCATCTATTTATTCGGCATCGCGCTGCTGCGAATGCTTCCGGAAACCGTGGCTAAAGAACTACCTGAATAGCAGGGGGACGCCTGGGATGCGATCCTGCCGAGAGAATGTCCCAATCAAATGGATTTGCGCGACCCGCCTTCACGTCAACTGTTTTCCGATTTAGCGGTGAGAATTTCCGCGGATTTTAACAGCTTCTGTCTCTCGATATCGAGGATGAAAGAACTCGAGTTTTCTCAGGCCCGCTACTCACCTATGATAGAAATACC
>JAGQOY010000144.1 GCA_020427005.1 Planctomycetales bacterium
ACTGTTCCGATCTGGTTGGTCTACCCATAGTCATACTCCTCCCAGTATTCTAGCCAGCAAACTAGTTTAGTCTAGTAGGTGCCAGGCACCTACTAGACTAAACACACCACAAAGTTTGGCTTTTTTTGAGGTGGAGCTTACAGGTTCATGTGCAATTTACCCAACTGCCCAATTCGGCAGATTTTTGCAAACATTCGCAGATGTGAATGGCGTCACGGGCGATGGCGCAGTCCAATCGAGGCTCGACTATCCCAGACCGAATGGTATTTACAGCATCATCGATCTCAGCTGCAAATGCACTAACCTCATCACCCCCAGGTAATGCAGGGACCATCGACTTACCGTCCTGCCCAAATACTCTGAGCGGCATAATATCGACTCCATCCGAATGGGCCGACAATTCGAACTGAATTAATGCTCGGTCCAATTGAAGTTCGAATCCATGACAAAAGGGGCGAGCATTCTGGTCGCTAACCCCACTTGAAGTACCAACGATAACCCCCGGGGATGCAAATTCCATTAGCGTATGGCAATACTTCACGATGCTCGAGCTCATTTCAGCACTGCACATAACTCGCCGCGGCATTCCGAAAACTAGTCGCACAAAATGCGCATCATGCACATGCAAATCGATCAGTGGTCCACCTACTTTTGATGGTGAATAAAAATCAGGTATCCAATCTGGAGGCGAAATCACGCGTTTAAAAAATCCATGTTTCGGTACTCCGTAATCTCCATTCATTACTGCCTGATACGCAAACTGAAACTCTCCCATATACGGTAGCACTTGAGCTACTAACACACGTTTGTTGGCTTGCTTGGCTGCCGTCAGAATCTTGTCGCAGTCCGCCGAATTCAATCCTAGTGGTTTTTCGCACAATACATGCTTGCCAGCAGCTAACGCCTTACAAGCTGCATCGACGTGCAAGTGAGGTGGTAGGCATATGTCGATCAGATCGATTTCTCGATTGTCGAGCATCTCTTCAAGCGACTCGTAGGTAGCTAATTCTCCTACGTCAATCTGACTGCCGGGCGGTCCAAAATTACCCTTTATCTGCGTCCAATCTCCTGCCCGTTTTCTTTCATCGCGAGAACAAAATGCCGACAACATGGCATGGGAGCTGCGCTGGTATGCCAGGTAGTGAATCCACCCCATAAATCCCACACCAACTATGCCTGCTCTTAACATGAGTAACCTGACATTACAAATAAGGAGTCGTCCGCGATATATTTCGCGCTGCCTGGAGGGAAGAGTATACCTTTAATTTGGGGAGTTTCCTACAGTTCCTCGGACCTAGAACTTGCCTGTGTCTGACGTCAACGACATCGCATCGCTGACCCCACTAGCGAACATCTACCTGCCACCTACAGGACTCAAGAATTGGAATAACCGTCACAATGCTGCCAACCTGCGTGGAGAAATCAGAAGTCTCAAGCTTTTCACTCACACAGGTGCGATTCTTCAAAAGCCGTTGATTTAGATGGAATTCAGTTGCCGTGAAATCCACAAAAAGAACTTCACTGATTATTCGAGCCTTTGGTACATGCGTTCCATTTATCTCGACTATTGTTCTACGACTCCGATTGCGGCAAGCGTGCGCGAAGCTATGTTGCCCTTTCTTCACGAATTCTATGGTTTGCCTTCCAACCATCATTGGTTTGGAAGATGTGCTCAAGAAGCCATTGAAGATGCCAGAGCGAGTGTCGCATCACTTTTGGGCTGCCACCCCGCGGAAATCATTTTTACGAGCGGAGGAACAGAAAGTGTAAACCTTGGAATCTTGGGTGTTGCTCGGGCAATCAGCGGGGCACATTCCGAAACCAAACCTCATCTTATCATTTCAACCCTTGAGCATGCGAGTGTCGACGGTTGTGCAAACCAATTGAAGCGAGAGGGCTGGGACGTTTCCCAAATAAATTGCAACGCATTAGGGATTATCGACCTCGATACTTTGCAGAGTGCCATACGAAAAAATACACGGATAATAAGCATTACGCATGCCAGTTATCGTTTTGGGACAGTTCAACCCATTGCAGAAATTGCAGCCATATGTCAGGCATCGGACATCTTGCTGCACACTGACGCGGCCCAGACTGTCGGGAAAATCGACTGCAACGTCGAACGTTTAGGTGTAGATGCCTTGAGCCTTAGTGGTCACAAGTTTTATGCGCCCAAAGGAATCGGAGCCTTGTACCTGCGCATGGGTGTTCCAATTGACTCCATCCTTTTTGGCGAAGGAAATGAAACGGGGCTTCGGCCCGGCACGGAAAATGTGTCACACATCGTCGGACTAGGACAAGCAGCTCGGTTGGCAAAATCTGGCCTTGAGACGTCTTCGGATCGAATTTCTGAAATGAGAGATTATTTCCACGCACGTTTGGAACGACTCTTGGGGTGTGAAATTCCCATTCACGGACTGAGTGGTAACCGGTTACCGGGAGTACTGAGCATTGAATTACCCGGGGTTGAAGCCTCGGGCTTGCAGCGTCAATTGCCGGAAATCTGCTTTGGCCCCACCCTACCTCGACAAGAAGTGAACAATTACAACGCGCAAAGAAACTTGGCAAAAATTCCTTCAGGGATTTTACCAAGCCCTTCCGTGCATACATTACGCATTTCGTTCGGTTGGCAAACGAGCCAAGAAGAATTAGACAAAGCCCTGCAACTAATCGTATCTGCCTATGACTCATTGACAGAAAGATAACGATTAGCATACGGGCTGGTTGCGCTGCAGTTGCGTTGCGGTTTCACGGCACACACTGATATGGATTAGGAAAGTCGTGCAGGACTTCAAATCGCCGGCAGGCTGGAACAAAATCAGAATCAGATATGATTCGCAACCTTGCAGCTGTAGACTACCTTAACGCAACCTTGCCATGTCCACCTGTATGTTTCATAAGTGACAAATTTACTTGGGATGGAACCAATCAGAAACTCCGGAGCGAGGATTCACGGCTGAACCCTGGGCAGATGCCCCTATTCCCAAAGGAATCTCCGATGAATCTGGAAAGGGATTTGCCGAATTTCTTGGAGTCGGTGATTCAATGCGAGCCTGGATCACACGGAAGTTCTCTACTTCTCGAGTATGCGTATTGATGGCTGCGGTAAGAATATCTGCCGTCTCAATCCTTCCGTCCGGCAACGTGCGATAGATTTTGCTGGGGGTCCGCCCATCGCCTTCAATTAGCAAACGGTTTTTGTTCTGTGAGTATGTAACGCGGTACGCGGTTCCTGAGAAATTTCCATTTTCTGTGTCACCTTCAAAGGTCACATTACCAATCGCCATCGCCTCCCAACTGCGTGCAAAGAGTGTGGACCGTTCGAGCTGAGCTGCTAGCGGTCCTGAATTTTCCAAAGATTGGGTTGTTGTCTGGGTATCGTAGGCAGTTAACTGGTCACACGTTATTAACATCTGGTCGGGATTCAAATGTCGCAAGGTATTGAGGTCAATCGAGTGCTCCCAGCTTGCCAAGGGCCCGACGGCAAGTTCAACATTTCCTTCGAAGACAACTTGATCACGCTTGAGAAAACCTACCATATGATCCCGAAACATCAGATGAGCTCCCTGAATGGCTAGAGTTTTCTCGGGCAAACTACGGCGAGTATCGACGTTGCGCTGCCGGGTTGTATCAATATGTTTTGATTCAATTGATCCTGGACCTTGTGCTATGAGTTTGTCTTGTAATACGAAGTAGGTCAGCGTAGGTACGAGCATGCGTTCAACACTTTGTCGGTCCCCGTGACCATTTGTTTGAGCGGCTCGTATATCAACGTTGTCAGAGAATACGATACGTTCAATTTGGGCTTCAGTCGTGCCTGTAAGCGCCAAATTGCCCACATTATTGCTCGGTCGCTGGAACTTGATTCCAGAGGTCAAGTAGATATCTAGTTGTTGCGCATATCCTTGGACGTACCAATATCGATCAGGCTCGGGACTTAATATTCCATCGAATTCGATGTTTCCAACAATTCGTACTACGCCACTATCCCCTTCCATTAGCATGCGCCCATTCCATTTGCAGTGCGGCGGACGAATCCAATTGATTGCCGATTTTTCTGCTGCGTTCAGCGTCTGCATAGGGACAACGAACTCGCCAGGTTGATCCATCCAAAGCAGATTGTTCTTCTGGTCGTAACGTATTGTGGTTCCTTTGAGCGTACCATCGCCGACGGTAACGGTCGCAGGTTCTCCTACAATCTGCAGATTTACATGACCCACCGTATCAGATTCAAGATATAGAGTATTGCCATCCAGCTGCCACGGAGTGGCCTGAGCATTCTTGTCATCGTGCTTTACCGTCAATGGACCTGACACGGTCAACGCATCAATCCAACTATTTTCCGCCGACGTGATAATGCGAGTCTGCATGGACTGCCCCTGGATTGTCAGTCGAGATTCCGATTTATCGGTAGGGGGAGTATGGCTACCTGCCAGTTGACCAATTTGAGAAGGACCTGATCCTACGGCATTGGACTGCGGCGGAGTCAGCCAGACTGGTTCGCGAGCGCTTGAGGGACTATTCAGGGTCAAAGTAGATGGCTGGATTGATGTTTGTGATTTTTCTGGAGTGGGAGCGTACAGCATCCATGCCTTGAGTTCATCCACCAAAAGAGATACCTCGTGGGCAGTGAGGTTAACATTGCCGTTGGCTAGGAACCGGTCTGGCCTAAACCTACTTGTTGCAGAGCTGATGGCTTTGGATGCACTCGGATTGTTCACGGGTTTGAACTGGCCATCAGGAGTTTGACTGGGCGATAACCAAACTTGTAGACGGTCACTAGCCAAAAATCCATAGTGAGCTGAATCCACTAAGGCCTTTCCCACTAGCTCTAACCAGTGACCATGATTGTCCGCATCGGGAACAACTTTTAGTGACTCATGCCAGCGGATCTGGGCCGGTCCGGATTCCAAAGGGACGTGGAGCTCGCCGGGACCGGTAGCAGTAAACCAACCAATTGGAGTCACCTGAGACTGACGACTAGGGATGAGAGCCTGTCCCTTTGGGGATCGATATTCGATCCACGGAGCACGCATGAGATGTCTTTGGTAGTCGATTTTGGCAATCGACTGAACCGCTTCAGCATGTTCTAACCGCCCATAAAGCTCGATCTCACCAGCGTCAAAATCGACGACTAATCGCTTGGCTTGCAAACTAGCATCAATATTTGGTGCCGCCAGTTCGACCCATTTTTCACCAACGATTTCACCAACCGGATCTATCCCTCGCGCGTCGATTCGGTGTACTGCTAGGCTACCTACTAACAAGGGTCGTTCAACGTTTACTGCTACGGCTGCACGAGGTTTCAAGCCTAGCTGTATTTCTTGAGCCCAAAATTGGTCGGGTGGCAAGTTCCCCAAATAGTGCAGCATATGGACCCCACCCAACATGGACGCTTGAGATTTCGAGAAATCAAATCGGAACGGCGCACCACATCGAATCTCTAGTCGAGCTGGTAGTTCGCTAGTTTGGTTGTTGGATCCTAATGGTTGGGCACCGGAGTCAGCCCACAATCCGCCTCGAGGTAATTCAATGTCAATTACATCAACGTAAATCAGCTCCATCATATCCAGAGATCCCCACGGAGCCTCGTCAGCTTCAGCTGAGTCCAGCAGATCGGACCGCAAACGAATCGTTAGATCTCGCCCTCGAATCGTACTTCCCCCAACCTGAATGGTAACGGCATCCTCGGTGGTTACACGAGCATGGTCGATAAACACATTGCTAGTCACCAAACTCATGGCTGCCTGATCGCTTTTAGCCAAATCATGTCGTTGGATTTCAATCTTTCCACGGAGTTGCCCACGCAGCACGGGAGGAGCATCGCCTCCGGCAAAATCAAATGCCTCTCGAAACTGAATGTCGGCACCTTCAAGTGAATTTACTATCCAAACATCTTGAGGGGAGAATTTGTTTCCACTTTGGGCCACCTTGGTATTGCCGGGTTTACGCTGTGGCAAGACCATGGTTAAAGGGCGCAACTCCAATCGGTCTGGAGCCAATTGTTCAAATTCGCCAAACAGTAAGATGCCTTGTTTTGTTTCGATCACGTTAGGCAATTTTGATTGCCATGCTTCGCCTGGAAAGAATTCCTTCCACCATTGGTCGACAGCTTGATTCGTGTCGTATTCATATTCGTTGGCTGGTTCAATATGCACACGCTCCATAAGGTGGTTCATCGTAACTCCATAGCCACTCATGATTACGAGTAGAACAGTAAGAGTTGCGAAGTAGCGGCGAAGAAACACAGCCATGTGACTTTTTTCAGTTCAATTCAGCAGTAAAACCAAGTGTCAATTAATCGCGATTCGCCATGCCTTGAATGGAACGAGGTGGTAAACAATCTTCCCACAATCCTTTGGCTTTTAGCAAGCGTTCGATTAACTCTCGAACCGCACCTCGGCCTCCAGTGGCCTTAGTGATCCACTTAGCAGAATCAATCACTTCCGTCGCGGCATCGCACACTGCTACGGGAAGTCCCACCTCATATAGGAGTGGCAGGTCCTGAAGGTCGTCACCCACATAACAAGTTTCAGCAGCGGTGACCCGTAACTGTGCGAATATGTCTCTGGCGACCGATAGCTTTTCTGAGAAGCCCTGCCGAACAATTTCAATTCCGAGTTCAGCTGCTCGCAGTTTGACGATCTGTGAATTTCTTGCTGTGAGCAGCCCGAATGTAAATCCACATTTTTGCCACAATTTAATAGCCGTCCCGTCTCGTACATGAAAGGTTTTACTCTCGACACCTGAGTTGTCAATTGTAAGCGATCCATCGGTCAGTACTCCATCCACATCGGACAGGATCAAGCGAATTGGCTGGGCAATGATGGTATCAGATTGCATGGAATTGAACTGAATCTTTGCTGATCGAATTCGAGATGTTTACTTCAAAAACCTAACTTAGTTCGGCGTCATCATGCAGCCCGACCCTTGGGAAATGGAAATACCCGAGCCGCCGCCCGCGATTCAAATTCGGGCTTCTCCGTCGGGCTTTGTGTACTTTGTTTCGGCTGTTCCAAGGTATGTGACATTACACTCATAACGTCGGTAACATCAATGATACCCAACGGCATGTTCTGCTCGTCGATTACGGGTAATTCTGAGATTTTGCAATCTGCCAGAATGTCTAGTGCTGCTGGTACTGTTGTATGTGGCTTAACCGTCTTAAACTGACGGTTCATTACTAGCTGGATTGGCCCATCCAACGCGGTTATCGCGCTGCGCTCCAGCAGCCTGGCTAAATCGCTGTCCGTAAAGACACCGGTCAATCGGCCCAATTCATTGACCAGCATGATTGCTCCAGTTCGGCGCCCCGGTCGACTCACTGAGATCAGAACTTCACGTACGCTCAGGGAATCCTCGGCTAGGCGGCATTCATCGAGAGGACGCATTATTTGGTGTGCTTCTGACAGTTGCCTGCCTAGATTGCCTGCCGGGTGAAAAACGGCAAAGTCGCGAGCGCTAAATCCCCGCTCTTCACTGGCGACGAGTGCTAACGCATCTCCAACCGCCAGCATTACGCTCGTCGTGCAACTAGGGGCCAGATTGAGGTTGCAGGCCTCCGTATGTAGGCCGAGCTCCACTACTACGTCGGCCCCACTTCCCAAAGTGCTAGTGCGAACTGCAGTTAGCGCCACTATCTTACAACCTAGCTGTCTTACAGTTGGCAATAGTCGTGTAACCTCTTCGGTTTCGCCACTGTTGGATAACAGTAGCACGATATCATTAGGGCAAATACTGCCAAGATCGCCATGAACAGCTTCGGCTGGATGCAAAAAGAAGCTGGGTGTACCTGTAGAAGAGAGAGACGCGGAAATCTTACGTCCGACCAGGCCAGCCTTGCCCATACCGGAAACAATAACGCGTCCCCTACATGCCAAAACAAGATCAATTGCGCTCGCAAATGTGCTGCTCAAGCACTCGGCAGCTCGAGCTATGGCCGCCGATTCAGTCTCCATGATACTGCGTCCCCGATTTGTGATAGCTTGCTGACGTTCTGTATTAGCACACGTAATCCGGTTAAGCACTTCCACTTCCCATCCTCCCTGCGGCTTACTGAAGTCGCTGTAACCTCCAGTGTTCTCAAAGCCAACTGCTGAAAAAAACGCCCATTCCGAAATATGGCGTTTTTCGTTCGCGAAATCTTCCTTTTAGAATCTTGAGCAAAAAGCCCTTTCGCATCCTCTTATCAGGGGACTATAGTGAAACGACCCGATCAGAGCAACGCAACTTAACTGCGTCCGGCAACAGTTTCCGTCGGGCTTGTTGATTTGAATGAACCGCGACAAGTGAGTGGCCGGAAATCGGCCAGTGCCCGTAGGCATACTGCGATTGGTGGCCAGCGGCTCACCATTGCCTAATAGCTCGTCGAGGCAGC
This sequence comes from Planctomycetales bacterium, assembly GCA_020427005.1. Taxonomy (GTDB): domain Bacteria; phylum Planctomycetota; class Planctomycetia; order Pirellulales; family Pirellulaceae; genus Aureliella. The sequence goes on from JAGQOY010000144.1 coordinate 8,378, forward strand.
CTTGACAGGTTGTCGCAGTAAAAATGGCATTCTTGAGGAGGTAATCCCCCGAAACGTTGGTTATCTTGCTGAATTGGCCGTCAAATCTCGTCAACTTTGACATCTAAGGAATCTGTAAGGGGGTTCCTCGGTTGGTTAATCCGCGCTTGGGCAATACACTGGAGACCTATGTTGCGAATACCGAACCAATTTGGTAACCAGTACGAACTAGATCCAAGACTGCCTTTTAGGTAAGCGCTGGGCCTTCCCTTGGCCAGCCAACCCTCACCTTTAAGCGTGCGATACCAGCATAAATGAAGTTTGTAAGCGACCAATTTCGGTTCTACTGGCATCGCGTCCGGGATTTCTGCATCTACAAAGTCCTCCACGCGGATGACCCGCCTCATCGCTTGGCGCTTGGAATTGCGATCGGAATGTTTGTTACATTCCTTCCGCTTATCGGGTTCCAAATGCTAATTTCAGTCTTTTTGGCCTGGATCTTGCGTGCCAACAAGTTGGTTGGGATCCCTTTAGTTTGGATTTCCAATCCATTCACGATCGTACCGATTTACTACCCCTGTTATTGGCTAGGCTGTAAGATTCTCGGAATGCCTGTTGTGACGGAAGAATGGGAGAATCTGCGGGGTAATTGGGAGGCGTTGCTTGAAAATCCCACCACTACGAACGGCGATAAGGTCCGTTTTTGGTGGGACAGTTTGCTGGACTTCATGGGCCCTTTGTGGCTTGGTTGCTTTGTAGTAGCGTTGGTGCTGGGGATACTTTCATACTACTTATCGCTCCTGGCAATTCGAGGCTACCGCATCCGACGATGGGGACAGCTCATGCCGCCTGAGCTGACCGAACGTGAGTTACGCGAGGAGGGAGCAGCCAAGGAAAGTTCTTTGCTTGCATCGCATACTGACAAATCCCCAGCTGCTTAATCTAGGCCTCTCGTTTATGCTTGGAGGTTCGGTACAGCGAGACTCTACAGGTTTTGAGATATTAGAGTTAATTATTGCCTGATGCTCGTACCGTTGGTCGAGGGTAGGACTGTCCGAATCTCAGATTTGGTTATAATCCTTGGCACGATGCAGCGTTGGTACTTCGTTCGCATCCTACATGATTGTCCAAAAGGTAGCGGTGTACGCCATTTTCCGGCTTCGCTTGCTTGCGGGCCAAATGAAATGGGATCCGTGTTAGTTCATGACAAACCTCGATAACTCCCAGCCATCAGATAATCTGGATCGCGAGTCGACTTCGAAGGGATTAGTCCCGCCGGAGCAGTTGCAGCAATCACTTCTACTGGCTAAGGCCTGTGTGAAGGCGGCGGCCGAGAATCGTGGACAAGATATTGTCGTCATAGATCTTACAAGTCAAACGGCTCTGTTTGATTTTTTTGTCATTGCTTCCGGTTCCAGTCGACGGCAATTGGCAGCCATGAGCACCGAAATTGATCGCGTAATGAAACATGAATTTCACGAGCGAAGATTGAGTCTGGCGGGATACGAAGAAAGTCGCTGGATTGTACTAGACTATGGTAGCGTTGTCGTCCATCTCTTTGACGAAGAAACACGCCGGTTTTATGATTTGGAATCGCTTTGGGCCGATGCAATGCCTATCGACATTAGCGATATTGTGGCAACTGCCTCTGCCAAAATGGCGCGGCTGAAGGAATGATTCAGCACTCAGCACGGTCTTCACCTTCGCTGGCAAAAATTCCAAAGTCAGATATGGAAAAAGAATATTCCAGTTTGCTGCGCGGACGAATGAACAGCATCTTACTAACCCCAATGCATTCCCCTATTTGTGATCCGCATTCGCAATCTCATTAATATTTTCAGAACACATATCTTGCTTTAGAAAATCGAAAAGATTTATGCAGATCCTCAGTTTGATACGTGACAGGTTTGAAAAAGCATTAACCGGCCTAGTTGTCGACCCTGCGAGCCATACTCAGCGTATCACTGTTGCTCGCGATTCTCGACACGGCGATTATCAGGCGAATATCGCCATGTCGCTGAAAGCCGAAATGGGATTACCTCCCCAGCAAATTGCCGCAGAAATAGTAGCGAGATTGCAAATTGATGACATTTGTCTTCCGCCGGAAATTGCTGGCCCTGGATTCATCAATTTGAAATTGCGGGACGATTTTCTAGCAACTCAAGTAACGCTCTCGGCAACCGACTCCAGGTTTGGAGTCGAAGCCATCGTGCCGCGCCGATATGTCATCGATTATTCGGCGCCCAACGTAGCTAAACCTATGCATGTTGGGCACATACGTTCAACGGTCATCGGTGATGCTCTCGTGCGCATCCTGCGATTCCTTGGCCATCGGGTTGTTTCCGATAACCATCTCGGAGACTGGGGCACCCAGTTTGGTATGATCATTTACGGCTACAAGAACTTTGTCAACGAGAATGGTTTTGCGGAAAATCCCGTGGCCGAATTGAGCAGGCTGTACCGATTGGTTCAGCAAGTGATTGGATATCAAGATGCGTATCCCAAACTAGCCAAGGCAGAGGCCGCGGTACTGGACGCACAACAATTGTATCAAGCCGCCAATGCCAAGGCCGCCTCCGATCCAAAAGCAAAAGCAGGTGCGAAACAAGCTGCCAAGTCCCTGCGCGCAGCCGAAGAGTTGTTGGAATCGTTGCAGCAAAAGGTCTCCGCGATTGAATCCGAGCCAGCGCTGGAGGCCATCGCACAAAACCATCAGAACTTAGAGCAAAAGGTGCAGTTCGAAACTGCCAAACTGCATGCTGGGGACACCACGAATCTTGAGCTGTGGAATAAATTTCTACCCATATCCATCTCCGAGATCGATTCGGTGTACCGACGATTGAACATCAACTTTGACTATACCTATGGCGAAAGCTTCTATCATGAAATGCTGGAGCCTCTAGTTTCTAAGTTGGTAGTCGCTGGCATGGCTGTGGAAAGCGAAGGCGCCACATGCATATTTCTGCCTGGATTTGAAGCTCCCATGATTGTTCGCAAACGGGATGGTGCATTTTTGTATGCCACTACCGACCTGGCAACAATCGAGTACCGGATGCAGCATTTTCAACCGGACGTGATTTTGTACGTTGTCGACCATCGACAAGGAGAACATTTTTCAAAGCTGTTTGCGGCCGCTAAAGCTATAGGATACGAGAACGTCGACCTGCAACACATTAGCTTTGGTACCGTGCTAGGTTCCGATGGCAAGCCGTTCAAAACTCGTAGCGGCAGCGTGATCGGTTTGGAATACCTTCTCGATGAGGCCGTGGATCGAGCATACCAAGCAGTATGCGATCCGCAACGACTGCAAAAAGCCGGATTGAATATGCCGGAGGAAGAAAAACGTCATATCGCCAACACCGTTGGATTGGGCGCTATCAAATTTGCCGACCTATCTCATAATCGGACCAGCGACTACGAGTTCAATACGGAGAAAATGGTGCAATTGGAGGGCAACACGTCTGCTTACATACAATACATGTATGCACGTGCCCAGAGCATTATGAAGAAGAGTGACTCCCAGATCAGTCGCGAATCCGTTGCCGGTTATTCAGTAATTTTCGCAGAATCGGCGGAACGGGATCTTGTTCTCCAGTTGCTTCAGTTCGAAGACGCACTTCATCAATCCGTTGAAGCCTATTATCCAAGCGTGCTTGCAAGTTACCTTTATTCAGTAGCAAAGCAATTTGCCGTTTTCTTCGATCAATGTCCAGTCCTAATTGCTTCCACCGAGCAGTTAAAGCGCAGCCGACTTGCCATTTGTTTTTCCACCAGTGAAGTTTTGCGACTGGGCCTAAGCTTGCTTGGAATTGGGACCGTGGATCGAATGTAGAAGCGTAAAGTGAATACGTTTATATCAACATTTTTTTGACACTTCTGGCGGATCGCCGTTGGTCCTATCACTCCCCTCGGGGAATGTCGCTAGTTACGCGAATGGTGAGAGGGGATTGCCCTTCCCGTCGCTGCAGCTCCGACCCTCCCTTACGAATGTCTCGACGCATACAAAGTAACTTTCGGAGGGAGAGTGAGTTGCGTGCGGCAATTCCGCCGCTCAGCGAGAAGCGTCACTATTTCAAGCCAATGCTCTATCGGGCCTGGACGAAGCTTTGGTTTGGGTAGGTTATAATGAGTACCTGAGTCAATTTCCTGGTTTATCGTCAATAGTCAAGGTTGAATCTGGAGCTACTTTGACAAACAACCACATTCAGAGCTTTTATGTCTGATTCATCCAAACTTCAGCGTCGAGTCATACCAACTCAGTTGCCGAATGAACGCGGTTTACGTTGCGTTCCTGCGTGGTTGTTGTCGCTTGGACTACATTGTGTGGCCTTGGTGACTGTAGGGTTATTGTGGGTTGGTAAACCACATGGTACCGGGGGAAACTCCGAACGACCGATTGGAATTGCCGTTGTATATGAGGCACCTGGAGGTGAAGCCTACTACTTGTCAGATTCCGGCACATCAGCTCTGGGCAACTCGCAGTCCACAACGGCAGCGGATGCTGTTTCTGCTTTGCCTAGCGATGAGATTGCTGCTAATTTGAGCAAGTCTTTGCTTAGCGATTTGCTGCCCGATGCGAGTGGTGCTGCGGGTGGTTTGAGTTCGGCTGCCGGTGGGCTGGGATTGGGTGATGGAGGAGCCCAACTTGGTGGCGATCGATCCATTCCTAAGGTCAAAACTAGTGTATTCGGCGTGGAAGGCGAAGGGCGGAGGTTCATTTACGTATTCGATCGGTCTCAGAGCATGGATGGCTACAACGGTCGCCCTTTGCGAATTGCAAAACAGGAGTTGTTGGGCAGTCTTGAATCTTTGTCAGAATTGCATCAGTTTCAGATTGTTTTCTACAATGATACGCCTTACCCACTGGGTCAATCCGATGGCAGCCTTCAGATGCTAAACGGTAATGCAGCGGGCAAAGAAGCAGCCAAGAGATTTGTTCAAAACGTCACTGCCGTTGGAAGCACGCAACATATTTTGGCATTGCGAATGGCACTGCGTTTGAATCCTGACGTGATTTTCTTTCTTACCGATGGTGACCGGCCTGCACTTTCAGGTAAAGCGTTGGATGAACTAAGGGTTTCCGCACAACGCTCCGGTGCAACTATTCACTCTATTCAATTCGGAAGCGGTCCTAATCAGGGAAACGGAAGTTGGATTGCTGCTCTGGCAGAAGGCACATACGGCAAGTATCGATATATCGATATTTCGATCCCCCCCGCGCAGTAAACCCCATGTCGATTGGCGCAAAGGTTCGCAATGTTCTAATTGTGCCGACCAGCACCAACATCTGTACCACAAATTTTTCAACAGGCGGGGGGTAAGGTTGTTCATTCTGAACCCTATAGTCCATATTTAAATCGATCACCAAAAAGGTGGCTTCCATCTTAATGGTGGTTGATTCATTCGCACTGCTCGCGATCGGACTCTTTGGGGCAATTGAGTCTGGTCGATGAAATTGGGGCAATTTCATCAGTGCGAGTGATTTCTTTATTCACAGGCGGTACGACCATCGCAATTGATAACCAGTCAGCTTCAAGCGAAGGTCTAGCTCCAATCTGAATAGGCCGAACACAATTTTTTGGCCGATAAACGCCAAACCTACCTTTGCGTGGGCCTCGCGGCCGACCAAGGAAATAGTTGAGCATCTTAGAGAATTAGCGAGAGTAGGAATCGTTTGCCCACAATTCCGACTCCAAATCTGTCTTATGTGCACCCCTAAGATAAGTCGCCAAAAAAATGGAAACGCAAACTGCCCCACTTGCAATTGATTACTACGATGTTACTTCGGAGCAAATTTATATTGTTGATGACCATCCATCAGATATGCTCGTTATCCAGCGTTTGTGCGAGAGCATGGGAATACCGGTGCAAGTTTTTGCAGACCCAGCTATTTTCCTGGCCTCCATAAGTCCAAATGCGATCGGATGTTTGATCGTTGATCTCATGATGCCATCACTGAGTGGGATTGAATTGCATCAGAAGCTTCGCCAGCGGAACATCGATCTGACCACCGTTGTCGTTACGGGGTATGCGGATGCCGGTTCTTGTCGAGCAGGATTTCAATCTGGCGTATTCGATTTTATCGAAAAGGATTTTAAGCCTGCCAGTTTCTTGGAGGTCATTCGGCGGGCCTTGTCCGAGAATCGTCGAGTAGTTGCTGATCGTCGTCATCGTGAGGTTAAAAAACAACGACTCTCGACCCTCACCGACCGCGAGATGGATGTCGCCCGTTTACTAGCAGACGGAGCCACGCTCAAAGAAATTGGATCTCAACTGGGAATCTCGGTGCAGACAGCCTCCAAGCATCGATTGAGTGTATTCTCCAAGCTGGATGTCCCTCACGAAGTCGAGCTATTTCGGTCTTTCCGTGACAGCTTTCTTCGAGTTGAATCGCGACACCACTGAGGATTTCGGAATCCCAAAAGCTCAAGTTTCAGACAGGAGACCGGGTTGCATTCTCCGAGGTCTCCTGTCTCCCTGACACTGATCAACTTTTGCTAGTGTTCAACCTTGCGCAGCTGAAGTTTATGAGGGGTAAAACGTCGATAGGTTCGATCCAAGAAAACGTCCCAAGTATTTCCCTCATCCGAACTCACCTCAATTAACTGTCGAACGGAACCATCGCTCTCAGGCGTTACTTTCATGCGAGACTTCTTTGTAGCGCCCTGTTGATCGTACATGACCCCTTCAAACTCGATTTTTCCGTCTTTGGGTGCCCCTTCCAGCTCGATGACGCCGCCGCTATCCGATACCCAAGCTTGCTTCCATCGCCCAGTAAACGGGTTAAAATACTTGACACTGGATCCGGATTGACCAGGCGCAAGCTTCCAATGTTCGGTTAATACATGCCCACTCACACTTCCTACGACGTTACTTTGTCCGAACATCTTGAAATTTGAGTCGGTTACTTCCCAGGAGCCTACGAGAAAATCTAATTCACCGCGCGGACCAAATTGCTCATTTATCTGCAGAGCTTGATTGCGCAACTTTTTAAAACGTTCAAGTTTGTAGAGCGACTTGAGATCCGCGTCATCAATGAAATCTCGAAAATAGGCTCGCTGAGCGAAGCCAGCTGCAATGGCAGCTTCTAGTCTATCGAGGGCAGCTTCAGATTCTCCTTTAAGTGCCAATGCACAGGCCCAGTTATAGGTTGCTACGCAAGCCGTCTCTGGAAACTGTGCGGCTTTGGAGTGAAACTCAATTGCCTCATCAAGCTTGCCATCCATGTGTAGGGCTAGTCCTAGCCAGAAAGTTGCCTCGACGTTGTCGGGACACTCTTCGTAGATTGGACGCAGCAGGTCGATTACGGTCTGCCATTCTTGCCTATCAACTGCATAACGCACCTTAGCGCGAAACTCGATGTCGTTGGTGTTACCTACTACATTACTGCCGCGAGTCCATTGCATCCCAGGCAAGAGAGCGATTGCCAGCAATGCAACCATGGACCAAGCACCCCACGATGGACCTCGGGAAAATCGACTATAGCGACTTGAAAGCCTCTCTAGTCGTTGCTTGGTAATCTGGGCCGGCGAAATACAATGACCAAATGGAACGTGTCGGCATTGATTTTTCATCTCCAATACACGCACGAGACTTTCAGCGTAATCGGCAGCTTTGAATTCCAATCGCGAAACGACTTCATCGTCGCAACAGCGTTCACACATCAATGTAGCTTTGTGACCAATCCACCAGACCAAAGGGTGAAACCACCATATGATCTGTGCGAAATACTGTAAGATGCCCCACACCATGTCACCACGCCTGGCATGAATAAGTTCATGAGCCATCAACGGCGGAAACCAGGCTGCCTGCGACTGGCCGATGATATTCGCCGGCAAAACTAGAGTAGGTCGCCAGACGCCTACACATGCTGGCCCAAAATTTTCTTCAGATATTACGGCTCTCACTTGACGACGAATACCTAGTTGTCGACGTAAAACCTCCACCTGTTCTGCAATAGCCGGTTGCACGGATCGCATTTTCGAGATCGACTCCATGAGATCCCGATATCGACTACTAGACCACGCCAAGAAAAGTACGATACCGGCCAGCCACATGCCAAGTGCCAAGCTGGGCCATACGGAGGGTGAAGCCACTTGCTCGAAGTAGAACTCCGAATTAGCAACGGGGCTATCGCCCGCTGACTCGGTTGCTAGTTGCTTGATGCGCATGCCTTCATCGTTGCCGAGTAATTTCAGATCTGAAGATAACGCCAAGTTTGGAGTAATCGTGAATAGGCCAGCTGGACTACTTATAAGCGGCGGAACAAGACACTTTGCCAGAGCTAGCATGCAGATCAAAAACGTAAAATGTGGCCAACGCCGGTGTGTTAGCATAACAACCACCGAAAGCAACAACATGGTGATACTGAACTGCGAGATGTGTGTCAGTAAAATCGTATTTAGTATTTCAATCTGCATCATCGGCCTGCTCCCGCAGTCTTTTAACGATGGCTAGCAGGTCATCTAGTTCTTCCCGAGAAACTTCTCGAGAATCCACCAAATGGCGTACCATGGGTAACATCTGACCGTCAAACAACCGATCCAGAAACTCTTCGATGGCCTCTCCTACCACCTGTGACTTGCGAACCGCTGCCCGATAGATTTTGTTTCTTCCTAAGCGCGTCGACTGAACATAACCTTTCGCCTCGAGTCGTCGCACATAGGTCTGCACTGTCGTATAGTCCATGGGGCGGTCCATAGGCAGAGCGGCATGAATCTCTCCGACTGACCCCTTTTCTAAACTCCAAAGCGCTTTGAGCACTTCCGTCTCGCCACGCGATAGTGGTGGTCTATCCATGTGTAGTCTCACTTTCAGTACAAACGAACCCGAGGTGAGTACAGTTGTACTTTGGTTTATCGAGATTTCAAGACTTGCGGTTTGTAAAAACAGATGGAATATCTAATCATATTCAACCAATCAGTTGAGTGCTGTTAGTTCGGAGGGGGGGGGCGGCCAAGTGGTTAATTCAACTGCGACACTTGACCGGACGTTTGTTGCGCTTAGTGATCCAACTCGACGAGCCCTTTTAGCTCGTTTGCGAGACCAACCCTTGAGTGCGTCAGAGCTAGCAAAACCATTTGGAATTGGCAATTGAAAAGGGAACCGGTCTGGCAGCCGAAAAGGGAACCGGTCGGGAGGGGCTAGCTGAGGGATACCAAGTGGAAATGGGTAAGCTACAAGAAAAAGCTTACCCATCGAACTTGGAGGGATCCTACAGGTGCTCAAAGTGGAAAACACCGAACTGATTCGTAAGCTAGTTTTGATTGATGGACTGTCTCAAAGTGAAGTCGCCAAGCGACTGGGGCACTCCAAGCGGTCGGTCAAACGG
>JAGQOY010000145.1 GCA_020427005.1 Planctomycetales bacterium
CAAGCCGTTACGTTTCGGGTTGGGAGGGTAGATTTATTTCTGCCGCTCGCCTAGCTGGGATTGACGTTACGCGGGATTTGGCCAGGAAGCATTCTGGTTAGGCTTAGTTTTCAGACTGATGGCTACAGACATTGGGTGCGATAGCAGTGTTTTTGGGCTGTATTTAAAGATGATTTGTTGTGCGTACTTTTATTAAGTTGGTGATTGGCCTGGCAATTCTTGGTGGCATTTGCGTTGCAGCCTACTACCCTATTGCAAAATACCTAAAAGAACGCAACAAAGTTACCTACCGAACCTCTAAAGTCACTGAGGGTTCGCTGACGTTTAATGTCAATGCTACTGGAACGGTAGAACCTGTGCTTCGAGTCACTGTGGGTGCAGTTGTCAGCGGAAACGTAAACGAACTGTTTGTTGACTTTAATGACCGGGTAGAGCAGAACCAGTTGATGGCTCGCATAGATCCCAAAATCTATGAATCCAATGTTCAGCGTGACCAAGCCATGTTGGATACTCGGCTGGCAGAGGTTAAGCGAGCCGAAGCCAAACTGCAGCAGGCGGTAAACTCGGAACAGCGAGCTAGAAAACTTACCGAAGGAGGATCGTCGTTCTTGTCCGAAACGGAAGTTGAAGAACTACAGTTCTCCCGCATGGCAGCTGAAGCGGATCTTAGCGTAGCACAGACTGCAGTGAAACAGGCGACAGCCAATTTGGAGAACTCAAAAACCAATCTCGAATACACAGAGATTCGTTCACCCGTTGACGGTATCGTCGTTGATCGCAAGATCGATGTAGGGCAAACGTTGGCTTCACAATTCCAAACTCCGGAGCTGTTTATCGTAGCCCCTGAATTGGACTGCCGTGTCTATATCTTTGCGTCTGTTGACGAGGCAGATATTGGGCTCATCCGCGACGCCCAAACTCAATCACAACCGGTGAATTTTTCAGTGGATGCATACCCGAATATCGTATTTGAAGAAGGTAAAATCTTGGAAGTCCGGCTGAGCAGCAGTACCGAGCAGAATGTCGTAACTTATCCGGTGGTCGTTGAGACCCCCAATCCCGATATGAAGTTATTGCCAGGCATGACAGCCAATCTTTCATTTCAGATTGAAAATGTTGACAAATGCCTTAAAGTTCCAAACGCGGCACTCAGGTTTTATCCTCCCAATCGGAAGCTTGTCCATCCAGATGATCATGCAATCCTGGACGGTGTTGAGAGCAGTAAACAAGAATCGCTTTCCCAAAATCCCGAAGCACAAAGTGTTACCGAATCGGCAGTCATAAACCGCGCTCGAAATCGTCGCCATGTTTGGGTCGTGGAAAATGACCTCTTGCGAGCTCGAGAAGTGGAAGTCGGAATCTCCGATAGTCGATTTAGTGAATTGGTATCTGGAGACCTAGACGAAGGTGATGAACTAGTAGTTGGAGAGCAATTGAAGAAATAGGACCAAAATGGCTCTCTGCGCTGTTGCGCGGAAAACTTTGTTTGAGCACACATTGGCAACATGTTTCACTCCAATAAATCTGGCAGAGGCAAGTGATCAAATTCTAGAATCATTTTCTTTGCCAAGGCTTCGCGCATTTTCTTCTCCACTTCGCGATATTCTTGGCGTCCGCTCAGGTTGGTTAATTCCGACGGATCGTTTTCCAGATCGAATAGCTCGTAGACCGGACGAGGAGTTGTAAAGTAGGCAGCTGATAGTCGAGGGGAAAGTGTACCTGCTTGGTGCGCAGAAACCATTTCTTTCCACGCAGCTCCGCCTGCCGAATCGACTGGACCATACGGTGTCCAAGGAGTGCAGTTGTAGATAAATTTGTAACGCTTGCTACGTACTGCTCGTCCCATATCATAAGGCGCGCTGGTCGCCTCAACTCGTACGGCTGCCGAGCCATGGGGGCCTCGAGCAATATGAATGTATTCGCGTCCGACAAATTCTGTCCCCTGTAGCAGTGGCAGAAAACTATGGCCAGTCATTTTGGGACCTGGTTTGACTCCAGCTGCTTCAAGTAGTGTCGGAGCTAGATCTTCCCCGCTAATTAATTCGCTACTGTCGCCACCAGCCCGCACTATGTTAGGCCAATGGACGATAAATGGACAGTTGGATCCAGGGTCGTAGAGAGATCCCTTACCATGAGGTAGGGCCTGCCCGTTATCTCCCGCAAAGACTATCAGAGTCGTGGCCAACAGATTTCGCCGTTCCAATTCCTTTACTACTTCTCCGACGCGCTCGTCAACACGATTGACCTCGGCACAGTAATCGGCCAACTGGTTTCTCATACCTGGAAGGTCAGGCCAGTGATCTGGAAGTCGCAATTCAGAAGGATCTGGGCGATACTTCTCGGGTGCATTCCATGCATGATGTGGGTCACTGTAATTAGCCCAGAGAAAGAAGGGCCTTTCAGGAGGACACTGGTCAAGAAACTCACGAACCTGATTGATGACCTCCGAGTCGCTACCCTTCTTCAAGTAGTCAACTCGATCGGCAAACGTCATCAGTTGATTCTCCTCATAGACGGTGGCTACAAACTTGCCCAATCGATTGGAGCCATCCAAATGAAAACTCCGCCCGCATATTCCTGTAAAGTAATTCGCCTCTGATCTAAGTAGCTCTGGCAGAGTGATCTCATCTCGAGGTAGCGGAGAAGAAAAGCGAATCATTCTAGCAGCCAATGTTGATCTTCCCGTCATGTAAGCTGCTCGAGACAATACACACTGTGGAGCCGCCGTGAAAAAACGACGAAACATCATGCCATCTGCTGCCAGACGGTCCAAGTTGGGTGTCTTGACGTTGGAGTCTCCATAGCAAGAAACAAATGGATACGAATGATCGTCGCTCAAAAGGAACACCATATTGGGACGTTCCGCTGTCCAGGCAAGACTTGGGAGCACAAAACCAATTAGCATTCCCCAAATCAAATTCTTAGCCAAGGAACCAAGCTGCGCACTTCGTCGCAAGCGATTAGAATCGTGGGGCCAGACTATGCTTCTAGTCAACTGCAACATTTTCAGCTCCGCAGGTGTAAGGTGAACAATGGATAATTTCGAAATGACCTTCGTTCTACAGGCTTCGTCCATCGGATTCCATTAGATCATTTTTCTCGACGTATTTCATTGACCACCGCAATCAAATTAACTCTCTTGAAGCTCCAAGAGTCTTCATGGTTAGTGACTAGTCAAGCCTCTCGCGATCGCTTGTATTTCAGTCGCCAATCATTTATTGGCAGGATTTCAGTAGGATAGACTTCCAGTCTGTCAGCTAAAAGCCAGGCTTCCATCGCTTCCAGTCTGTAAGCTAAAAGTTAGGCTGGAAATGACCTTTTTTTCAACATTTTTCCGAAGATAAAATGTATTGGCGCTATGTTCGCAGTCTAGCATCCGTTTCCGGATCCATTTTCCAAATTTGCAGTGCGCAATTATGGAAACACGCTACCGCTCCCCGGAATAGGATTTTTTTTCTTAGCGACTCTTCTTCTCTGAACCTACCAAATCTTGGAAGGATAAGTTGGTCAAATTATTGAGCGAAACCTAAGTCGCTCATCGCAAATGCGTGGGCAAAAATCTCTCGATTTTCAGCCTGCAAACGCGTGCATTTTTCGACTAGTTCATGACTACTATCAAGCTTTAATTCAGGGCGTTGTTGGAGTAGAAATTCTAGTTTCTTGAGATCTCGTTCACCACTAGGTAGTTCATGACGTGGGCCACGGTTCATCAATCGTATGCCCGATTCAACGGACCGTAGAAAGCTGTAGGAATACTTCAGCTTGTCTATCAATTCGGCTTCCAGTACCCGCTGATCTTTGAGCACAGTTAGAGCCATTAGAGTTCCCGGCACAAGCAATTGAGGAACTTCCCGAGAATGCAAAAGCTGTAAGTATTGCACGATAAACTCAATGTCCATCGTGCCGCCGTAACCTCGTTTTAAATTTCGATTGGAGGCTCCCTGTTGCAGCAGGAGGCGATGCGATCGAATTTGCTCCTGCAGATCGTTCAATTCGCAACTGGAGCTGACAATGCCACGTATTGTTTGCAATACTTGTTCGCGGATTCCAGGGCTTCCCCAAATCACCCTTCCTTTGCAGAGAGCTTGCCGCTCCCAAACCATTCCCTCGCCAACTTCAAAATAGTCAACTAAATCTCGGACGGTAATGGCCAATTCACCGCTTCGACCAAGTGGTCTAAGGCGAACATCTAAGTCATAGAGCTTTTCTCTTCCCAGCGAATTGGTGACGGCCCTTATTACACGCTGGGATAATTGGTTAAAAAACTGACGATTGCTAGTCGGACGGAATCGCCTCGAGGGTGTAAGGCTTCTGGTTTCACCATCGGCATCAAACAAGAAAATGACGTCTAAGTCACTATGGTAATTAGGCTCTCGGCCACCGAGTTTTCCAGCACCCAACACAGCTAACTGCGCTTCACGCAAGCCTGTAGGGTGATCTTCCACCATAGGTACACCCAATTGTGCGACGCTCTGATGATATTCAGCTCGAATAACTTGATCCAAACATACTTCCGCTACGTCGCTGAGTTTCTCATGAATTTGTTCGATTGGTTCCTTTCCCAAAATATCGTGCAGTCCAATCTGTAGGTGCATTGAGCTTTTGAAACTGCGCACCTCTGACGAAACATCTGATGATTGGTCACAGAGATCAGATAGCCGAGCATCCATTTCTTCGATTGGTGGCAGCAGGCCTCCGTCGACAGTCCGTTTCAGTAGGTCTACCCAATTCGGATCTGAATTCAAAATTCCGATCAGATAAGGGCTTGTGGCACATAATCGAACACAACTCTCCAATGCAGCAGGGCTTGATTGAAAAAGTTCCCATACTTCAGCATTTCCTCCTAAAGCATGGCCTAACGATGATAGGTTAAGCAAAGTTTCATCAGGAAACGGTGTTTGGGAAATTGCATTCAAAAGTGGATTAACAATGGCCGCCAGCAAATGTCTACTTCGTCGGGTAGAAAGCCCGACGCTGGACTCGCGGGATAATTCGAGAAGGTGTCGATAGGCCGCCTGGGTATCGGAAAAGCCCTGATTACTCAACACGGACTCAATTTCTTCTCTCTCCACGTCAGGTACTAGAATGAGGTCTGCTTCGGGCGAACCTGAGGTTTCCTCGCTAAAGCCCTTGTGAAGGATTTGCTCCAATAGCTCTCGATTTTGGTTCGCTCGGTTCTCAAGTTCCGACAGAAACTCCCTTGCCGACTTTGGATGCGCTCGATCTGATGACATCACTCGATCGATCAAATCTTCCAGATCTTCTGGTTGGGCTGGAAGTGAAAACGTCTGACGGTCATATTCGATTTGAAGAAAATGTTCCAACTTACGCAAGTATCGGTAGTTGTCACTCAAAGTTGTCTGTTCTTCGAGAGACAGATACCCCGCAGTATGCAAGCATGCAATTGCCTCCAACGTGTTTGGAGTGCGCAATTGTTTCATCTCGCCGCCATGTAACAACTGTAAAAACTGGACCGCGAATTCTATATCGCGCAGTCCACCGTGTCCGGTCTTGATATTCCTGTCTTCGGTTCCCGCCAGTCGGGCCGCCCTTTCAATTCTTCTCTTTAATGCGGACAGGCTACTGATGTCCGACCGCGACAAAGGGCTGCGAAAGATCCAAGGAGTGGCGGTTGCCAGGAAGTTATTTCCTAGTTCCCGATTGCCCGCCACAGGCCGAGCTTTAATGAGGGCTTGACGCTCCCAAGTACGACCATGCAATTCGTAGTAACGAAGTCCCTCCGCGGTCTCCGTTACGAGCGTACCTTGAGAGCCAAATGGCCTAAGCCGCATGTCGACTCGATATGCGATCCCGTGCGGCGTCGATTCACTAAGCAGCCGTATCACAAGTTGCGCCAATCGTTCGAAGTAGTCATTTATTGCGGCTTGGATTCGCAGAGAGTTTTCAGATTTTGAGGATTCGTCGAGCGGCTCGCGCACAAAAATCAAATCAATGTCACTTGAATAATTGAGTTCACGTCCCCCGAGTTTGCCGAGGGCTATTACTGATAGCGCCAATGGGCGTCCATTTGGCTGTTTGGGAACTTCGCGGCGGTGGCTAAGTTCGCGTACTGCTGCTTCGAGCGCGGCAGCAATTATTGCTTCAGCTAGAATGGATATTTGTTCAGTCACAACCTCAAGGGGCTGGCCAACTATGAAATCACCAAAAACTATGCGAAGGGTTTCTCGGTGTCTCCATTCTCGTAAAATGCGCATGACCTGTTTGAGATCTTGAGCTGCTTTGACTTCTGTTGTTAACTCGTCCTCAAGCATTCGCCTACTTATTGGGCTGCCTTGGGTCAGTAACAGCAGATCAAAACTCGTGCTGTTTCGTATTAGTCTTTGGGATACATACTGACCGATGTTAAACAATCGTAGCAAGGTGAAAAGCGCGTTTGGCTCACGTTCGAACCATGCCAGAAGAGACTGTGGCGAAATGGAACCTGCCACGAATTGGGAAAGGTTGCCAAGGACGCGAGAGTTATCCACGTTTTCCGAAAGTTGTTCGGAGAGTCGGGTAAAAAGCGATTCAACTAAATCAGCAGAGGCACCGCATTGCTGAAGCGAAACTAGGTTCTGTACTCCGTTGTCAACCTCATGTTTACAGAATCGTCGTGCAAGATTTTCCAAGTCAACCATCAAGCGGTACACCTAATGTCTTATCTTTAATCCGGTTGGCCAGCCATTTCATCCAGTAACGCCATAATAATACTCATCAGCCTTGGGCCCGCGGCGTCCCCAACGGATACTACTTCATGATGAGTTGTCGATTGAGGTATATCGGTCGAAGCTACGTTCGTTATGACTGAGAATCCAAGTACTCGCATACTCAGTTGCTGAGCCATTAGTACTTCGGGCACAGTACTCATGCCTACAGCATCGCCTCCAAAACGCCGAAACATTCGGTATTCACTTCGCGTTTCAAAGGTTGGTCCCAGAGTCGCTATGTAACACCCTTGGTGCAGTTCTAGGCACATATTTTTGGCTAACAATTTTGCCCGTTGAACCAACTTTGAATCGTAACACTCTTTCTGACCGCGAATTCCAGGGTGAGTTTTCACTTGACCGGATATGGCACCGCGAGTCCATAAAAAATCCAAATGACTATCGATGACCATCAGGTCCGCCACTTGAAATCGGGGATTGAGTCCTCCAGCTGCATTGGTTGTAATCAAAAGCTGGGCTCCGAGCCCGTGCATTACCTGCACCGGAAATCGGACGTTGCGATCTGAATATCCCTCATAACGATGGGTTCGCCCCTGCATCATGACCACAGGTAAGCCAGCCAAAAAACCGGTAATTAATCGTCCTTGGTGACCACTGGCATGGGTTCGTGGAAATCCATCAATTTGATCGTAGTTGAGTATGCAAGGATGCTGCACGCGATCCGCCAACCCCCCCAATCCACTTCCAAGTACGATTGCTATTTGAGGTTGAATCCACCTCGATTTAAGAATTATTTGGCAAGCACGATTAATCGAGGCCTTTTCATCCGCCGGGGACACAGCCATCTACTCATATCCATTAGCGATTGATTAATGCACCGCGCCTAAAATACAATGGCCAAAACCTCACGGCTGAGATATGTACTTTAAGACGCCTGTTACGAGTTTGCGAAGCTTAGGTTCGGCAGAATTGGCGGCGGCAATAATCTTCTGAACGTCGGCAGGTTCCAATGCATCAGGCAAGCACAAATCCGTTACCACCGAGAATCCAACCGTTCTTAATCCACAATGCACGGCCACAATCACCTCAGGGACGGTCGACATGCCAACAACATCGGCCCCGATGTTTCTCAAAAATCGATACTCTGCCCGCGTTTCAAGATTTGGTCCAGAAACCGCTACAAAAACACCTTGGTGTGCGGCAAAGTTCTCTTGACGGGCCACACCCAATGCGCAAGCTACCAATTCTTTGTCGTATGGTTCGCACATGTCTGGAAATCGTGGACCCAGCCGGTCGTCATTTATCCCAATTAGCGGATTATCCCCCATCAAGTTGATATGGTCTTCAATGACGACTATGTCACCCACCTGGTGATATGGGTTCATTCCGCCAGCCGCATTCGAAACGATTAGCAATTCAGCCCCAAGAGCTTTCATAACTCGGACGGGCAGAGTTATTTGCTTAAGCGAATAACCTTCATACATGTGAAATCGGCCTTCCATCACGAGCACACTTACTCCGCAGAGTTTCCCGCAAACTAGCCGACCGCGGTGGCTAGTTGCCGTCGACTTAGGGAAATGCGGAATCGACTCGTATTCAATGGAAGCTTCGATCTCAATTTGCTCTACTAATGGGCCGAGACCTGTGCCAAGAATGATTCCAACGCGAGGGGAGTTGCTCCACTGCTGCTGAATGAAGGTTTGAGCCTCGTGAATCTTATCATACAAATCCAGCATTCCGTCTACTCAACTTTCTTACTTGCTCTGAGCATTCGTCGAAACAAACTAGCCCTAGAAAAGAACTTTTTTGGATTTTCCGGGTGCCCAGTGAAGTCACCGAAAATAATGTCCACAACATTCTTGCTTGGCGATCCTAATCTCAATTGCCAAAATCTAAGAAGGGCAACACAGTGATTACATCGCCTAATCGAAGATATCGTAGTCGTATGCGGACATTCCAAAACGCAGATGGGCGAAGAATAATGGCCTAGAAACGCAATCTCGAGGCCAAGTTCGAAGCTTTCGACCACGCTCAGGCAACAGTAGATTCCAGGGCGCTTTCAAGTTTGGCCTTTGGCGGCATTCCCACGAACCGTTCTACTACTTCGCCGTTCTTAAAGAGCAAAAGGGTCGGGATGCTTTGAATGCCGTACTGGCCCGTAACATTGGGATTATCATCAATGTTTAGTTTGCCAACTTTGACGGTTCCCGAATATTGTTCCGCCAGCTGATCAATAAGTGGAGCAATTTGACGACAAGGACCACACCAGGGCGCCCAAAAGTCTACCAGCACCCCGCCAGCGGATCCCAGAACCTCATTATCAAAATTGTCGTCCGTAAAGTCGATTGTGTGTTGTCCCATGCTTGGGCCGCTCCTGATTTTCCTATACCGGTAATTTGATCAACTAGACGAGTCATTTTTTCGACAATTGCGGATCATGTCAAATCGGATCGATGCCTTTGAACCAAAAAAACACCCAAATTGGTCGGTATTCCGCCGAGTTGCATGTGAAGATTTATACTTCCTTAGAATTCACTCCGGTTTGCAGTCATGCAAATCTACAACGATACGCGACGTGTATACAGGAACCACTCCAAACTCAAAAGCACCAAAGTAACCGCCAAAAGCCATCGCCAGTACTCGACGCGCACCAGCTGCTGAATCTCCCCCTTGGCCTCAACTTCCTGGGCTCCAATCGAGACTTCAGGTGCAGGAACGATCCGGCTTTCCCGCCCGCTAAACATGTTCACACTGAATGCCTCCAGCAATCGCGAGTCGTTGGCAGACTTAATTTTGTAAAAACCCAATTCTTCCGTTTCTTGAAAGACAACTTGAGGATCTTCGTGTCGCTCAAATAAGGTGATTTTGCCAGTTGGGTCTTCAATTTCAATTTTTTCGTATCTGGCCGGAATGTTGAGGGCAATTGTGTTGCCAGGCATCACGCTCCTTGTACCAGTGGCGGAGACGGCGCCACCCAAATATTCAACACAATTGAGAAAGAATACTGGGAAGCTGCGTTTACGCGGCCAGTCAGTATTGGGGATTACTCCGTCGTCTCCTTGATAAAATAATCGCATACCTAATACCGCATCTTGATACGCTTCGCGCGGTGCCACGCAAGCCAATATCCCTAGGTCACTGCGGAGCAATTCGGCGGCACCTTCTGGAGGTGTTAATGCTACACCATTGACAATATTTACATTCCCCATGTCGACATACTGCATGATGGGGTGCGAGCGATTTGTATCGATAATGAATAATGGCCCCTTTTCCTCAGTTGTCTGCCATTTTTCGCCAGGTGGAATACTGCCCAAAAACAATGTATTACTCTTTGGCATTTCTTCCGGACCACAACCGTCATAAATAAACAGATCGATCTGTCCTGATTGAGCTAACTTAACAATTTCAGGATCAAAAAGTGACTCTGGGTCAATAATGCGCACAGAAGCCAGATCCTGGACATAGGGTGTCGCTAATGCAGCCTCAATAGCCGAATTTCCACTAGACACAAAGACAATTTCTAGTTGTTTGGGTGGTTCAATTCCAGCAAAGGCTTCGTTGTCTACCTTTAAATCATCGTCGACATCTAGCTCTAGACGCAATTCGCCATTTTCCAATGCGTTGATGGAAAAGCTAATACCCGTGTTTGAAAATGGTTCCAGCGAGACGTTTCTGGCGTCCAGCAGTTCCTTGTCCAAATACAGCGAGCTCTGCACATCGATGGCTTCTTCAGAGAAATTCTCTATCCGTGCAAAGGCTTCCATGCGATCTGGACGTTCTGGATTTCGTTCGACAGTGAAGGCCGTAATACTTACGTTTCGTGCCGATGGCAGACCGATCGGAATGTACTCTGCGGACAGGTTCCCGAGATCAGTTTGTGGGTTGCCGAATCCACCGTCGCTCAGGATATACAAAGTGGCGGGTAACGCATCGGCAACCTGTACGTCATTCGTATCACCAACTTGGCTTGTCCGACCTGGATTGGCCAAACCAGCTGCGGCCCGCAGCGCCTCATTCAAATCCGATAGACGGTTGGTAGGTTGGATAGCATCGATCGCTTCTCTCAGTTTGCGTTTGTCACTTGTAAAACCATGACGGACATCCGCTCGATCCGAGAACGCGATCACCATTGCCGCATCGGAACTTTCTAGGCTGCCTACCATTTCTCGCGCTTTGGCCTTTGCTTCCTCCAATCGCGAGCCATCAACATCAGTCGCTTGCATGCTAGCAGAGTTATCAATCAAAAAAATCGAACGCGCTCCGAGCGTTTCTTCTCCCCGATAACCGGGCCTCAGGCAGGCCAAAATAATAGCCAGCACTGCCAGCAACTGAAGTAACAAGAGCAGATTGCGGCGAAGTCTTTGCCAGATGCTGTTGACGTGTAAATCCTCAATCGTTCGTCGCCATAAAAAGGTACTCGGAACTTCTATGGGAGTTCGTCGCAACTTCAGGAAGTAAAGCATGATTATCAATGGCGGTACGCTCAACATGAGCAACCACTGCCACCAGCCAAGCGTATTGATCCAGCTCATCGTACGAGTCCTCTCTCTCGCAAGTATTGCCCAACCAACACTTGCGTCGATTGATTACTACGAGTCAGCAAATACGTGATAGAGCGTTGTGCGCAAAACCGTTTCGCTTGATCAATAAAGGTCGCCAGCGTGGCTTGATACTTTTTCAATAGCGCAGGACTGACAGATATTTCGGCTTCGTCGTGGTCTTCACAATCTACTAGTTTGAGGTCACCTACAATGTCAGGTTCGATTTCAGAAGGACTCAACATATGCAAAACAAAGATATCCATTTGCCGGCCGACCAATAGTCGCAGGGCAGATTCGTAACCCGACTTATCCATCAAGTCGCTAATGAGAATAGCAATTCCTTTGCCCGTGTGTCTCATGCAGAATCTCTTGACAGCATCGGTCAAGTTGTAAATCTCTGTGGGGGCCACAGACTGAATGAACTCCGTCATGCGCCACATCTGACTCCTGCCGCGCAAAACCGGGCTTGTGAGATTCTTGGCGCCTAAAAATTCAAATCTTACTCGATCACCCCGACATAGCCCCACAAAGGCCAAAGCAGCGGCAATTTGCTGGGCAGCAAAGAACTTGGTTGGCTCACCAAAATCCATACTTGGGCTAGCATCAATCAAGAAATAGACGTGTAAATCTTCCTCTTCTAGAAACAGCTTCAGAAATAGCCTATCCAGACGTGCGTAGAGATTCCAGTCAACAAATCTCAGGTCATCTCCGGGAACGTAATTGCGAAAGTCGGCAAACTCCACGCTCTGCCCCTTTCTCTTGCTCCTGCGTTCTCCCTTTAGTCTTCCACGAAAAACCTTTCGGCTAACTAGCTCCATCCGTTCCAATCGAGCCAACAGATCGGGAGGCAACAAATCTTGACTTGCAGTACTCGACAATTCTTCACCTCAAGATTCTTGAAAAAAGCCGAATAGTCAAACTGTCCTGGAAAAGAAAAAAGGAAAATCTGGGAGCTTTGGACAGTTAGAAGGCTGAATCTAGGAACATGTTGATTCGGATCATCAAACCAAATGGTTGATGCCACATGTCAACATTCTACTAAACCATTGCAGCACAAATGTGTTGCCTCAGGCCTTCATTTGTATATATTTCTACAGTTTTGCAATGTGGCGGAATATGCTTCCGTTTACACTCGTCCAAAAGCTCCAGGTAGCTTCTGAAATGAATCGGAACTAATTCTTCGAGGACCGGAAAAAAAACTTCTCTCCCAAAGATTATTGACGTATGTTTCAGATGGCAAACAATTCTTGGGCTGGTCAAAAGAACATGACAAAAATAATACTCCACGGCCTCTTTTTGTGTGCGATTACCTCTCTTGCTAGTACTTCGCTGGCGATGGATAGTAATCCACGAATCGTTCGCTGTGACTTGGTCTCAGTTCAATCGCAAACGCCGACATACCTCTACGATCCCGCGTTATCGATCGAAGAAAACAATGTCCGCGCAATTGAACAACAACAAGCACCAAAAAAGGTTGCCATCCTTCGAGTGAGTCGTGAACTCCTTAGTCCGCGCGGAATAATTGATCAGCCGGTATGCTTTCAATCGCAAGCTGATAGGGCCGCATCAGGACGGATCATGGCAGTAGAAGTTGATAATTTAGATAGGAATCACCTAAAGCTGTTTGTTGAGATACTGCAATCCAATGCGAGTAGTGAGAATCTCGCTAGCCTGAAACCCGGCCAGCTTTCCTTTCTCAAATAACCTCCAGTTACCTTTGGACGCTTGAAGTTAAGCGGTCAACTAACGACGATCCTGCTAACTATATTTTCAATCGCTTGGTCACGTCGGGCGTATTGCTGACAAACACGAACTAGGCGATGGAATAGTCGTAGAGCATTGGGGCTTGCTCTACGCTGTTCCATCGTCTTTTTTTTTCGATTGGTAGCCATAGGCCCCATTAAGAAGTTGCATAGGCGCTACGGTGCTATGTTCAAGTCGAACGGTACTGAGGTCATGACGTCTCCATTCTCAAGTACAGCCATGGCCTGAAGCCGAACAGGCCCCATCCCCAACTGTTCCAGGCGTACTGCAAACTCCGCCTGTGAATTAGATTCGCTCGCAAGTACTTCAGCATCGTGCAGCAACGAAATGCTTTTCGCCCCCGGGCTAGTTACTTGCAACTTAAGAAATTCGTCGCGAAACGATATTTCAAGCGGCCTATCTAAGGGGACGCCTCCGCTGTGCTGCTTTTCTTTCAGTGCAGGAGTGCTAAATTGCACAAAATCTTTCGAATTCTGCTCCCCCATCCATATGGGAAACCTGAGTTCACTGCTTTGCTGCAGCGGATCATCGCTCACCAGCCGAACCGTTACTTCGTGAAAACCATCAGGTTGGTTCACCAACCGCAGATTAACATGCGATTGTGCTGCTCCTACGCTTAACAGCTTTCCGTCAAAAAGTACGGCGATGGCGGCAGGGCGTAGTGGACGAGCCCATTCCGCCCAGGCTGGACCGTCGAGTGAAACATCATCGAATGACTTTCCGCTGACGTCGACGTCGAATGACAGTGACTCGCCCGTTTTGAAATACCTAAGTGAATTATCGACATCAAATTTGGGTGCACCAGAAAATGGTTTGCAAAGCGGGTCTCCTACAATCAGAAGTTGATAAGGCCCTGTGACGCTCAAATAGAATGCTTCTGCCAAAGTCGCACCACTGGCATAGTAAACGTACATCAAGGGATGTGGGAATTTCTCCTGAAGCGAATAGGGTTCCGTCACGGTACCACTACATCCTGCTGCTCCATACCGCAACACCTCCGTCATTTTTGTTTGTCCCCCGGTTGCTGCGAAGTAGCCTCCTGTGCTAGTCAAATTGTCGGCCAATGCTCCGGGAACAAACTGACTTCCGCATGTTGGCCAGTCAAATGTTGCCAGTCCAAACTGAACTCCGAGGACTGCATCATCCATCTGTGGCAATTCACGCGAAATTAAGTGCGCATCAAAGCCCAAACGACGAAGCCGATTTATCGCCGCTGGGAAATTTGCTTGACGGGTCGTGGTTCGAACATCGGATGTCAAGCAAAAACTAAAAGTACCCTTTGGGAAAGTCTGGTCCGCAGTCGCCGTCCTTTCGAGAGCGGAAATGGCCTCCCCTAGACTCAAGCCACCGCCTCGTGTAACACCCAGCACAGTGCTTAGCAAATAACGCACACCGTGCTGAGGAACTTGAGTAGGCAGGCCACTCTTGGTCCAGCTGAATTTCGCATTAAAAGAAACCGGTGGTTGGTATTCCGTCATTTCCGGGTCCAGAGCTGCTAGCAGAGATTGAAAATCCGCACGCTCATGTAAAGTCTTGAACCGATTGTCGGACTTCAAATAGCCCCCAGCCAACCAGCCAGCAGAAACAGCGGCCGTCAACTGACGAATTGCATTCATTGCGTCTCCTGCCAACGCGTATTCTCCGGCTGCCAAATAGAAGATGGGAAAATGTCCAGGCATCTCCTTTGCCAGCTGGCTCAGCTTCTGAGCGGCCTCGATATGCTTTTCATCTTGAATCAGCTGCTGTATTTCCCGCCAAACTGCATCGGTTTGTTTGCCAGCTGGATTCTGAAAATAGGCGTCGATCGGACGACGAGCGTAAAAGTTCGCTTGCAGGTCAATAAACCCGGGATCTTTCGCTAGAACAAATGCGTAGTAGTACGTCAACGCGTTTATGGAAGCGTTTTTTGTATAGACGATTGGCAATTGTCCAAGAGCGGCCAGATCACTGGAGATATCGATTGACGTTGGAAAATCAGTCGAATAGGCCACACATTGGATGTTGCCAGCGATCTTGCGTTTTTCGATTTCAGCCAACAGCGGACGCAATACCTTGTCACGGAAGTCGTCGATGGAAATGACCTCCGACGCAGGCACGTCGTCGAGTACAACGACATTGGAGCTGGGTATTTTGCGCAAGGCAACGTAATGATTGGCCAAGGTACGGGAATTTAGACTTCGACCATTGACAACCACTACCACTTCCGATGGCGTGAGTCCAGCTACCAACGTGTTGCTTCCATTCCCGATGAAGAAAAAAGCTGACAACAACCAAGCTAGGGTGGTAATTGGGGGGGGCGGCACAAGTGAGAAAGCCGCAGTCCGCACATTGGACAGGGTCCGATCACACAACCCGACACCTTTCGCAAAAAATATCGATTGAAATTTATGTCCAAAGGGACCCATTGCCGAACGAGTCTTGCAACGAAGGTGCCGAAGCATATAATTTGCCTCCTCGAGTTCAAATTGAATCCTCGGTTTGAACCCGAATCTGGTAGGATCTGGCTAGGCTGGTAACTTCCATCAAATAAGCGGGTGTAGCTCAGTTGGTAGAGCACAACGTTGCCAACGTTGTTGTCGTGGGTTCGAATCCCATCACCCGCTCTTGTTCAATTCTACACGTCTCTCGTGGAACATGTTTGCTTTCTATAAGTAATACGGACCGACATTTGACCTGTCCGAGTCTGGCTTTCCGAACTCCTTCGTGCACTTCAAACTTGCGTGGTATTCGCAGTCGGTACTTTTTCTACTTTTGTGTGGCCAGTTTTAGCAAAAGTCGTCTAGCCGGAAACGTCAACCGCTGGAATACTAATAAATTCGCATCCTGTAGAAAATACCCTTTTTACTACCTATGGTTCGATTGAACCTTTGGCTGGTTGGTAATTTAGCGATCATAGATTCGAAATATTAGTTCAAGCGGAAAAGTATTGCTGCGGTTAACATTCGCAGTTCTGAACAGCCGTGCATCAGATGTGGAGCGTATGCGATGAGTTCAATGGAAACTGAAATGGAAGATAACGGAACAGAGGCCACTACCAAGACTCCATTGCAGATCGATGTCAAAGTGGATTCCCCCAGCGCATGCGAGCGACATGTGGTTGTGTCGATTCCTCAAAGCGAACTGGAACGATATCGTCGTGAAGCTTACGACGACGTCGCTCCAAAGGCTGAACTGCCAGGATTTCGCGCCGGTAAAGCACCTCGCCGTTTAGTCGAATCTCGATTCAAAGATCAGGTCGCTGAACAGGTTAAGAGTTCCTTGGTAATGGATTCCCTGCAGCAAATTACCGATGGAGAATACTTTTCCGCCATCAGCGAACCCGACTTCGATTACAACGCGATCATTCTTCCAGAGGAAGGTGATTTTCGTTATGAGTTTAAGATCGAGGTACGCCCCGATTTTGAAACACCCAATTGGAATGGACTAGAACTAAGGAAACCTGTTGCTACGCTAACTGACCAAGATATTGATGCTCATTTGGCGCGCACCTTGACACGCTTCATGGACGGTGATGCCGTCGATGGAGAAATTGTTGCTGGTGATCGCGTAACTTTGAATGCTCGCTTTGAAGTCGATGGCAAGCAAATTAATTCTTTCGAAGAAGAAGTTGTCGCCGTCCGACAAAATCTTTCTTTCGGTGATGCCATTATCGAAGGCTTCGATGCTCTGGTGGTTGGCAAAAAGGAAGGCGATACGTTCACGGCCACCTTTAAGCTGTCGGACTCCGCTGCACGTGAAGATATGCGTGAAATGGAATGCACTGCACACTTCGATATCGTCGAGGCAAAACGAATTCAGATTGATGATATCGGCACGAAAATGCTCGATGAATTGGGATTCGACGATGTCGAGGAATTGCGGAACTTCGTCCGCGAAGAACTTGAACGCCAATTCGAATACCACCAGCAACAAGCGCTGAGAAAACAAATTGTCGATGAACTTACCAAGAACGCAAATTGGGATATGCCTGAAGCGCTCATACGGCGTCAAACCTCGCGAGAGCTGCAGCGCATGGTCTTGGAGTTACAACGCAACGGATTCACCGGTGACCAAATAAAGGCCTATGTTAACGCTTCCCGTAACAATGCTCGTGAGTCGACTATTCGATCTCTGAGAGAGCATTTCATCCTCGAAAAAATTGCTGAAGAGCTGAAGATCGAACCGACTGCTGAGCAATATGATCATGAGATTCAGCTAATTGCTGAACAGAATGATAGTTCCCCACGCAAGATTCGTGCACGCCTCGAAAAATCTGGGCAAATGGATGCCATTCGCAATCAGATCATTGAGCGTCAGGTCATCGATCAGATTGCTCAGTCCGGCAAGGTAAGTGAGGAAGAAGACAAGAGCTTCCTCAGCCAGAGTACCACTACGAGCGATATCGACTTTGCGATTGCCGGTGAGTACAGTGAAATTCCAGAAGCCAAACACGATAACGACCCCGCCGCGGTGCCTGGCGCTCCAAAATTGCCCGAGAAAGAGTAGCTCAGGAAAGTAGTTGAAT
>JAGQOY010000146.1 GCA_020427005.1 Planctomycetales bacterium
CAATCCATTTCGAGGATCTCATCCAGCAAGGCGTCGTCACCGACTACGCCGACCTCGCCCGCCTCGGCCACGTGACCCGGGCACGCGTGACGCAGATCATGAACCTACGGCTCTTAGCACCTGAGATACAAGAATCGCTCTTATTTACATCTTGTTCTCCAGATCCAATAGACCTTCGTACTTTGCAAAGAGTTGCAAGCGAAAAATGCTGGAAAAAGCAAGTTTCGCTATGGGAGAACAAAAGGACTGAATCTCCGCGCCATGGTTAGGCCATTAATCAGGACCGACGACAGGTCTAACTTTCGACTGTTGCTGTCGATCGCCAAAATCGGTTATGCACCTTGATCTGCAACCGATCTGCAGCGGTTTCAACTAACTCTTCAAGCTGATCTGTATTGATCCCCCAAAAGCAACTTCGATTCCATAGTAATTTTGTTAGAGCTAAAAATCCACTTTGGATGATCAACATGAACGACACGGTGGATAGCGTCTTTGTCAGCAGAACACCCTGAGTTCCCGCTACCTGTGCTGGCCCAGTTTGCTTGTACATAATCTGACGAGCCCACTGGTGGCCATGAGCAATGCCGGAAAGCAAACGATAGTTTTCATCTAGCCCCAAGACATCCCGGATCATCTCCGTTGCTCCAGGCATTTTGATTCCAATCCCACTTTTGCTATCTGGGGGAACGGACAGCGAGAATCCTTCAGCTGTCGCTTCTTGCTCAAGAAGTATGATTTTTTTACCGAATTCAACTTCCATTACCGTGTTTGCATTGCATGACGCAAATTTACGGCATTCAATCATTCCACTTCTTCTGAACGCAAACACTCGTGCCTGTCGCTTTGTTTGGTCTATGTTTGGGTCAACTAGCCAAGCACCAATAGCACAGCTTTCTAGCATCGATCTAATGCATGTGAAACAAGCGGTAGCAGTCGCTGGCTCAACAACAAGCTTAGTCAGTCCGATGAGGTGGTCACCGCCATCCTCAATTGAAAGCGCGGCATGGGATGCAGCCATCATTACAAAACGGCTTGTGGATATGGCTTCCTTAGCCGCCACGGAGTCTGTAGCTGGCGCAGCAGGCCAAGCACGAACAACGTCCGTCACGCCATCGAGGTACTGCTCAATTGCCATGCACATTGTTCGAACTGCATCGCGCGTACTGCTCATTCGTTTCCTTCCTTAGCATTCAAATTTCCCGCCCAAGGAACGAGTTTCGTCGCTTGCGTTGCGTATTCGCAGTCAATATCGCGGCGAAGCATCTTGCCCCTGTAGCCGATAGAAGCAAGAAACGCCTGCTGAAGAATTCCGCCCGTCTGATACCAAAGGTCGCCGCGTTCTTCGTCACCGTTGGTACGGCTGAAAAGGCGCTCCGCTTTTTTGGGTTCGGCATGTACCAATGCATTTCGTACATCCGCTAGCACTTCGACCAAATTCGCGAGATTGAAAGCCTTGGCATAGGCGCTAATCGCAGCTGATTTTTGGGGAATGTCGCAGCTGATATTATTAAGAGACAGCAGCCAGCGCATTTTGTCGCTTGCTGGCAGTGACTTGAATCCAGATTCACTGCAAAGCTTTCTAACCAATACAATCTCAAGCCAAGCCAGGCATTCAAGGGAAGACTGTTGCAGGATAATGGCTCCCTCAACGCCGCCGGCGCACTGTTCGGACTCAACCAGCCAATGGCTTGCAGTTTGCAACGCAGGCCCGCGTGTTTCGTCTTGAAACGAGCAATACATCGATTTGTAAAAATCACTGAACGAAGAACGCATCATTTTGTGATACCAGGAAATTGCTCCTCCGTTCCGCATTGTCTTGGTAACAGATAAGCGGGTTTCAATGAGCTTTCCAGTAGTGTCGTAGATCCAAGGTCCGAGGAGACCGACCCATCGACATTTCATCAGGCTGAGAACACGAAACAAGTGCGAACTCACTTGTTCGATGCTCTCTAAGCTCGCTGGCTCAACGAACTCGCAGCTTGCTACATGAGTTGGTTCATACACAACGCCCCGCGGTGTCGGTTCACTTTGCAATGCGTCGATGACAATCTTGTGATCGTCTACCGTTGATTCAAGTCTTCCTAAATAGGAGTGATTCCCTCGGCTCAATGGTTCGCCGTGCACATGCGGACCATTGATGACGATAAACACTGCCTTGAGACCAGTTGAGCTATCGACAGTTCTCTGTGATTGTGATTCGAGATAACCCGAGATTTCGCTGCCAGAGTTTGTAACCTTACATACTACTTCTCCGAATGGCTCGCCGCAGTCGAACGTCGCGTCGCTCAATCCAGATTCAAACCAAGTCTCCAAGAAATCAGGAGCTTTGTGAGGAACAAACTCAAACCTAAATTCAGGAGCCGGGTGCATGCAAAAGATGATCTTTGCTTTGCCTGCTTGTGACCGTGTGTCTCGACGGAGAACTGTGTCACCCTCCCAAAACACATACTGCGACTGATCACTGGAGAGCTGAATTGGCGGCAGAGCATCCGGCAAAGCTTTGATTGTTTGGTCGTCCATGGATTACTCGTCGTTCCTGGAAGGTCTTTGTTGCCTGTATCACATCTCACTTTGGGCTAAAGACATCTGGAGTCACACTCTGGTTCAGTAAAAATGCGACCGTCCAAACTTGGAATCATTTTGGTGTTCGCGTTTCGGACCGCAGCGTGTACTTCGCCACTTGCTCGGCCACTCGCTGAAATTGATCCGAGTTAAGTGTTGCTAGGGCCCTAAACACTTCCGGCTGTTCAAGAATCCGGTCAGCAATGCGCTTGGGGACGTGGTGGGCGAGTAGCAATAGCTCCTCTTCGTCAGCATCCAGGACGTCCGCAAGGCGGTGGATCAGCGACTCGGACGCCGTGCCCTCGAAATCGAGTTTGTCGTTCTCAACTTTGCTCAGATACGAAAACCCGACGCCGACCAACGGAGCCAGTTGGCGGAGGGAATAGCCTTTTGCCTTGCGGAGTTCACGAATTCGGTCGCCGAACTTGCTCATCTTCATTCCCTGCTTGTTCCAGTGAGGCTAGCATTGTACGATTGTAGCAGCTTGCAGGCAACATATGGCCATGCCAGGAGGACATTTCTCACAATCACCCAGTTGATGGAGCGAACGGTTGAACGCGGTCGAGATCGAAGAAGCAGTCAGTAAGCTAGTCGAGGAGCCGTTTGATGCGGCTGAGTTCTCGTACGCATTCTTGGAAGCGTTTGGCAACAAGTCGGCTACGCTTCAGCGGCTGCGTAGCGTCGGCAAGAACTCGACGAACAAGACGGATGTGGCGGGCGAAGGAATTCAAGCCGTACTTCAGCGGAACAACATTCACATTGCCACATGCGTTGCTGGTGGCCCCGACGCTGTCGCTAGCCTGCTGAAGCGTTTGGTGGATAGTCCTGCCTCAAGCAAACACAAAGCGAAGTTCGCGCTGGCAACGGATGGGAATACGGTTCACGCGGAGTGTCTCAATTCGGAAGAGCCGCCCTTGGTATGCGAGTTCAAGGAGCTGGCTGATCACTTTGGTTACTTCCTCGAGCTAGCGGGGATCTCTACCGTTCGGCAGATCCGTGAGAACGCCTTCGACATCAAGGCGACTGGGCGACTGAATCGCTTGTACGTCGAGCTGCTGCGAAACAATCCGGACTGGGACGGGGACGAGCGGCGGGAAGAGCTCAACCATTTCTTCGCGAGACTAATCTTTTGCTTCTTCGCGGAAGATACTGGGATCTTCAACGGCAACGCGCTCTTTACCGAGACGGTTCGTCAGATGAGCGATCCGAGCGGCGAGAACACGGACTTTGTTCTTTCTGAGATCTTCCGCGCCATGGATGTGCCGATGAAGGCGCGCGACGCGGCCAAGCTGCGCCCATGGGCGGGCCAGTTCCCGTATGTCAACGGAGGTTTGTTTGGGAGTAACGGCTCAACGTCCGAACGAGGCACGGTCCCAAAGTTCACGCAGATCGCTCGATCCTATCTTTTGCACATTGGCTCGCTCGATTGGACACAGATCAATCCCGACATCTTTGGCTCGATGATCCAGGCTGTTGCCGATGACGAAGAGCGTGGGGCGTTGGGCATGCACTACACGAGTGTGCCGAATATCTTAAAGGTCTTGAACCCGCTGTTCCTTGATGACTTGCATGCGCAGCTAAAGGAAGCTGGCAAAAATCCCCGTAAGCTACTCAATCTTCGCAAGCGACTGGCTCGCATTCGCGTCTTCGATCCAGCTTGCGGTAGCGGCAACTTCCTAGTCATCGCGTACAAAGAGATGCGCAAGATTGAAGCCGAGATCAATATTCTGCGGGGAGAGCCGGATCGTGCCTCGGAAATTCCGCTCACCAACTTTCGCGGCATCGAACTAAGGCACTTCGCAGTTGAAATTGCTCGCTTGGCACTCATCATTGCCGAGTACCAATGCGACGAACTGTATCGAGGCCAACGCCTAGCGCTTGCAGAGTTCCTGCCTCTCAATAAAGAGAACTGGATCACCCACGGTAACGCACTTCGTTTGGATTGGTTGAAGGTTTGTCCGCCGACAGGAAAAGGCGGAGTCAAGCTAGTCGAGGATGACCTGTTTCAAACACCGCTCGATCAAACTGAAATCGATTTCGAGAACGAAGGAGGGGAGACATATATCTGTGGCAACCCACCGTATCTTGGCTCGACTTGGCAAACGAAGACCCAAAAAGATGACTTGCAACAAGTTTTTGCAAGTCGAACTAGCCAGTGGAAATCACTCGATTACGTTGCTGGCTGGTTCATGAAGGCAGTTGAATACGGACAGGCGACCGAAACCGTAACCGCGTTTGTGGCGACCAATTCAATTTGCCAAGGACAGCAGGTGTCGCTGCTCTGGCCGCTCATCCAAAAACACTCTCACCAAATAGCTTTTGCCCACACATCATTTAAGTGGGCTAATTTGGCTTCGCACAACGCCGGCGTGACTGTGATCATCGTGGGCCTTGCAAAATCTCTAGCACGACCAAAGGTCCTCTACTCGATCGGAGACAATGGTGAAGACAACGCGCGAGTCGTTGCAAACATCAACGCCTATCTTGTTCCGGCAGAGGATGTAATTGTTGAGAAACGCAGGGAGCCAGTTAGTAGAGTTGCAAAGGTCGATGCTGGTGGAAAGCCAGTTGATGGCGGCCATCTGTTGCTGACTGCGGAAAACAAACGCAGATTGCAGCAAGACGCCCCAGCGGCAAGTGAGTTTTTACTGAGAGTATATGGAGCGGATGAGTATACCAATGGCAAAATTCGATATTGCCTTTGGATATCAGACGCTCATGTTGACAGAGCTAGATCGATTCCAGCCGTCGCATCGAGAATCGCTTCAGTCGCAGAAATGCGAAGCAAAAGTCCAAAAGCAGCGACAAGGAAAGCATCGCAATACCCGCATCGCTTCGATGAGGTTACCCAATCTGGTTCCGAGCGAATTGCAGTAATCCCAAAGTTGACGTCTGAAAACCGTGAATACATTCCTGCAGGTCTACTCGCACCGGGTTCAATAATTACAGATCTTGCATTTGCTGTGTATGAACCGTCGCTAACAGATATAGCTTTGCTGAACTCGAAACTTCATTTCGTTTGGATTGCCACTGTTTGCGGCAAGTTCAAAACCGATTACCGCTTCTCAAACGTTTTAGGTTGGAACACGTTCCCTGTCCCTCCCCTAACGGAGGAAAACATAGTCCAGCTGACACGTTGTTCCGAGAACATCCTGCTAGCTCGAGAGTCGCACTGGCCCGCGACAATTGCAGAGCTCTATGATCCGGCAAAGATGCCGGTCGACCTTCGCGCCGCTCACGATCGTAATGACGAGACGCTCGAGCGAATCTACATCGGTCGCCGCTTCAAAAACGATACTGAACGCCTTGAAACGCTCTTCCAACTCTACACCGAGATGACGGGGAAGGAAAAAGGCAAGAAATGAGTGAGCTGATTCTGTTCACCTCGGAGGATGGCCAAACCCAGATGCACCTGAGGGTGGAGGACGGGACGATTTGGCTGACGCAGCTTGAAGTTGCTGAGCTGTTTCAAACGACGAAACACAACGTCTCGATCCACACAAAAAACATCTTCTCCGAAGCAGAATTGACCCCCGAGGCAACTGTTAAGGAATCCTTAACAGTTCAAACTGAAGGGAAACGCAAGGTAAAACGAACAATTTCCTACTACAACCTGGACCTGATCCTGGCGATTGGCTATCGCGTTCGCTCCCCGCGTGGCACCCAGTTCCGACAGTGGGCCACGACGCATCTGCGGGAATTCCTGGTCAAGGGATTCGTGATGGATGACCAGCGACTGAAGGACCCGAAGGGCTGGGATTACTTCGACGAGCTGCTGGCACGTATTCGCGAGATTCGAGCGTCCGAGAAGCGTTTCTACCAAAAAGTCCGGGAGCTGTTTGCGCTCAGCAGCGACTACGCGGCCGACGATTCCTCCACACAGATTTTCTTTGCCGAGGTTCAGAACAAGCTGCACTTCGCGGCGACTGGTCAGACAGCGGCTGAAATCATTGTCAGCCGTGCTAATCCAGATGAGGCGAACATGTCGCTTACGAATTGGAGTGGCAGCCGAGTTCGCAAGCACGATGTGATCATTGCCAAGAACTATTTGACTGAAGACGAGGTCGACACGCTGAATCGCTTGGTCGTAATCTTCCTCGAGCAGGCCGAACTACGGGTTAAGCAGCGTAAGGATCTGACGCTGGAGTTCTGGCGAAAGAACGTGGACGACTTACTTCGTTTTAATGACAAGCCAGTATTAGATGGCCCTGGAAAAGTAAGCCGCGAGGATATGACGCGGATTGCATACGAACGCTACGAAGCATTCGATGCTCAGCGCAGGATCACTGAGGCTGCTGTAGCCGATGCGGAGGATCTCCGCGAGATTGAAAATATCGAGCAAGAGCTAAAACGAAATAAAAAGAACGATCGAGAGAATTCCTGATGAACCAGCCCAAACCTAAAACGATGCCTGGCGTGAGCGTCAGCTATGCGGGCAGTGGCCAATCCATCACATCGAATGCGATGGGTATGCGAGCCATGCAGCAACGCGTCTGGCAGTTTCGTGGCGAGCAGTATCTACTACTTAAGTCCCCGCCTGCATCCGGCAAGAGTCGAGCGCTCATGTTCGTTGCGCTCGACAAGTTGCATCGCCAAAACTTGAAGCAGGTCATCGTTGTCGTGCCCGAAAAGTCGATCGGTGCGAGCTTTGGTAACACTCAGCTTGCCAAGGACGGTTTCTTTACCGACTGGACGGTGGCTCCACAATGGAACCTTTGCAACGCGCCAGGTACCGATGGTGGAAAGGTTGAAGCGCTGGGGCGATTTCTGGCTTCCGACGATCGCTTGCTGGTATGCACACACGCCACGTTCCGTTTTGCATTTGAAAAGTTCGGTGTTGAGGCCTTCGACGATCGTCTGATTGCCGTCGACGAGTTCCACCACGTATCGGTTAGTGACGACAATCGTCTCGGCGAGTTTGTCCGACAATTGATCGAACGCGACAAGACCCACCTAATCGCCATGACAGGCAGTTACTTTCGCGGCGATGCTGCAGCCGTGCTGATGCCTGAAGATGAACGCCGCTTCGTAACGGTGACTTACACCTACTACGAACAGCTCAGCGGATACAAGCATCTGAAGCAGTTGGACATTGGCTACTACTTCTATTCTGGCAGCTACCTGGATGACTTGCCAAAGGTTCTCGATGAGAATGAAAAGACGATCATCCATATCCCGAACGTCAACAGCCGCGAGAGCACCCAAGACAAGCACAAAGAAGTTGAGCACATACTTGAGACCTTAGGTGAGTGGCTAGGTACCGATGACGTCACCGGTTTCCAACTTGTGAAAACATCGACGGGGCGCGTTCTCCGAATTGCGGATCTCGTGGACGATGAACCGATCAAACGTGAGAAAGTGGCAGCCGCACTCCGCGATCCAGTCGGCCGTGAGAATCGAGACCACGTCGATATCATTATCGCCTTGGGGATGGCCAAAGAGGGGTTCGATTGGATTTGGTGTGAACATGCTCTGACAATCGGTTACCGCAGTAGCTTGACGGAAATCGTGCAAATCATCGGACGAGCGACACGCGATGCTATCGGCAAGACAAAAGCGAGATTTACTAATTTGATCGCCGAGCCGGACGCAGGCGAGCAAGCCGTTACTGAAGCGGTCAACGATACGCTCAAAGCAATCGCCGCTAGTTTGCTAATGGAACAAGTGCTCGCTCCTCGTTTCGAGTTCCGTCCAAAAACGCCAGCAAACGGTCCGAACGGTACCAGTGTTCCGAGCGGACCTCAGCCGGGATTGGACTACGGAACTGATGGATACGACCATGGTGGTTGTAATGTTGGCGTGGACCCTGCCACTGGCGGTGTTCAGATCGAGATCAATGGGCTTGTTGAACCAGAGAGTGACGAAGCCACTAGAATCTGTCGCGAGGACCTCAACGAGGTCTTAGCTTCTTTTGTTCAAGACACTCGCACCGTCCAGGATGGCTTGTTCAATGACGAGATTCCACCTCAGGAAACAACTCAGCAGCGAATGGGCAAGATTATTCGAGACAAGTACCCCGACTTGTCTGAGCAAGACCAAGAGGCCATTCGGCAGCGCGCCGTTGCAGCCCTTAACCTGATTCAGATGGGTGGCAAGAAAGCGAGTGGCAGTGGTGCAACTTCGAACACGGCGCTGATCGACGGGATTCGCCGCTATGTAACCGATGTGCGAGATTTGAACGTTGATTTAATCGATTCGATCAATCCCTTCGGCGAGGCGTACAACATTCTCGCCAAGACGATGAACGAAGAGCGACTTCGGCAAGTCCAGTCAGCGATCGCTGGCCGGCGAGTTCAACTGACACCTGAAGAGGCTCGCGATCTTGCGAAGCGAGCCTTGAAGTTCAAGAACGAACGCGGACGTTTGCCTTCGCTCACCAGCCAAGATGCATGGGAACGACGCATGGCAGAGGGCATCGCGTTTCTGGCACGAATGAAACAGGAGAAGGCCAGTGGGTAAACGAAAGGCAAAACAGGAGGCGTTCACCGACGATGACGACGCGTTGTTGGCTGAGCTTGGTGTTGAAACTGAAGTTAGACAGGATCAAACCTACACGGCCACGCAAGAGCGGATCATCGCAGGGTTCGAAGACATTCAGAGGTTCTATCGAGAGCACGAACGGATTCCTCAGCACGGTGAAGGCCGAGATATCTTCGAACGCTTGTATGCAGTTCGGCTGGACCGAATTCGCGGCAATGCCGAGTGCTTGGATCTTCTGAGGCCCATGGATGCTGACGGAATACTGACAGATCGCGTCAGTGAGCCATCTGAAGAGTACGAGTTGGACAGCGACGATGAGCTACTGGAAGCGCTGGGTGTTGGACCGTCCGACGACGACATCACCAAAATGAAACACGTTCGCTCGGCTGCAGAACGCAACGCCGAACGAAATGTCCCTGAAGAAGTCGCCCAGCGCAAGCCCTGTGAAGACTTCGAATCTTTCCGACTGGACTTTGAAGCGGTTCAGGCCGACCTCGAAACCGGACGCCAGTCAACCGAATTGTTCAAGACCAGCAGCCGGTCTCAAATTCGTAAGGGCGATTGGTTTATTGTCGATGGCCAGAAGGCTTTGGTGGCCGATGCAGGTGATTGGTTCACACCTGAGCATGGCGAACGCGATCGACGTCTGCGAGTCATTTTCGACAATGGTACCGAATCAGACCTGTTACTTCGATCGCTGCGGCGGGCGCTAAATAAAGACGAAAAGAGCCGGCGCATCGTCCCACACCAACCGGAGACTGAGGAAGATTTTAGCGATCTAGGACCACTCTTCTCCAATGTCATGGAAGACGGCGACTGCGAGTCTGGTGCGATCTACGTGGCACGAAGTCTCTCCGACAATCCATTTGTCCAGGAGAACCGCGAACTGCTCCACAAGATCGGGCTTACCACCGGCGACCCCGAGAAGCGAGTGTCCAACGCCAGAAAGGAAACGACGTATCTCTTCGCCGCGGTTGAGTTGGTAGCGGTCTACCGATTAGCGAACATCAACTGCAAGGCGTTTGAATCCCTGCTTCACAAGTTCCTCGCACGCGCTCGTATTGACCTGGCGCTAGCCGATCGATTCGGCGGCAAGGTGCAGCCAAGGGAATGGTTCTTGGTTCCACTGCCAGTGGTGGAGGAGGTTGTCAATAGAATCAAGGACGGGTCGATACAGCATTTTAGATATGACCCCGGCTCGGCGAGCATTAAACGCGTACATTGATTTGACGATCAAACCATAGCTCTACAATTGAGAAACCGGAGGACATAGATTGTTCCGCATACTCCACCTTTCCGACCTGCATATCCGCGAGAACACGACGTGGAGTACTGACGCAATCCTTAGAGACGCTAAACGCATTATCCTGGAGCAAGCGCGTGCGGAAAACTTCAATGTTGTTGCGTTTACAGGGGACATTGCATTCTCGGGCAAAGCGAATGAGTACGAGTTGGCGGCGAAGTGGCTTGAGGATCTCTGCTTTCACACCTCCGGGCTCAACATGGACCCGAAGGAGGTTGTTTTCGTTCCGGGCAATCATGACGTCGACCGATCTTTAATTTCGCCTGCAGCGCATGCAATTGCCGAACAGTTAGCGCGAGCCACGGCAGAGTCTGTTGTGGCAACATATTACGACAATGCAGAGTCGCGTCAGTTGTTAATGAATCGCCATTCTGCTTATTTCGAGTTCGTTCAGAAGTTTACCCAAGGCTCAGACCTTGCATCTCCACAATGGAGCAGGGTTTTTGAGTACTCTGGTTTCAGAATTAGAATTGACGGTATCAATAGTAGTTGGCTATGCCGAGATGAGAACGATCACCGGCATCTAATTGTTGGTCAGTCGCAACTTACGGAGTTGATTAGGAATCACGACGATGCGGACCTTTGTATCGCGCTCATGCATCATCCTCTTGCAGACCTCATGGAGTTTGACGAGAAAAACACAACTGCCTTTCTAAGGCAAAACACCGACATCCTACTTCGTGGTCATCTTCATGACCCTGACATTCGTCAGATACACTCGAATACAGGCGACTATCTGGAGTTTGCCGCTGGCGCTTTATACGAAGGTCACGACCGGCCGAATTGCTTCAGTGTCATTGATATTGATGACGATCTTATCACAGTTTATGTTCGGACGTTTATATGGGATCGTGGTCGATGGATTATGGACCGGAATCTATATCAAACAGACGACGGCGTCGGAGTTTTCTATCTTCCACCTCGAACAGCGAACATAAAAGCGGTCGAAACAACTGGCATTAAATCGGCAACATCAAATCTATCCGAAGGGGAAGAAGCAAGCGCCGATCGTGAAAGTGCTCTTGATGCGATTCGTAACTTTCCCAAATTTCAGGCAATCGCAACGAAGCAAGATATTTCCATTAGGCACAATGAGCTCTCGAAAGGACTTTCAATCTGCAGAGAGAGCAGACTTGTCTCAATTACCAAAGAGCCTGGTTCAAAGCCTTCCGGATTTGTCGCTTGCTTAATAAAGGAATTGCAAAACACTCTCGGTGATTGCCCTCAGCTCAGCTTGGCCTGCTCGGGAGTATCGACGGGCGAACAGTTGCAAGATGTTTTAGGATTAGTTTCGCTCCATACCGTTACCTCGTTTGCTGCCAAACTAAGAGATTGCGGGCCGTGTATTCTGGTACTAGAGGATCTGGATGACTTGCAACAAATGCAACCAAACGACGGCCCGTCGATTGACGATACGATTCAGGCACTCGTCGACTTCTGCCGAGATCTCTACGTAATCCGTCTTTCGTCTCTACCGTTTCGTCCAGAGATTTCCTCAGTTCGAATCGGTTCGCTAAGCCTTCCGGACACGAGAGCGTATTTGAACGCATCCGGTGCAAGTGGATTCTTGCAGTCAAATGCTGACTATTCTCGCGTCCATCGAGTTACCGGAGGACTTCCTGTTCATCTTGATGATCTGATGCACGCGCTAAGCGTCACAAACCTTGAAGGGGCTTTGGCACAGGTAGATTCGCAGCCTGTGATAAGTAGCTCTCAACTTCCGGAGCACATAGTTCGGGAGGTCGATACACTTCGAATCTCCACGGATGACGAACTTTCGCGATCCAATCGCCTGCTGTGTATATTGTCAGTTCTTGAGAGGGGGGAGTCGTTGACAACGATTAGGCGACTTGATCAGCGTGCGCCGATTTGGCCACGACATGCGAATTACCTGCAGGCTCGTGGATTACTCGATATCATCGACTCGAATCCACGGTACTATGCGGAAACGAAAATGCCTTATCCTTCAGATGGGGACAAGATATTGAGGGTTGCGCGACTTGTGCGTGACTACGTACTTAGCGAAATGGATCAACAGGAGAAGTCCGAACTCATAAAGCAAGCGGCACAATTGTACTTCTCTGATGACTGGCGAATTGGGCAAGTCCGAATGCGCCGTCGTGTGGCATTCGGCTCGGAGATCTCGACCCATCAATCAGGGAACGAGATGACAGTTTTGCGATACCTTGCAAGCGAACCAACGGCATACTTCTCTGGAAGCGAGAAGACATCAGCGTTCTCGTTAGGCTTGAGCTACATCAGCCAATTAAAATCCAAGGGCTTTTATGGCGAAGCGTACGAAGCCGCGCGTGACTTTCTTGGATTTGCTTCCGACGTGAGCTATGAGGTCGACGCAGAAGCCATATGCCTTCTGCAAACGCTTGCGGGAAGTTGTGCGAGAATGATTGGTGAGAAAGAGGCAAGTATAGTATTTATCAACGATGCGTTACCGACGCTAAGACAGCTTGGACAGAAAGCCAAGCTTGCTGACGCGCTGGTCGTTTTGGCGATGGCATTACAGGGTCTATCGCGAAACGAAGAGGCGATAAAGGTTGCAGAAGAGATTATTGATATTGTTCCGAGGGAGTCGTCGGATTACTTCCAAGCAAAAGCTATTCTGGCGGAACTCGACTCGGACAAAGATGCAAAAATCCGCAAACTTAAGCCGCTTAGGTCTAGAGCAAGAAATCTAGGCTTTCACACGGTAGCAGACAATATTACGCTGGAGCTTGTTAATGAGTCAGATGACACGGAAGAGAAACTTAGGCTTCTCGGCGATATAAAGTCACGCGGCGATCGAGAGTACAATTACGTACGAGCAACCATTCGTCGGGTGGAGACTCTCTTGGCCTCAGGACGAGAACAAGAAATCACCACGATAGATCAGAGAGACCTCTGGAGAAGCTACAACCTCGCCTATTCTCAAAGACTGGTCGGTATTTTTGACTGGTGTCACCGTGTTTGTTGGCAATTTGTTGAGAAGAACCGTTCTCGACAAGACTTGATTGAGCTCTTTATGTTTAGCTCGTTCGTTTGGCGAATTAACGGTGATTCGAAAAGTGAGATACTGTATGCGAGACTGTTGCGAGGTACGGTGCCCCAAAGCGTAGGTGTTTCCGTTCTTCATTACCTTGACAGCCGGATTAGAAGCTTGGGTGGGTAGTCCGTTCTTCATCAGTCTTCCATCGTCCCCAAGTGACCTGTATCCGCTATGGGCGGGCGTGACCCACTCACTATTCTTTATCTCGCTAGCTCGCTAGAAAAATCCGAAAATTCTTTTCGGTCGTGACCAAACGTGTCACAGCCATCGGGATGATAGCATTCGCGATTGGCAGTGGCTTGGCCTGGATGGAATCACTTAGGACAACGGTCATGGACTGGCGGATGGGATGCCCTCGCTAGGAATTTGCACGGTGGAAACCGTAGGCCAGCCCCTGCCAATCGCATTTTGTTGCGTCAGTCGTTTGGATCGCTTGACGTTTTGATCAATGAAGGATTGCTATGGAATATTGATTTTTCAAGGTTTTGCATCATGACCGCTGTTCGACTTCCGCGACTATCGCGCCCAGGTGTGTTGGAATCGATCGCTAACGAGCGATTGTTTGCCCTGCTCCGTCCTTATGCCGACTTCTTTGCTAGTCGGGCTGTCCCGATCGAGACACCGGACTCGATCGATTGCCAAGCGGTCATTCGCGAGATAACCAAGGCTGATCGAGACACTCCGTCAGATCTGTTGGATGCGATCAGTTTGATTGATGAGCTTGCCAACGCAGTGGCAGTCGAACTATTGCTCGATCGAATACCGGCTCACTCGTTAGGGATCGAGCGCAGTGGAAAGCATTCAGCAGCAGACATCATCACGGCAGCGTGGCTTTCAAACCCCGATAAACTCGTTCAAACACACGCTTTATCACGAATCAAGCGTGTTCGTTCGTATGACTATTTCCAAGCGAGCCAGACGACTGCTCCAAAGTTCGTGACTCCAGCCGAAGAGACAATTCAGCAACTGGAGCGAGACATTGATTCGTGGCATGTCGAACGCTTCCGTGCTCGGGGAACACGGGTGGAAATCTTCGAGAATGACGAGGAAGTGGAATTCTCGATTATGCATGGTAGCCTCTATCGACGCCAACAGGTGGTTGAGAATGGACGTTTCGGATTCCAGTCCTTCTGGCCAGTTCAGAGCGCCTCAGCGATCTACAACCGCGAGTTTGGAGAGCTTCGGATCAATGCAAAGACTGGAAAGGAGAAAGCTCTGTATTGCCGCCTGTTGGGCAAGCATATGTTCGGTAACGAGAACTTGTTTCCCACTGGGATCAAGTACACACTTGATCCACTTCGCGAGTTTGAATTCGATGCTTTGGCACCTGGAAGCATCGAAGGCATCAGCGATGTTCGGATGATTGAGTTGTGGCTAGGCGATCCGGATGACCGTTACGGCGTGATAACCATTCGTAAGGGTGACGATCTACTTAATTGGGCTCAGGCGAAGAAGAAAAACATTTGGTTGGAACGACGCCTCATCTCGGCAACGTTTAAGATGGAGCTACTTCGTCCTAAACGCGAGTTGGCGATCACTGTCCGTCCGCCGAACGTTGCGATCTATAGCCGAGGACCTGTTGCGGCGATCATCGAAGCTTGGCTCACCGAGCGTGGTTTCATCATCTCTCCAAAATCGCCGACGAGGACGCGCCATGAACCAGCCTTGGCAAGCACTTGAAAGCCTCAACGATGTAGCGACGTCGCACCTGAGTTGGACGCAGCTGCTTGGTGATGATTTTGTAACGCATCAGCATCTGCTAGTACCGATCAAGGAACTGGCGGCCGCGCTGCCTGTTCCAGGTCGTCCTTACGAGTGGCTGGAAATCGTCGAGGTCGAGGATGGTGTCTTCGAAGGCTACAACGAGAAGACCGAGGAGTACGTTCCAGTCGATCGACGCGACATCGTTTGCTACGAGTTCAGCTTTGGCAAGCTCGCCGCAGAGCTGGCTTCGTTAGTCGGGTTTGACGTGGCATTCGAAAGACTCGGAGGCCCGATGTATCGATACCGGCTTGGTCACTATGGGAACCCCAATGGATCGGGGTTCTCGTTGTTCCTGGCGAAAGTCAGCGATCCTCGCCGGCTTGATTGGTGCATCGATGCGTTCTTGGCGGAGTTTCAGCGACCATTCGTTTTGTTTCTCACATCCAAACGGATGCTGAGTAGTCGCAACGAGACGATGTTGGATTCAAGAGGCTCTCTTATGGTTCCGCTCGATCAATCGTTGTTGCTCGGCGATGATGGTGAGTGGTGCCTGTCGCCATGGGCGCGTCAGCAAATAATTGCGTTCCGTGATCGACTGATGCCACCGGCGAAAACCGTAGCTGGACGATTCCCAACTCCAAGTGGCAGCCGCTGGGGCGATCTGGAAATTCGCTTCTGCAACTCTGAGAAGATCAGCGTTATTATTGGCGACCAACGGCAAGTGTTGACATTTTCGCAGCTGGGGCTCGTTGACTCGCGAAGTGGCAAGCCGAGCAAGCAATGGGAACTTCTTCTGAAGTTTGCAAGGGAGCATGGCATGATGACTTGGCTCTCGCCCGACGCCTGCAGGAAAAACCGGAAGCGACGTGAGCTGCTTAACAAGTCTTTGCAGAGGTTCTTCGATATCGACGGCGATCCCATTGAGCTCACGGATGATAAAAAGGGGTGGCGATGCGTATTCAAATTGCAACCTGAAGGCTGGGAGCAGGCGTTCGCTTCATCCAGTCAACCAGACCGTCAGCAAGACGACTGGTGAAATTGCTGCTGCTGCTGCGCCGGCGGTCTCGCATCTTACCGGAACGCGTCCTTGTCACCCGCTTTGAGAGCTTCAAATCTCGATTTGGTAACCTCGATGAATTGGTCAGACATTGATTCGATTTTCCCATGGTGGACGAAAGCAAGATCTCTAAACTCGATGTCTGACTCATTCAGTCCATCTTCGTTGATGAGTATCCCGCCAAATATGAAAGCTGGGAAATGTAGCTTGACCTTTGAAAGATGGCGTAGCATAGATTCATGCGATAAATCGTAAATCACTTCGGTTAACTTGAGGAATCTAGCGGGGCCCCCTTGAGGCCCCGCCCCAATTATCTCGTTCTCGTGTTCCAGCACCCACTGCCGTATTGATTCTTGCTGAAAATCATCGAGATCAAACTTCTCAATTGGTTTTTTTGAGATTGCGTGATTCTCAAGGTCCCGCAAAGCGGAACTCGCTGCCCCACAACACGACGTTTTTTCGGTTTGCCCTGGCCGGATCACAAACCCTACATCCCCGCTGTCCGTGATTCCTACATGTGGACCGTAAAACATAAGAGCGACGCCGTTCTTGGGTATGTGATGCGAAAACGCGCCAAGTCCAGTTCTGCCGACGAACGGATATCCATCCAACCCACCTAGCATAAAGGGCCCGACCATATCCGTGTCGGGAATCTGAACATTGTTGAGGTCGTCGCTGCAGATACTTAACAGCAGTGCTACATCATTCTCCTTCTTTCCTAAGACATGTCGTGCAAACCACAAGAACGACTCAATAAAGGTCGAGGATTTTTGGGCTTTGGGGAAATGTGTAAGAACATGTGGAGGAGGGACAATCGCCATGGCTGATTCCGTTGGGGCTAGCGAAACAAATGGTTCTTTATCGTTTACAAAAATCTTACCGCCGCCACGGACACGCGCTGAAGCTCCTGCTTTCCTGATCGGGAATTATGGGAATTTTCCCAAACCCCACGTTCGGGATTTTAGCAAATTTCTGATTGCATTTACCCAGTGTTTTCCTGGGTTTCGTGCGAAGTCGTTTGGGAATTTTCTTCTTTCCCAGCCCGTTTTGGGAATTTTCGCGAGTAGCGGACGA
>JAGQOY010000147.1 GCA_020427005.1 Planctomycetales bacterium
TCGATCCTTGGTGTTGTCGACGGACTGGAAGTCCGTCCTACGATTGGCGCTAACCATCCGCCATACACTTTCGATCTGCATACACTTTCGATCTGCATACACTTTCGATCT
The DNA here is from genome assembly GCA_020427005.1 of Planctomycetales bacterium. Lineage (GTDB taxonomy): Bacteria > Planctomycetota > Planctomycetia > Pirellulales > Pirellulaceae > Aureliella. The sequence goes on from JAGQOY010000147.1 coordinate 112, forward strand.
GCATACACTTTCGATCTGCATCCGTCTTCGATCTGCATCCGTTTTCACCTTCTTTTTTACAGATATCCTCCCCGTGTGGCCGCTTCGTCTCGCAGCAATGTGTGGAACGCAGATTCGTCCCCGTCGCTCGGCTCGCCGTCAACGGACGCATTCAACAGCCGTTTAGGTTCGGAAACAACATGGGTCGATCCAGTGATGCCTGAGCCTCCCGTGTCAGCCTTCGCTCGATGCAGTCAAGCAAGGTCTCGCGAATCCGCTGCGACTACGTCACCTGCTCCAGGTAACGCTCAACGGAGTTTGAGGGGTCGTGTCGTCGCTCATGCCAGCAATCGGCCTTCTGTGCCGAAATCTCACGGACAAATTTTGGACTTTTCGTCAGCGGAGGCCCGCCGGAAGACGCATCGGTTCAAATTCGTTGGAAATACGTCTCATCACCGACTGCCGCTAGCAGAAATTTTTTCGCTGCATCAGCGAGTGGTGAACCGAACGACCGACTGTGGTTCAAGTGCGAGATTATGGCACGTCCCATAAAATTGCAACATCGGTATTGCTTGATTTGAGCGGTATGGCGTACGTTTTGGAGTATGAGTGATGGAGTGCTTTTGTTGCCGGATGTTCTTACTCGCGTTGTCAAGGAGGAAATGCCACACAAGGTAGTTACCGCTGTCATGGACAGCGGCACTGGGCAAGAATTTAAACACGGGTAGCAGCAGGGCGAAAGCCCTGGCTATTTCTTGGCAGACTTGCATTAGGCTACCGCGCGGAAACAAGACCACAGCGTCCGCCGTAACCGCCTTGCATACAATCTACGATCTACTCGGGCGCTTCCACCTTAATGAACAAATCCGTGAATAATTCCCGTGACTTGTAGGCATCCGACATCACAGTGGCAACGCCAGCGTACACTCCATGAAAACCGTACTAATTCTCCGTGACCGGCCATCGGATCCGATGGTGTATTTAATTGACCACTACGCAATGCGTTGGAAAGCTGCCGGGTATACGGTCATCGACCACATTGGTCTGTCCGACATTCCGTTTGCTGATATCGTCATCGTACACATCAACTCCACCGTAATACCCCAGCAATTTGTTGATGTCATCCGCACGTTGCCCAGGGTCATAAATGGCAAAGTGTTGGATGCATCACGCAGACGATTCAGCCAGCTGTTGCTCTCAAAAACCGATGATTACGCTGGCCCCGTAATTGTCAAAACCAATGCAAACTACGGCGGCTGGCCAGAGTACGTTAGAGACAATAAAAGCAATCAGAAATCAAAGCTAAGATACTTTACGTCAAACGCTGTCTCAGGCAACCAGTCACTGCCTAGACGATTGATCTGGCTTGTTAAGGCCATGGCAGGAATTCGCACTCACCATTTTGCTAGTAAACAATGGCCATGGAAAATTGAGTACAGCTGGGAAACTGTCGACGCTCTTGATCCCATGAGGTATCCCATATTTGGTGACATCAAGAATGTTCCAATTGGCGTCTGGGATAACGACAATCTGATTGTTGAACGCTATGTCAGCAATCGTCACAAAGGGTTGTACTATATGTATTACTATGTGTTTTTTGGCGACAAGGAAATATCGGGGCGTTTAGGTTCATTAAACCCGATTGTCAAATTTGGAAACTGTGTGTCCGACGAACTGGTGCCCGTTCCAGATGAAGCCAGGCAGTGGCGAAAGGACTTGGGAATTGACTTTGGCCGTTTCGATTTTGTTGAATCGGGAGGGAAGTATTTTTTGATTGACGTGAATACTACTGAGGGCGGTGGGAAAATGAATTATGGATTCTCAGCAGAAATTGACTTTTTGGCGTCTGGATTGAAGTACTACATGGACCGAGTCCCTTCGTAGGCAAGAAAATCATGGCGGACAGACAGTGAATCGCTATTTGTCCACAACATGTTCGGATCACATGAATAATTAACGCAATTCGAACTGATGGGCGAAAACCTGGCTTGCGTGATGAATCGCGGGGGACCAATACCTGGTGGCAATGCCACGTTTCGCTTGAAGCTCGTTGAGAGTTGCGGTATCGGGCCCGGACGGATCTAGCGATCTGGACGCTACGAAAAACACGTACTCTCCGCAATGGTAACTCGGCATGGTTAGTCTGAAACTGGCTGTCCGTCCCATATGCGTCGCGATACGATCGCGTGTCTGCTGGAGAAAATCTATATCCAGTATCGAACCGGCTTGGACTGAGCAGATACCATCCTCCTTGAGCGAGCGGGCAACTGCAGCATAGAAACCATCTTCAAAGAGTATCTTGGATGGGCCTATTGCGTCGTTGCAGTCAATGATCGCCACATCGAAAGCATTCTCATAGCGCAGTAGTGCTTCGCTCGCATCCTCGAAAATCAAGGCAACGCGGGCGTCAGTGAACGCACCGTCATTCAGACTCGGCAGATGTATAGCGGCGGCGCGTACAAACTGCTCATCGATATCGATCATCACGACTTGCTCTGGGTTGTGCCGTAGAACTTCGCGCAGGGCGCCACCATCGCCTCCTCCTACGATGACTACTCGACGGGGCCGGGGATGTCCAAGCATCGGAGGGTGTACAAGCATCTCGTGATAAACGTGCTCGTCAAGAGTCGAAAGTTGTACGATTCCGTCCAAGACGAGCACGCGTCCGTAAATGGGGCTGTCGAAAATAAGGCATTCCTGAAACCGAGTACGTTCTTTCAAGACAATGTTGGAAATACGAAACCCGTGGTTGATATTGCCATGCCGTCGGCCGGGAACGGCGCCCTCAAAGAACCAGTCGCCGCCGTCCTCTGCCCGTGAGCGTTGCGGGCTCTCTTCGGATACTGCAATGGAACGCGGAGTGTTGGCCCGACCACGCGAAAGTTCCACGAACTCGGCACGGCCTGCGGACAGTTCCTTAACAAGTACCCGGTGAGCAAGAAGTGGATCGCATTCGCCGCAGGTATATGCGTCTACTCCAGCGTATCTGGTCTCAGGCCAGGTGTGGATTGAGAGGTGCGATTCCGAGAGAATAGCGACTGCCGTGATACCTTGGTGGGCAAATCGGTGTGAGTGTGTTGAAATAACTGTGGCACCGGCTGCGTTCGCTGCCTTCGTGAGAAGCTGACTCAGCCTGGCTTCATCATTGAGCACGCTGGCATCGCAGTCCCAGTAGTCAATAACCAAGTGCCGTCCATGCGGTTGCATGTTTACAGACTCGCGCCGGTATTTATGTTGCACAAACGGCGAAGCGATAGCTAGCAATCGCTCCTGTTGTTCGTGAACTAATCCGCCAAAGCCGCGAATTACTCGACGACATGATTCGGCGCCGCATCGGCACTCGAATGGCGAACCGTAGTCATGCTGCTCCAAGTCGTAATCAAACGTGAGTTCTTCACCCTCAGCTATATCTCGTATGGCCTCAGTCTCTGCGTGTTCGAGATCAGCTGTTGCTTGAGCATCCCAACGGTCAACTGTATTGGGTGTGCACGAATGATTCATGAAGCACCAAGGAATCTCTAGTGCATTCTGCACACAACTTGCATCGCTCGGAACGGCAGATACAACGGTGTAGACTCTCTTACGTTCCTGTGTTTCTTGTAGGACCACATCAACGAATTCAACGCCGGCGACATCAATGTGGAACGCAATTCCGGCGGGCAGAACGAGTTTTCCCTGGGCGACGGGTCGATTAGCAACGATGTGCCAGTTGCTGGGATCATCAGTGACAATGCGGTAGTAACTCGTCTCTTTGGGAATGGTGATCAGCCGCCCCTGTTCTTCCGTCGAATTGCAGTGCATCAACATCTCCTTTCTACAACGAAATTCGCAAATAATCCAAATATTTACCTTCCCGGAGGTATCGGCCGGTTGGACCAATTCAACTCAGTTCAGTCCCAAGCCGATTCAAAAATAGGCGAATCTTTCGGATGGCGTGATGAAGACCTGTTGGTGCCGCCAGCATTCGGTCCTATTCGAAGTCCAACGTTTCCATGTCGTCCATGCCTTCTCGAACGTACCTTCTATAATCGCGATGTTCCAGTAGCTGGATCAGCGCGCTATACACAGGTCTGCGGGAACTGCATGGGTCGCGTCCGGCTTTGATGTTCGGACAGACATTGTTGCACATCCTCATTCCTAACCGAATGAAGTATATATCCGGAATGCACGATTTGCTGGAAGGGCGATCGTACTAGTGCGAGTCGCACAGACGTATAGCGTGTGCTTTCAGGGAAATCTTTGATCAATCAGGCGAAAACACGCTACTCTTATGTGAAGTTTGCTCTGGAAGGCTGCCATGGGCCATTCACGATGGGATTGAGAATTGAGCGACGCTTCGCACATGTCAAAGTTGCCGTCAGAGCACTGTAGACGAAACGGCCGACCAGTCCGCCGCCACGGGCTTTCGCGAAGTACGACCAACAGTAACTGCTCTCCGATCGTAGAGCTTTGACCGGCTCCCGAGCAACGCCTGGATCCTTCCGACCGCCCAGCCGAGCGACCGGATTGCCATTACTATCGACGCAGTTCCATACAGCGGCATCACAAACAGCAAACAACCGAGAAGAAAACGGGCAATTGCGTTGACAGCGGTCACGACGACCGTCGAAGGTACGATCGGGTAATGCTTCATATGGAAATGAGTCATCGATTGTGATGCGCCTCGCCGAAATTGGTAACGCAACGACAGTCGGTCAGGCGTCACGGTTTCGTAGACAACGGCGTCTGGGCACCAAGCAGTCTTGCACCCACGAGCAACCGCCGCCTTGAAAAACGCCGTGTCAGATCCACCGGTGACAGCCAGTCGTTCATCAAAACGAATGCCCGTTTGTTTGAGCCATTGGAGATCGCACCACCAGTTGTTGGTGACGATCGTTGGACGACGGCCGTTTGTCGGAGCGTTGGCAGCTGCAACATTCTTTCGTTGTTGGCGTGATGCCAGACTTTTGTTGATCAACTTCTGCCACCATCCCAAAGAGGCATCCGCAGGGGCAACGCTGACCGGCCCTCCAATCAGTTCGGCTTGTGACTGTCGCCATGCTTCAACAAGACTAACAAGCCATTGTCGGTCCGGGAATTCATCGTCGTCGATGAAGCATAGAAAATCTGCTTGCTGCGAGAACGCCTCGTCCATCGCCCGGTTTCTGGCGAAGGGTATGCCGGACGTACGTTCGACTACATATCGAAGGCAAGGTATTTGATCTCGGTGCGTCTCGACAATCGGCAGCGCGGAACCATCCTCATCATTGTCAACGACTAGCAGAATTACATGCGCATTTGAGGGAAATTCGATCTTTGAGAACTCTGCCAGGAACCGTCGAAGTGTGTCGTTGCGTTGACACGTCAGAACGGCGACAACAATTGATGGGTGCGGAGAGGTGTAATTCGGGTCTGGGCAGTAAAGCGGCGTTGATACACCCGCATGATGTGGCATCTTTAATACTGCTTTCTGAAACGGAAATAGACCGCGTCTTAATCTCATATATCGGCATGTCGAACGCGAAAATCCTGCTTCATTCACAGAAACCGCAAAACTGTCGTTGTTGACGTCGTACTCAGGATCTCTTTGGATTCACCATGTTAACTTTCGGGGAGCCCCCGCTGATCGATTTTGCCTTCTGTTTCGCCAAAATTGGTATGGCTTGAAGCAATTTGGCCTTACGTTTCGAGCAGGACTGTAGCGTGATAGTTCGAGGGAATTAGAAGCAAGCATCATTTGTGAGCATGGGTTTTGAGGACGTAAAAGCCCGCCCCAATTTTTGGATGGTTTAGCAAAATAATCTGACTCAAGCCTTTTTATCCCGACTGCGCTTAAGCGACAGTAGAGCGTAGAGGAGTGAAAGAACATATTGGAGCGTTCAAGAACGGCAGTTATCTAGAAATTGCAATGTTCATGGCCGCTCGATTTTCTCTCCTTCTACTCGGTCTACTGCTCTACTTTCTCCCCCTTCATCTTCCGCAGGGCAGCACTCCTTTCTTCTCACTACTTTCTGAAGTGGGGCCACGATGGCAGTCCAGCTCGAAAAATTGCTGGCCTATCAAAGAGCTATCAAACAAGCTGACGAAACCTGTACCGTCACCTAGCAGTAGCAGTCCAGCTGGCATATTGGTAACTGATGGCTTTGGGTACGGGTGTAGATTACAATGACAACCAAATATCAGCTAGCCAAGAAACTGAGTGTCAAGTCGCGTCACTTTAGAGCAATTGAACATTTGAGAAAACAATTGGAGCGAGATTCTTGAGTGCAACCACCTACGAGTTCTGACCAAAAACCTCCTCACTCGGAGGCCTCCGAGGAAATACTTCCACATCTACTCGAAAAGATGACGGATCAACCGCGGGAACTAACCGCAAGTGCCATCGACGCCATGGTGGCCCGCTATCCGGCTCACGAGTCAGCCATTCGCCACATGGCTGCAACTGTTTATGCACTGCATGCTTCCAGTCCGGACGCCCCGCATGCTCCCCAAGCAGCCCACCCAGCGGGTCGCATTTCCGGCAAGCTCGGTGATTATCGCATTTTGCGTGAAATCGGCCGCGGCGGTATGGGCCTCATCGTTTGATCAACGAACTTGGCGGACTATAGAGCATCGGATCGTGTTAGGAGATCGAAGCTGGGACGACTATTACCAGCCGCCCGCTGCTTAGAGATCCATACCCGAAGAATTCCTCCATACAGCAAGTACAACAAGTCAAGCGCGAGAACGGTCTCTGCGATAGGGATACAGTATCTTCGCGCGGCTTAGTGCAGGAATGTCTACCTCTCCTCGAACTTGCCAAGCGAAGCCAGTTCATTTCGAAACGCTCTACTTGTTCATCGAAAAGCTCTTCAATTGGCCGACAAGGTCAGCTTCTTGGTGAATCAGTTTGTGCAACCCATTGAGGCCAGTTGGAGCGTCCACTAACCAAGGAATCAGTACGGTTCGATTTGCATGCTCACTCAGTACTTCTTCAATAAACGGAGTTTCAGCGGATTTCCGACCAAGCAATATCGGATCACAAATTTCATGACTGATTAGGGATTGATTTATTACCCAGGCATAGGGTTCTATTTCAGCCCGCCGCAAGTCTTCTTGCAGTTTGGCAGCTTCGTGTACAGGCGTTGACTCGGGTAACGTAACAACGAGGACTCGAGTAAACTCCGAGTCCCTCAAGCGAGGCAAAAGCCTTTCAACGGGCTCCGGCATTTGGCGAGTTTGGCGAGTTACCTCGCGATGATACGCTAGCGCGGAATCAAGTAATAGAATTGTGTGACCCGTGGGAGCAGTGTCCAATACGACAAATCCCTCTTCACCTTCAGCTACTGCTTCGGCAAAAGCGCGAAACACGGCAATTTCTTCTGTGCACGGAGAGCGAAGGTCCTCCTCGAGCAATGCTTTTCCCTGCTCATCCAAATTCGCTCCAGCTGTGTTCATCACCTCGTTCCGATATGCAGCTGTTACTTGGGCAGGGTCAATGCAACTTACGCTCAAATCCACCATTGATACTCCGGCCAATACAGCGGTCAGGTGGGCTGCTGGGTCGGTAGTTGTAAGGTGAACCTGGAAACCCTTTTCAGCAAGTGCTACGGCAATAGCTGCTGATACACAGGTTTTTCCAACTCCTCCCTTGCCCATTGTCAAAATGACCCCACGACCACCATTGGCTAACTCCTCAACAAGCGATTTCATCGAGTACAGGTTACTTGTTTGAAGCAAATCTTTGGTCCTGCCATTGGCTAATACCCTGTCGTGATTCTTCGTTGGTGCCATCAATGCTCGTAAGGATGAAATACCCACCAGACTGCTTGCAGAGAGAGGAATCAACGTCTGTGGCAGTCGGGTCAGGTCAATCGGCATTTCCGCCATTGCAGACTCGCATCGATTTTGCATGGCGCATGCAATCAAATCACTGGGATCGCTTGCTGAAAACGTTCCGTTGACAACCAGTTGCTGGTTCCTAATTCCAAGCTCACTTAATTCTCCACTCGTTCTTGCTGCTTCTCGCAAGGCTGAATTCTCGGGACGAGTTACTAATACAAGGGTTGTTTCTTCGTGGTTTGCAAGAACGTTCACGGTCGATTTATAAACGGCTCGCTGGGCCTGCAATCCCGCCAGTGGCCCCAAGCATGAAGTGCCTGAAGTATTTAACTCCATAAAGCCAGACCAGGCAGAAGGCAAACTCAGCAAACGAAGCGTATGTCCGGTAGGAGCAGTATCAAAAATGACGTGATCGTATTCACTTGTCGATTTAGGTTCGCCTAGTAGCTTTGCAAACTCATCAAATGCAGCAATCTCCAAAGTACAGGAGCCTGAAAACTGCTCTTCCATACTTTGCACGGCGGCAGGAGGCAAAATACCACGATAAGGTGCAACCATTCGTTCACGATATTCGTGTGCTGCCTGTTCCGGATCAATATTCATCGCCCAGAGCTTTGGCACAGTAACAATAGCCGTTGGGCGACTGCTTAGTTCTGCAACCAGCACTTCGTCAAGGTTTGAAGCTGGATCGGTAGAGACTAACAGAATCCGTTTGCCGCGGTCGGCTAATCGGATTGCCGTGGCACATGCCAGTGACGTTTTTCCAACTCCACCCTTGCCAGTAAAAAACAAGTTGCGAGTTGGTACATCTAAGAATCTCATGAACCTCTCCTAAAATTACAGCTAACAGCAGCCTGAATCTGCGCAGCGTCCCCCACCAACAACCGGAAGTGCTCCCTTGGAATTCAGTTGAGTATTCGTCCAAAGAGCAAGATTCTCGCGAACTGGATAGCCGTTCCTGCTAACAATCTGCCCATCGACAAGAACCAAAGGTAGGCACTCTATCCCTTCAGTCGCGAGTAACTGCCCTACTGTTGGATTTTCGGAAAAGCGTGCTGCATCATGTGCCAGATTGAATCGCTCAACCTGATGTCCTTTCTCTTTCAACCACTCAAGGTCTGCTGCAAATGTTGGTAAAACGGGATCAACTTGTGGACTGCATACCCCTGTGCTACAGCACATTGCCCGGTCGAAAATCTGTACATGGCTCATATCAACTTTCCTCTAGTTAAAATCGTCCATCGCCGCTAAACGATAAGCGATCACAAAAAAATTCTATAGGTCACCGATGAGTTTCTTCAGTCTGGCGAGGCTTTGCTCGTTTACGCAATAGCAAACTTTTGGCCCATCTACCTCGCCTTGAATCAATCCCGATTCTTTTAAGATCTTCAAGTGCTGTGAAACAGTAGATTGCGCCAAAGGCAAGCAGTCCACAATTTCACCACACATGCACGCATCTCGACCAATTAAAAGGCGAACGATCTGCACTCTGGCCGGATGCGCAACCGCCCAAGCCAGATCTGCCAGCTCTTCGGCTATCGGATCTGGTTTCAGTTTCACTTGCGCTGAATCGCAGTTCTTATTTGCCACTTTCTTTGCCAAAATTCTCTCTCTTGCTACACATCATCGTCCATCTACGATTAACGATAGATTCTTTTTGGCGATTTGTCAACTGGAGTGCTCCCAAACTCCATCTGCCTGCAACAATTTGACTGGGGACCTCTCGCCTTTGAAGCAAAAAAACGCATTCCTGTTAGCGCAATGTGTTTGGGATATGATTGCGCTATGCACCTAAGCCGACAATCGCTTCAACCAATACTTCGCTTGCTGTTATTCCAGGAATAGCCTTTCTTCACCATCCATATGGCGAGTCCGGGAGTGTCATGAAGGGACAAATTAATTAGCCTCTTGAATGACATTTCCATCGTTCCGAGCAGCCAAGTTCCTCCAAATATGAAGATCTATGGAGTCGCTAACCGAATGAACGGAACCATCTACATGGACAAAATTCACCGAGCGAACGTGGAAACTGCGCGATGTCACGGCAGCGAAAGTTGATTCGACGGATTCACCCTCTTCTGCCGACGTGTAATCAATATCATATGACTTGCCTTGAAAGTCATATGGGATAACGCTGTTAGGGCCAAAAGTTGCAGTAAACCCGTCTTGATGTACCCTTCCTTCAACCCACTCGGTGTGACCGTCCTGCTTTTCGAAGTTTGAACCAGCAAAACTCGCAATCTGGGATGGATTGGAAGGTAATACGGTGGGTGGTGATCCTCCCGTCTTGATGATTGGCTGAAACGCCTTCACTTCGCTGAAGGCAACGGTCTGACTGGTACCGTCCGTAATCGATGCGAGCCTTGTTTTGTTGTTAACCAAAAAAACGCCGTTTCCCGGCCGTCGCTTCTGGGGATCAAATACCATCCATGTTCCCATGTTGGCTCCGTAGCATAAAGGATACTGCAACAAATCATCTGCCCCACTCGGGCGATCATTTACTTCGCTTGGGCACATGAGTACTGGAACACGCATTTTTACTACGTTGGGTTGGTCCTTATAAGTTTTTTTGAAGTCGATTAGGTTCTGCAAATTGGCCTGCTCGACAAAAGGCAGAAGTCTTGCCTGCGGCCCCCATTCACCATACTGACTTCCATCGAAGTTGACGCACATGGAGGGGGGGATGCACTTATACGCGCTCTCGTAGTTTGACGTCGCCAAACCCAATTGTTTGAGATTGTTTTGACACTGGATTCGACGTGCAGCCTCTCTTGCGGCCTGCACAGCTGGCAATAACAACCCAACTAGTACACCTATAATTGCAATAACTACTAGAAGTTCAGCGAGCGTGAATCCGTTTCGTTTCTTGCAAACCGACGCCAAGTACTCCCAAAACAGTGATTTCTCTTGTGAACCCATAGCTCCCTCCAATTATTTGGTAATGAGACTCGTTATCAATAACAGGCCATATTAAACACATATACCAATCAGGAAAAGTAGGGGCATGAACCGGAACAGAATTGCAATCCAAACTCTATTAGGTCGAACATCGATCAACATTTGGGGGGTGGCTGGCTGCTCAAAGTCGTCCTTTCCGCAACTTTTTTGCCCAAATCCTGTCGCCCGAATGAACTTGTCCGTGCGTTTTTTCCAGTACTTTGGCACTTTGAATCGATGCGAATGGAATTTTTGTTAGCTGGCCGGAATCTACAGGAGCAAGTGATGAGTCTTGAAGGTGAAAAAGCCAAAGAGTGGTTGATGGCTCGTATCAAGACAAAAGCGGAGGTAGAGGCATTCGAGCTTCGGTTAGCCAAGAAAGAAGCACTAGACAAGGGTAAAGAGCCGTTTGATCTGGATTACCTGTACGATCAGTGGCCACGGAATCCAGACGCTCGCGCCAAGTCAGTAGGAGTATATCGCAGTCACGAAGAGCGGCTCGTAGAGTGGGAAAATTTGTACTTTAGATCTTTTCCTGACATTGCGACCATGAAGGAATTTGTCGAGAAGATGAAGCAGCTCCAACTTGACGGTTTCTTTGACTAGTAATGCCGCCGAACAGTGCTATGCGCCATGAAACCTCCTCGGCGAGCGACATTCCTCGACTACCTTGCTTTGCCTTTGAATGAGCTTCTTCAGCCGACTTACATTTTCGATAGTCAAGTTTGTTAGTTTGATCCGCAAGGTGCAGCCTCAGTGGCAGTGGATCACGGTCAATTAACCTTCTTGTTTCAGGTCGCGCCCTATTGGGCCATTTCGGTTGTTTTCGTATTGAGACTGTGACACACGGCTCATCCCGAATTGCTACTATTCGAACCGCATGACAGAAGTTTCGATACGGATCTCGGCATTGCGGACAAATTATTCACTTGCACCTTGACTACACATGTGGTACGCTGTGGCTACACGTGTAGTCACAAGGAGAGTAAAGTGAAAATATCAGATGCGGAATGGGATGTGATGCTCGTGATCTGGCGGGCTGAGCCACGGACGGCGGCGGAGGTTATTGAAGAACTTGCGGAATCGCACGATTGGAATCATCGCACGATTCGAACGCTGTTAACTCGGTTGGTAGAAAAGGGCGCGCTCACATACTCGGTCGATGCTGCTAAGTACATCTATCGCTCTAAAGTCACACAGAGCGAGTGCATTCGTCATCGCAGCGACTCGTTCCTGACCAAAGTTTTCGGCGGAGATCTTCGCGCACTGGTTAGCCACTTTGTCGAAGATGGCCAGTTCTCCAAGTCTGAAATTGATGAATTGAAGCAGATGCTCGAAGCGAAAGGGAAGTCAAGTAAGTCTCGCGGGAAGAAGTCATGAATAGCTGGTTCATTGTTTGTGCCATCCATGCGTCGGCATTGTCCTGGTTAAATGACCTGCTACTGATTGCATGGCGCACCTGCTGGCAATCAGCTATCCTGTTTGTTGCAATTTCGGTACTTCTGCTGTTGCTTCGCGATCACATCGCACCAAGGTGGCGTTACTGGTTATGGGGAATGGTATTCTGCCGCCTAGTACTATTAACTACGCCGCCCAGTCCATTGAGTGTCTACAACTGGATTGGTAGTGAGTATTCAGCGGCGAGCTCGACGCATATTTCAGACGGATTTACTTCAAGGGAAAGTGTATCTCCCATTCCGCCGTCATCAGATGCCAGCAATACGGGTACAGTCGATCGAATCGATGAAGAATTCTATGAAAGCGAGTCGCGTTTATCCAGCGATCAAGGTCTGTCGTTAAACGTCGTTCCAACTAATGAAAATGGTTCCATTTATAACGAGGCGTCGTTTCACGGTGTAGCAGAGGAACCTGCTGTTATGCAATCTCCCGGCTGGCAATGGCCGAAGTTCAATTCCCGCGACGCAACCATCGTATTGTTGACGATCGTCTGGTTGGCCGGTTTGTTTTATTTTGGTGCGATTCAGCTGGTGGCTCTCACCTGCCTTCGTCGATTGGTACATGAGAGTCGAACATTGAAAACTGGACGCGCCTACGAAACCATGCTATCTATCTGTCACAAGTTGCAGATGAGAACCTTGCCGCGACTATTGGTTTCACCTGGGAATCACAGTCCGTTTGTTGTTGGCATATGTCGATCTTCAATTGTTCTTCCGAGATCCGAGTTGAACAGCTTGGACGACGCACAGCTGCGAGCAGTACTCGGCCACGAGTTGACTCATATTCGGCGACGTGACGTTTTGAATCAGTGGTTGATACTGATTATCCGGACTATCTACTGGTTCCATCCCGCCGCCTGGTTGACCGCTCGTGCGATGCGTCTGTGTAGCGAAGCAGCCTGCGATGATTCGGTAATGCAAGATCTAACACCTGACCAGCGTCGCCAGTATGGCTTGACGTTGTTGCACATGCTCGAGGAATTCTGCCCTCCCAACGTGGCGCCCGGACTTTGCGGGATGCTAACCTCGAAGCATTTGGTGCGCTATCGCATTATGCGCGTTGCGATGGACGTGGCAGAAACTTCGAAAACTCGCAGACGCATGGGAAATCTTTTTGGCTTGCTATTGATTGTCGGCGTCGCATTATTTGGATTGACCGACGCCATTCAACCAACCGAAGCTCAGGCAGCGCCTCAAGAGGCGGGGGACCAAGCAGCAGCCTCCACGACACTCCAGGGAACATTTACACAGCCAACGGACGAGGATTTCAATAATACTATTGCCAGTTTTTCGCAACCAACGACTTCGGCAGAACCTATCCAGCGATTTGGATCACATAACCCGCTCGACACATTAGGCTCTGTACATGCATTCTTGGCTGATTCGTCGCAGTTGATAACCAGCCATGAAAGGAACGGACATGTAACTGTTTGGAACCTACAATCGCAAAGCATCGACTGGACTTCCCCTCCAGGGCATGAGTATCTAGCAGTTTCTCCGGACAAGCGTTTTTTGGCAACTCAGAGTCGTCCTCGAATAGACGACAACGTTGTAGTGACGATTTTTGATCTACACGATTTTACAGTGCACTGGCACAAGAGCATGAACCGCTTGGAAGAAGTCACGTTTTCGCCGTTAGACAATACCGTGCTCCTACTTACTGATGGTCAACAGCCACTCCGAATGCTTGATATTGACGATGGTACTGAAATTGGAACGCTCTATTTTTCAGCACGGGATATTCAAGAGCATGACGGGACCCCTTTTTCGCTGGATGGTCGCTACGTTGCAGCATCCGGAAGTTCGAAAATCACCATGCTTTGGGATCTACAGACCGGTGAACACAGTGCCTTACCGGCGCCACAAAGCCAACGCTCGAGCGCTCAAAAGCTGGCTTTTGTTCGAGGCCATCAGCTTGTGTGCGCGTACATTTCTGTACGAGATGACGGCCAGTCCGGAACGGTTTATCGAATAATGGATGTGGACGCGAGAACACATTTGATGGATTTGGATCTCTCTGGGCTGCCAAATCCCAGTCTGGACACTCTTTGTGTGTCAGATGACGGAACTACACTTGCAACTCTTCATGGAAACCGAATAGTTCTTTGGGACACGGCGGACTGGACTCGGACACGTGACTTGGAACTGCCTTCGATTGAAAATGGACGCTCGAGTATTCCACCGATGGCCATATCACCTAACAATCGACTGCTGGCTGTAAATTATGCCAGCTCACTCGAATTATGGGATCTGACGACTGGGCAGCGTTTGGATTCCGATCATGAGCGGCATAAAGGCAATGTAACTGACATTGCGTTGTCGCCCGATGGACAGCAAATGGCATCGTCTGGAAGCGATGGTGTAGTCTACCTTTGGGACACTACGAGTGGGAAGCAGATCCGAAAACTACTACAAGAGAGCTGGAGTGTCAGTGAGCTATTTTTTTTGGATCAAGATGAACTAATCGTATCAGGCGAGAGCCTAGTGCCCAAACTGCATGGTTTTGTGGAATGGTTGAAAGTAAGTGACGGATCGCGAGTGCGCCGAAAGGACCTGAATGGTCGAAATTTTGGAATCGCCATAATTAACGACAGGTCCACCATGGCAGTGGCTAGTGGTTCCGCAGGGGATTTTGGAGGATCACCGAGTCCCTTTGGAGGAACTGCTGAACCTGGCAACGTAGAAAATCAAATTGAAATTTTGGGCGTCGATGATGGGCAAGTGCACACTAGAATCAGCGGCTTTCAAACAGCAGATGGTTCTAACAACCGATTATTGATGTCGAGCGACAATTCCAAATTGGTGCTGTTCGATGGCAATCAGTATTGGCGTTGGAATGTTGACGCGGAATCACCCAAAGCGCACAAGTCGCTCTACGAACTGTCTGCGAGCTTTATCACTAACGAACGGGAACGAGCCGGTAGTTACTGCAAACCATTGGCAGACATCGACAAAGGGCTGGTTTGGGTTTCTCTTGGGGTGTATTCACGGATGGGAGGTAGTCGGCAACAGGCTGTCTGTTTTGATATCGAAACGGATCGTATCGAATGGATCCGGAGAGTCGACGAAGGTGTAATACGCCATTTTCAATTGTCACCTGATAGTAGAGTGTTGGCCGTTGGAATTGGAGGAGGGCAGACGATGGCGTCAAGCCGCATCGTGTTGCTTGAACCCGAGACAGGTAGGGAACTGCAATTGCTTTCCTCCGACCAGATGGGAGAAGTCTCCGCATTGCGTTTTTCGAATGATGGAAGGCAGTTGTATACCGGAAAGATGACCGGTGACATTCTCGTTTGGGATGTAACACCAGCTCAAGAAGCGCTGGATGTGAAGTAATTGTGGAGAAGGGAGAATGAAGAAAATGCAAGGGCAGTTGATATGAGACAAGTGTCTGTAATTCACAGGTCAATAAATGTTTCTGCGCGATCATGGGGCAACACCCTACGACAGACGGCTAAGGGGTTGGTGAGGTTAGATTGCTCGGCGTCCCGCTCGGCAGACGGTAGGTACTTGAGGACCGTACATCCTCAACTGGTGATACTGCAACTCACTATGCTTCTTGTGTTTGCTCTGACCGAACTCGTAACGGCGCAGAGTTCACTACAAGGCCTTATTGCAATTGAAGTGAATGGAAATGCCTTGGATGTAGAGCGTAATGGGCACGCGGCGCCTGCCGTGTTGGATGTAGATGGAGATGGCCTGCGAGATCTACTGGTCGGAGAGGCGTTTCACGGGCAGCTTCGAGTCTACGGAAATATTGGGACGAATAATTCACCGGACTTTACTTCCGCCTTGGACCAGCCTCAGACGGCAAAACCCATGTTTACACTGGTATAATTGACTATTTATCTAGTGTGATCCCGAACTGAAGTGCGTGATGGAACACTCTGGTACATAAAGACCTCAACGCTCAAAAAAAATCGCTATGAAATTCATACTTTTTCTCTTCGCCACCTTACTGTCTCTAATGCATTCCAAGGAGGTGTCGGCGGAACGACCAAATATTCTCTGGCTCATCGCCGAGGACATGTCGCCGCACTTTCGATGCTACGGCGAAAAGACAATCCAAACTCCCAATGTGGACATGCTGGCCGCGACTGGCGTGCTGTTTGAACGCGCCTTCGTCACTGGACCGATTTGCTCGCCATCGCGCTCAGCGCTGATAACCGGGATGTATCAAACAAGCATTGGAGCGCACCATCATCGTAGCGGCGTGGGCACGGAGAAGATCAGACTGCCACCCGAGGTGCAGCTTGTTCCCCAGCTGTTTCAGCAAGCGGGCTATCATACATCCAACGGCAGCTACCCGGCGATGCGCAAGGGCAAGACGGACTACAACTTCGAGTTCAGCCCGGGTATTTACGACGGCACAGACTGGAAAAACCGCCAGCCCGGCCAACCATTTTTTGCACAGATCCAATTGTTCGGTGGTAAGATCCGTGATGTGGCGAGCCAACTGATCGATGCCCGCAGGACGCTCGGCAGTGCGACATCCACTCAAGGGTTGCCGCTACCACCCTATTACCCGCGGACGCAGCCTATACTCGATGACTGGTCAGCAACTCTCGATGCTGTACGAATCACGGACAAACATGTAGGCGAAATCGTGGAGCGCTTGCGCGCGGAAGGCATCCTCGATCATACGGTCATCTTTTTCATCTCGGACCATGGCGTGAGTCACGTGCGTGGGAAGCAGTTCCTTTATGACGAAGGTACTCACATTCCTTTCGTGGTCAGCGGTCCCGGTTTGCCAAAAGGTCAGCGACGGCAGGACCTTATCGAGCACATCGACATGGCGGCCATGTCGCTCACCCTTGCGGGTGTTCCATTGCCGATGGTGATGCAGGCACGCAACCCCTTTGCACCGGACTATCAG
>JAGQOY010000148.1 GCA_020427005.1 Planctomycetales bacterium
AGCGTGTTTTCTGCATCGCACAGGTGCTCAACAACCATGCGGATTTCACGTCTTAGTTGCTCGCCCTTCATGTCACCAATTCGGCTGAGATCCAACTTGTCGACGAGCTTATTGTGGATTCGGCGTTTGATCTGATCGAATTCGTCCGCTTTGACTTGATCCGGTGTACGTGGTGCTTGGTTTAGAGTCTTCATTGTGCAAATCCTGGTTCTCTTCCGTGGGGGAACCCCAAACGTAACTTGGTGTCATACAAGCGATACAATCGTTGGTTAGAGCGCAACAGAGAAATTTCCTGTGGCGGCAACCAAGCTTGACGGCTGAACTAGTGCAAGATGACCTAGCCATCACTGCTTGCTCAGACAGAAAAGTCGCTGAGGAAGCTTACATTACGCTTGAGATGAGATGCGGAGGTTTTGCGAGGATTGAAGAGATTCGATCTCCGGAATATTCGGATTATTAAGGCGATTTTTCCTGGAACCGAATTTCCGAATAAACTTTGGCCGTATCAGCCATATAACCGTCAATATTGACGGCACAAGCATCCCTGAAATACTTCTTGGCCTTTTCCGGATCTCCTAGTGAATCGTAATACAGTCCAACGTAAAGTGCTGCGTAGAACTGGCCGCTTCGGCTGTTGGCTCCAACTTTGATAACCTCTTCCGGCGTAGCCTCTTGTTTTAGCATCTTCAAGATGGTCATCATCGGCTGTCT
Organism: Planctomycetales bacterium; assembly: GCA_020427005.1. Classification (GTDB taxonomy): domain Bacteria; phylum Planctomycetota; class Planctomycetia; order Pirellulales; family Pirellulaceae; genus Aureliella. Next base: position 712 of record JAGQOY010000148.1, read on the forward strand.
GGCATCTCCCCGGCTGGGGATTACGCTTTCACGTGCCTTCGCTAGGGAATCGCTTTTGGCAAGACAGAGAAAGTACCAGGCTGAATTCTCAACATCGTCAGGATTAACATCATGATGCCACTGGAATTGTTCCGCTCCTTCCTTGAACTTACCGCAAGTTGCCAGGGCAATTCCGCGTTGCCAGTTGTGAGACCGATCTTCAGGGGCCAAATTAATAACTCGATCAAAGACGGGCACGCTCTCTTCGACAAAGCCGGCCCGGTAAAGCAATTCCGCTGCGGACTGCAAGATCTGAGGAGAATCTGTAGCTAACTCAATTGCTTCCAAGGCCTGGGTGCGGGCCTGCTCAGGCTTTCCGCCCTCTAGACTAAGGCCTGCAGAGTTCACTAACTCAATGGCCCGGGAAACTTGATGAGCCGAACTGCAGGAAGTGGAAAAAACTGAAGCAACTGCCGCCAACAGCATCGGACCCCTTATCTTCAAACTTTGCAGGGCCATAAAATTCCGCTTCCACGCCAATAAGTTGTTCTTTAGCCATCCCATCGTTTGCCTCAAATTATGTTTACCCGTAGACTGTCCAATCACCCACTGTAGTAGGAACTTCAGTCTCAATAACAAGTTTGCTTGCGTTACAAACGGTCTCAAGTGTTCCATTTTTGCCTGATCAATATCAGGATATGATGAGTTGTCTCATCTCACAGTTGAAATTTGGCCTCCTGCCCACCAACATGAGCTGCCGGCGTTCCAGTAGAAAGATTGTATCCGTTACTTCACTGTATAGAAATATTGTTTATGGCAAAGCGAGTCTTGATTCGAGGTGCTCAAGTTGTATTACCTGACGGTATTGCTCTGACCAATGTGTTATTACAAGATGATAAAATACTGGCCGTAGACGCTGGGTGGGATCAATCGTGCCAAGAGATTGTCGAAGCTACAGGACACTACTTGCTGCCGGGAGTGATAGACGATCAAGTCCACTTCCGCGAACCAGGGGCTGAGCACAAGGAGGATCTTGAATCGGGTAGCCGAGCTTGTGCCGCTGGTGGTGTTACGACTTTTCTTGAAATGCCGAACACCAGTCCACCTGCTGTAGACCATGAACGTTTAGCCTGGAAGTACCTTCGTGCTGCGAAAGTAAGTCGAGTTAACTATGGATTCTATATTGGAGCCACGGATTCCAATCTGGATGCTCTTCGAGCAGCCACTCAACTAAAGGGTGTTGAACCTCAAGGTAAATCCATCTGTGTTCCAGGAATTAAGATTTTTATCGGCTCAAGTACGGGCGATCTCCTAGTTGATTCGCAGGGGGCCCTTGAAGAAATATTCTCCAGTACCCAACTACCAATTTGTGCTCATTGTGAAGATGAATCTACAGTACGAGCCAATCGTGCGATGGTGGGAGAGAATCCAACTATTCAGGATCATTCACGCATTCGCGATACCCGCGCGGCTACTGTTGCAACAAGCAGGGCGGTTGATTTGGCCCTACGCCACAAGCATCGTTTTCATGTGTTGCATGCGAGTGCGGAGGACGAATTGTCATTGATACGAGCTGGAAAACCTTTCGTCACAGCAGAAGCCTGTCCACATCACTTTCTATTTTCAATCGATGACTATGCACGCTTAGGAACTTTGTGTCAGATGAATCCTGCACTCAAATCCAGGCAGGACGCTGTAGCTATTTGGAATGCGCTTGTTGACGGTACAATTCAATTGATCGCTACCGACCACGCGCCTCACACCATCCAAGAAAAGCAATTGACGTATCCAGCTAGTCCGAGTGGCATACCTGCCGTTGAGAACTGTCTGCCACTCATGCTGAATCGAGCAAATCAAGGGTTATGCACCCTTGAACAGATTGCTGGCTGGATGAGTGACGCACCTGCGCGTGTCTGGGGTCTGGTTGGAAAGGGTAGAATCGAGGCAGGCTATGACGCGGATTTAGTGTTGGTGGATATGGGATTGAAACGCACTGTTGATAACAACGTTCAGTTTACACGTTGTGGTTGGAGTCCCTGGGCTGGAGAGGTGCTTCAAGGTTGGCCCATTCGAACTTGGGTAGGTGGGCAAACCGTCTTTTGCCAGAATCAGCTGCTCGAGTCCGTCAGAGGGCGAGCCGTTTTGTGTGATCATTCGAGAGGTGGATATTGGAGTCTCACGTCGGGCGTTGGCTTGCGTTAAACATTGCAGGCACGGCTAAGTGGGCCCTGCACGCGACCCCACCGGCTCGTTTCACTCGCCGTCTCTCCGGCTGGCAGGTAAGTTGTTAACAACATTGATCACTTTGTTCGCCAATACCTTCCGCCTAACCTGCCCTCTGGGAAGGTCGCGAGCAACGCGAGCGGGTAGGGTTCTTTTTGTCTTTGATCTACCTTCCATCGAAGCTCGCCGTCACGACTGTTGATCTCAGTATCTTGCGTTCGGTACACTCATATAACGCTTGCGCCCCACCGGCTCGTTTCACTCGCCACCTCCCCAGCGGCCCCAGCGGGGAGGTAAGTGTTGACGACTTTATCCTTTTTTACTTGCTACTACCTAGACGGCGGCTTGGTTGCCCCGACTTCCATACGATTTTTGATATTATTGAAAGTCTAAATTTCAAACCAACTCTCACTCCCAACACTTTTTTGAGGTTCTCTCCCATGCATACGGCCTTACCGTTGCGGTGCTTTTTACTTTTGCTGCTTTGTGGGAGATCGCTCGTTGGTGAGGCTCAGCAGGTCTCTGCTGTAACGGAGGGGCTAGGCCAACGACCCAACGTACTATTCATCATTTCGGACGACCTGAATAACTTCTTAGCTTGTTATGACTACCAACGAGTTCGGACTCCTAACATTGATCGTTTGGCAGCCAGGGGAATGCGATTTCAACATGCCTATTGCTCTTACCCGCTGTGTGGGCCCAGTAGAAACTCGATGCTGACAGGACTCTATCCAAACTCGACAGGCATAATCAAGAATGCCCAGATTTTCCGGCAGACTATTCCAACTCAATTAAGCATGCCGCAGGCTTTTCGCCAGGCGGGTTATTTCGCTGCTAGAATTGGCAAGCTTTACCATTACAATGTCCCTAAGTCTATTGGAACCAATGGGCATGATGATCCTGGGTCCTGGGAACTTGAACTCAACCCGGCAGGCGTGGATCGTCTAGTTGAGGAGCCGCAGATTTTCACGCTTACGCCTGGCAATTTTGGAGGCACGTTAAGTTGGTTGGCCAGCAAAAATGATGACAGCAAGCATACTGATGGATTGATGGCGGCAGATGCCGAATGGGTTTTGGAACGATGTGCGCGTCAACGTGAGCGTCCATTTTTCTTGGCGGTGGGCTTTTTCCGTCCTCATACACCCTACGTAGCTCCTGAAAATCCGTACTTCGGTTATTATCCAGTCAATGAAATGCCTGTTGTCACTGGCATCGAGGAAGATCAGGCTGATTTGCCGGCTGCAGCCCTAGGCAGCCACAAAAAAGAGCACGACAAGCTAACCGATCCTTTGCGCCGCGAATGTCTGCAGGCGTACTTGGCCAGCATTAGTTTTATGGATGCTCAAGTTGGAAAGGTGGTTGATTGCCTAGACCGATTGGGCTTAAGCGATAATACGATCATCGTATTCACTAGTGATCATGGATATCACATGGGAGAGCATGGCCTGTGGCAAAAGATGAGCCTGTTTGAGGAAAGCAGCCGTGTACCTTTGTTGATAGTGGCGCCGGGAGTGACTAAGCCCGGTAGTGTAGCGCATTCCCCTGTTTCACAAGTGGATTTATTTCCTACACTAGCCAAACTTTGCCATGTTGATGCACCGAGTAACTTGCAGGGGCAGGACCTGAATCCCATGCTCTCCAATCCAGACTTTAATGGACGCGGTTGGGCTCTTACCCAAGTCAGTCGAGGTAACGGTGAAAATCAGTTCTTCGGTTATACCGTTCGAACTGAACGCTGGCGTTACACCGAGTGGAACGAGGGACAAGCCGGTAACGAACTCTACGATCATGAGGCAGATGTCCGTGAATTGAACAACTTGGCCGCTCAACCCGAGTATGCTGAGCAAATCGAAGAGCTTTCGAAGTTGTTGCGTAGTGCCGTACAAACAACCTTTCCATCGTCTGGCAAACGTCCCGAAGTCAAAGAAGGATTGTGGGCACCGAACCTTACGGATCCCTAGAGCTCAGGGCCCCGCATTTTTTCATGCAGATCAGGAGTGCCCCTCCCCCGGATTTCCTCGATATCTCCTAAACTTCCTCGCGTTTCGCGGAAAAGGCAGGAGTGAAATCCACGCCTAAATAACGCCCTTGAGTTTTGACTTTGCGTGGCCCTTCCGTGGTGGCTGGAGATTTTTGCGGAATAATCAACAATCGGCTATGATGAGGTTGTGCCAGTAGAAAACTTGCTCCTTTATGCCTACCATCTTCCGCGTAACGGTAGTTCATTGAAATGCAAATGCGATCAGTTCTTTCATCAACCAGACGAGGATTCTTCGGCAATTTACAATTTGGACTCGGAGCAATTGCTTTAACGTCACTGCTTAATAGGACGTCACAAGCTGAGTCAACAGCGGAAGCAAACAGTGATTGGTACTCTCCGGAAAGTGCAAGGGTCAAACGCGTTATTTGGTTGTTTATGCATGGTGGTCCTAGCCATATGGATCTGTTTGATCCCAAGCCGGACCTTGAGCGTCTGTCGGGAAAGCCGGTTCCAGAAAGCTTTGGAGCAGTAAAGACTCGTAGAAAAGTGGCCGCAAATCCATTATTGGGGCCCGTCAAACCATTTCGTCGTCATGGGCAGAGCGGCCTGGAAATCAGCGACTTCTTACCTTGCCTTGCCAAGCACGCCGATGATCTGTGTGTAATACGCAGCATGCATGGTGATAGCGTAAACCATCCTCAGTCCGTTTATCAGATGAACACTGGGAATATTCTGATGGGTCGGCCAAGTGTAGGGAGCTGGGTGTCGTATGGCTTGGGGACGGAGAATCAAGAATTGCCAGCGTTTGTTGTATTGCCTGATCCAAAGGGCGGGTTGAAAGGTGGTCCACCAGCCTGGGGAAATGGTTACCTACCGGCAAATTTTCAGGGCGTGACGATGCGAGCTGGAGAGCATCCCATTCTTCATCTTAAACCTCCAGGCGAATTGACTGTGGGAGCCCAGCAGCATACGCATGCCGTACTCGAGAGACTTAATCGGACGCACTTGGAGCGACGGGTTTTTGAAGATGAGTTGTCGGCACGCATCAAGGCATATGAACTTGCGTTCCGTATGCAAATGACTGCACCGGAATTGGTTGATTTGAGTCAAGAGTCATATCTGACGAAACGTGCCTATGGAATCGAGGAACCTACCACACGGGATTTTGGAAGCCGATGTTTATTAGCGCGACGAATGATTGAAAGAGGGGTCCGATTTGTACAAGTCTATTCAGGCGATACAAATGGATGGGACGCGCATAGCAATGTCCTAAAAAATCATACGGAGCATTGCCAGGCAACGGATCAACCTGTGGCGGCGTTGTTGGCCGATCTGAAACAGCGAGGTTTGTGGGATGACACGCTGGTGATTTGGGGAGGTGAATTTGGTCGTATGCCAATGAGTGAGTCGGGGACTGGAAGAGATCACAATCCGTGGGGGTATTGTTTGTGGTTGGCCGGAGGTGGGATTCGCGGTGGCCAGGCTTATGGAGCCACTGATGAAATTGGATTGCGTGCCGCCGAGAATAAAGTCCACATCCGGGATTTTCACGCGACAGTACTAAGTCTTTTGGGTATAGATCCGCTGGCGCTTTCTTACTATCACAATGGATTGGATGAACGTTTGGTCGGCCCTTTGGACGAGCAGGTGCGAGTTGTTTCCGAGGTCTTCGCATGAACCATCGGTACTTCCCCTTCTTTGTTCTCTGGTTGAACGTCTTAGTCACGATTTCTTCGGCACAAGATAGCGAAGATAATATCAGTGTGGCATGGACTGAAACCGAGATTACCGATTCCGATCGTGAACACTGGGCGTTCCGTCCGCTTCAAGTTCCCGAATTGGCTGCGGCAGACTGTCGTGTTGGGATGGCTGGTCCCATTGATGGATTCGTGCACAAGGAACTAGCACCACAGGACCTGATTGCCGCACCCTCTGCAAATCGACGGATCTTGGCAAGGCGATTGTCACTGGATGTACTTGGGTTACCACCCAATATCGATGATGTTGAACGGTTTGCAAACGATTCTCATCCAGACGCTTATGAGCGGTATGTTGACCGACTACTTGGCTCTACTGCCTATGGTGAACATTGGGCTCAATACTGGCTTGACCTGGCGCGATTTGCAGAAACCGATGGTTTTGAGCACGATAAGGTTCGGGAGCAGGCGTGGTTGTATCGTCAATGGGTGATAGATGCGTTGAACGATGATATGCCCTACGATCAATTTCTCAGATTGCAAATCGCTGGAGATGAAATCGGTGGCCAGTCCTGCTCGATTCCCACCATGTTTTGTTTGGCAGGACCGGACATGCCCGACATAAACGAGCAGGATTTACGTCGGCATGATCGGTTGAATGAAATAGTTTCTGCGGTGGGAGCAGCGGTATTAGGTATGCAATTGCACTGCGCCCAATGCCACGACCACAAATATGATCCTCTGTCACTCGGTGACTTTTACCGCATGCGAAGTTACTTTGATGCTGGCTTGCCAGTTCTTCAGCGCGATAAACACGTGAACGAACTTATTCCTCAGCCATCTGCTATCACTTCCGAGGTTTACTTCCGTGGAGAGCTGGCTAATCGCGGCCCTCATGTAACGGCTGCTCCACCACGCGTCCTATGTTCTGAGAATTGGTCATCAGCTCAGGTGGGCGATGCTGCTGCGGGATCTCGATTAGCTCTGGCAGACTGGATGACGAGTCCAGACAACCCGATTGTTGCGAGAGTATTCGCTAATCGTCTCTGGCAGTTTCATTTTGGAAGGAGCATTACTGGTAATCCAAGCGACTTTGGATTGATAGCTGGCGAACCTACGCACCCAGAATTGCTCGATTGGTTGGCATGCGAGTTACAACGCGGAAACTGGAGCATCAAACATATGCACCGCCAAATTCTGCTTTCCAGTACATTTCGCCAACAGAGCTATCCAGAGGAAGCATCCGCAGTTTCCGATAAAAGCTACTTGTCATGGAAGCATCGGCTGAGCCAGGATCCTGACAATCGATGGCTGGGCAGATTTTCGCGTCGACGCCTGAGAGGTGAAGTCATTCGGGATAGGTTGTTATTTGTTAGTGGTCAGCTAGACAGGGAAATGGGAGGGCCAAGTGTACGGCCCGCGCTGCCTAAAGAGCTGTTGAGTACGTTGTTGAAAGGGCAATGGGAGCCGAGTCTCAATCCTGGAGATCAAGTTCGGCGAAGTGTTTATATTTTCGCACGTCGCAATCTTAGGTATCCGATTTTTGACGTTTTTGATAGACCGGATGCGGGAGCTAGTTGTTCGCTCCGGGAAAGTTCCACGACAGCTATCCAGTCCCTGCAAATGCTCAACAGCGACCTGACCTTATCGGCTGCAAAGGCTGTTTGTCATCGAATTCCAAGCCAAGCAGATTGGAAGGTTCAAGAATTCGTTGAAAAGTTGTTTCCGATTATCCTATGCCGACCAGCGAGAGCAGACGAAATCCAATGGCTAATAGACTCATATGCGAATTTTTCTTTGTCGAATGATCTGGCGTCGGACGCTGAAGCCCAGTGGCAGTGGCAAATTGCAACTGCTCTCGCATTGTTGAACTCGAATGAGTTTCTCTACTTGGATTAACTTCTTGCTGGTGCCAACACCGCTTCGCATGGTTTCAGGGGCACATTGTACGTGGATTCTGCGACTTTTTTCGCAGAGCTAGCCCAACCTTGAAAAGTAATTGACGTCGTGATCTTGCTCCTACTGAATCCCTTGGGTGGCTTATTGGGTGTCAATTACGGGTAGCAGAGAACCGGTAGCAAGCCGAAGCGAGGCCATGGCGATCATATGTCTACCTTGGGCCTCCGCCCATTGGTTTTCCGCGGCAATGAGATTGGTTTGAGCGTCTAGCAACTGATCGAGGATTAAATTCGTCTGTGTTCTATCCAAATAGGCGTTTTCCCATTGTGCCAACAGATATTCGACTTCGGCGTGGGTTGCTAAAGTCGCACGCACAGCCGCATCCAGTTCTTGGTAAGCTGCGTCAACATTTGCGATGGCACTCTCAACATTTGCTCCAATTGTCAATAACGTGTTGTCAAGATCAAGAAGCAATTGGCGCAGCTGCAATCGTCTCTCACGTAGAATGGCTTTGGCAGCCGTATTTCGGTAGGGACGCGCGTAGGATAATCCGGCGGAATAGCTCGGCGCACCCTTGGAGAACTGATCGGCAACTGACTGCGATATATCGAAATCTCCGTTCAAGCCTCGCAAATACCCTTCTAAAACCAAGTTCAGGGTGGGGCGCAATTCATTTTCGGCAACATCCAATCGAACCCTTGCGGCCTTCAAGCTGGCCTGGATCGCTTGAACTTTGGGATGGTAAGTAAGTGCCGACTGCAACTCCTCCCCAGGCGAAAGTTCGAACTTCCAATCCGATGTCGGTGTGATAGGAACAATTGCAGAGGAATCGTGTTGTTGCAGCTCGGGTGCAGCCACTGAGGCTCGAAGATCAACTTCAGCTTTGCGAATTCGAGCAGTAACGCGGGCAAGATTGGCTTGTTGACTGGACAAAGTTGCATCCGCACCCAGAACCTGGTTCCTGAGTGCATCCAAGTCACTTCGAGCCTGAATGCGGTCTCGAACCTGTTTAATACGTTCCAAGCCCCGTTCGATTTGCTGACGCTGAGCTCGGGCCACAAATAAATTCCAATACGCTTCGGTTATCGTGTAGGCATGCTGTTGAATACTTTGAGAGGCCTCACTGGCGCTGCCTGAGGCAATTAATCCCGCAATGACGTACGGTGATTGATTGTAATCTTTGCCTGCACCCCGCATGAGAGGCTTGGTGTACCGGAGAAGCAACTTGGTGTCGGCTTGGTTGGTGGGAACGAAAAATGTTGAGTTGTTATCGCGCATGCCTATTTCTTGGGCAAACTCTGTAAGTGTACCCCGAACCGATTTGTTTTTGACGCCAATTCGGTTCTGCCAGAAATGCTCGTTAAACCTGCTTGCCCCGCCCGTAGTTAGCGTGTTGCCAACGGGATCTGACGTATCGTGTAAGATCGATTCGACAAACGAATTGGGATCAAATTGACCTAGTTCGGCCACGGCGCGAGTTTGCTCAATCTGGGGAGCAATCAACAATGACTGTACGTATGGGGAATTTTCGACGGCCAGCCAAATCAAATCGTCAAGCTGCCAACCATTCGGCATTTCCTGAATATTGTCGAGGTCCCCCACCCACCAAGGTTGAGTTAGTCGGTGTTTGGCATCTATACCTTCATTCGCAGTCAACAAGAGAGAGTCGACCACAGATGCTTGAAAATGTTCTGGCACAGTGGGAAAGTAATTGTCTTGTTCAAGAAAAAGCGAATTAGGATTGGTATCTGAGCCGGTTTGGGATTCCTCCAGAAAAACCAGGTTCTCTTGCAATGCAGCTCCTGAATCAGGGAGTGGTTGCGAGTTATCAATTTGGGAGAAGCTAAATTCGGGAGCCACGGTCGGGATACCGTCCCACTGAGACAATAGATGACCACATACTACGACATATATCGTAGCGCAAGCGATGTAACGAATTATCGCCGGCAAGGTCAGTTTCACTAGGTAGTTCCTGAATTCAATTTCAAGAAGGCATCTACATGGCTGGGACAAGGGCTAAATTTGCTAGCATTGGGAATGAGGAGATGGAGGGTCGGTGTGATCGTTTTTTCGGAAAAGATACGATTGGCACATCACCGACAGGCGAGGCGAATTGAGAGAATCCTATTCCGTTGATTGCAGACTCTTCGTAGACAGCGTAGCTTATCTCGCCAACGAAAGCGTTTTGGGAGAGTTCTTGTCAGGCCTGGGCTTTTGGACGAAATCCGGAGCTGTGACCGCTGGTTATTTTGCGGATTCAGATGGCAAAATTGACTGAGCGGCTAAGAATTCTGCTAATTGGGTTGCGAGTTGTCGTTCATGTGGTTCTGCGGCAACTGCTTTTTGCTGGTAATGAATTGCGGATTGGATATCCCCCACTGAGAAGTAGCACCGTGCGAGTGTATCAAGATAGGCGGCCTCTCCGGGAAATTGCTCCAGGGAGCGGCGGCTCAATGCGATTGCTTCTTGGCCGCTAGTTCGACATTTGCCGAGCAACCATGCTAGTTGATTGCAAGCAGAGGCCAGTTCGATGGAAGCACTAGCTCGAGAGTTGCGATCTGTTGCGGTAGCCAACGCCGTTTCAGCCTCATGAACACGCCGTCGAAACGTTGTTGTCATGCGATGAAATTCTTGCTCAAAGAACGATTGATCTTCCTCAGATTCAGTTGCTTCCTGGAGTGCGATCATGACATCCGGATTCCCTGAATCAAGACGAAGTGCCTGTTTGAGAGCCTCAACCGCAGCGGATTTTTCTCCGTTTTGAACTAGTTGGAGCCCGCGATAATAGTAGTAGATGGCCACGGGATCCGCTTCATTTGCCAGCAGCGGGTTTTCTTCGATTGTGGCGAGCAATTTTTTTCGTTTTTCAACCGCGGGCTCCAAACTGTTGGCAGCCTTAGCATATTCGGATCCCTGCCAATAGAAGAATCCAAGTTGAATACGTAGTTGTTCTTCTATACGTTCCAATCGCCGCTGGCGACTTACATCGATTCCATCAACTGGATCCTGCGCTTGGTTAAGTTCTGAATGGGCGTCTAGTACTGCTGAAAGCGCCTTTACTAATTCGATTTCAGCCCAGTCAAATTGCCCTCGCTCATTCAAGAAATTCGCGAAATCGAGTCTCCGGCCAGCCTCGTAGCTTCCAGGGGTGTCGCGCATCAGATGCTTAAAGCGACTAACTTCGTCTACAATGCTCTGGCTTGCACGATTAAAAGTGTGAGTGGCCTGCTGAGGATCCTCCAATTCTCGCCATGCTTCAGCCAACAGAAACAGCAAGGAGGGGGTGCGCTCAAAGAATGCGTTTTTTTGTAAAGCAAGTTCAATAACCAATGCGGCCTGATGTTCGTCCAAGGCCCATATCGCAATTTCCTGGATGCGACCAATTTCATCGGGAACAAGGTCGAGTATAGGCCGAGTAAGTGTTAGGGCAGTCTCGCGTCCAGCGTTTTCCGCGATCCAGGTTCCAATCCATTGGTAAAACGTCAGTGTAACCTGACGGATTTGTTGATCGTCCATCAAGGAATTGGGGTGCTTCAGGGCTTGCGAATATTCCTCGTCAACTAGACCACGCCAAGCTGCAATGCGGTCAGTGAACCTATCAGCTGGCGAATTTTCGGAAGATGGTTGCGCTGCCTGCAAATGCTCAATGTCATCTGCAAGGCAGAGCAGCCAATTCGTGGCCGGACGTTGACAACTTCCAATTGAATAACGCACCGAGCGCACCAGATCTAGATTTTGGAAACGCGCATCAGCAATTACCATGTTCATTAATGCCAATGCTGCCAGCTTTGACATGTCTTCACGACTCTCAAAGCGGGCAAACCGGCAAAGTGCTAATTGGGCATCCGCACTGCCCTTGGCTGCTAACTGTTCAAACCGCGTTTTCTGATCGTCTTTCGTGCAGCGATTGTAATCCTTCAGCAGTAGTCGAACGTCCAATGAATCCGTGTCCAAAGCCCAGACTACGTTTTGGTTTTGGATGATATAGCACGCTACCTCGGCAATTTGCGGGTTGGGGTGATCGATGGCGGCTCGGAGCTGTTCAAAAGCAGGGAGTCCAATGCGTTCTAGCTCCCACTTAGCGTCTTCTCGTTGATGAAAATTCTGGGCAGTAAGTTGTTCAATCAAAAACGAAATGCGAGCCTCCAAGGCCGCTTCCTCTTTGGAGAACTGCTCATGCACTCTTGCAGGAGATGACATGTTCTGTGCCAAGGTTGTTTGGGCTAATACAAGCCAAAACGCTATCGCAGGCCGGTGCCATTTCTCACGCGTTATACAAAGTAAGGGCAACTGTAACGCTCCGATTAAATTTGAATTTCGATTCTGAGGGATTCCCTTGCCCGATTATCTGACCCATTGCTTTTTTTCGAGGATTTTGGAGCTGGCTGAATAAAATTGGTTTTGGATATCACATATCTGAAATAGTGAGTTGTGATGGGAGGTGATAGCATTACGCAAGGATTGGGATGAGAGGAATCATGATAAAGTTGGGGGTAAGGAGGCATTGTCGGAATTTCAATGTTTACAGTATACGGTTTCTCTAACTGCGAAAACACTGGAAACTCAGCTGTCGAGCGAAACCGTCAGTCTCGCATTTTTTCAGCTGAACAAGAACGGATCTTTCCTTGCTGTCGGTCGACCCCTCCCAAGCATTCTCGCATTGCTCGGAATGGGAGGTAGGAGTCCCTCGCCTTACATTAAAAACCTTGCGCGGCCCTGGCGAAATCGTGAGCACAATTGAACAACAGTAGCCCAAAACTGTATGATTCTCCTTTGCGCATTCGCTCCACAGCTAAGGCGCATTGCGTTTCCTATGGCTCGGGATGCGAACTAGAGGGTATACCCGCCTGCCGAGTCTCTTATATCAAGGTTCTCAATTAGGGCAGTAGTCTTATGTTACGCCAAATTTTAGGCATGCTTTGCGTTTTGTGTCTCATCGTCAGATTGCATGCTGCCGACGAGGCACCCAAATTCAATGTGCTATTCATACCGATTGACGATATGAATCACTGGGTGGGGCACTTAGGGGTGCACCCACAAACGAAAACTCCAAATATTGATCGCTTGGCAGCGTCAGGGGTTTCATTCAGCCGAGCCTACTGCGCAGCGCCTGCCTGCAATCCATCTCGAATTGCGCTAATGTCCGGAATGCGTCCCAGTACGACGGGGTGCTACGACAATGGTCAAGACTGGAGACCTACGATCAGTACCGACTTGTTGCTGAACACTCAATTTCTTCGGGCAGGATATGGCGTTTTCGGTACGGGCAAAATCTACCACGGATCCTACGGAAATACCGATCAATGGAGTGAGTTTTTTGCACGTACTGGTGGAACAGCACTTAAACGGCATCCCAGTGCCGCCGATGATGGAGTGGGTGGTATCAAGTTTTCGCCGTTGGTGAATGCCAATGAAGATATGCCCGATTTCAAGAGTGTCAGTTTTGCGATAGAGAAACTGAATTCAAAACAGCCAGATCCGTTTTTCTTGGCGGTAGGGCTTGTCAAGCCGCATATGCCCTTCAGTGTGCCGAAAGAATGGTTCGACAGGTTCCCTCTGTATACGATTGAATTGCCGCCGCATATTGATAATGACCTCGACGACGTTCCCGCGGCCGGCATTCAAATGGCCAAACCGAACGGGGACCATGCCGCAATGCTCAAGTCGGGGCGCTGGCGTGAAGCGGTGCAAGCATATCTAGCGACCATCGCGTTCGCAGATGCCCAAATAGGTCGATTGTTAGACGCGCTGGAAACATCGGCCTACAAGGACAATACGATCGTTTGCTTATGGAGTGATCATGGCTGGAGCCTCGGTGAAAAGGAGCATTGGCGCAAATTCGCGCTTTGGGAAGAACCAACACGCACTGTTTTCATTTGGCGAGTACCTGGACTGACCCCCCAAGGTATCGTTTGCAATCAGCCAGTAGACTACATGTCCATATATCCGACATTGTGTTCGCTCACAGGGGTTCCCAAGCCAACTCACGTGGAAGGGCAGGACATTACGCCTTTACTCAAAGACCCCGGTAGTTCGTGGGAATCTCCCGCGCTTACGACTTTTCACCGAAACAACCATAGTTTTCGTAGTCAGCGCTGGCGCTATATTCGTTATGCGGACGGTAGCGAGGAACTTTATGATCACGATAAAGATCCCAATGAGTGGACGAATCTTGCTACCGGTGACGGCTATCAGGAGATCAAGGAAGGCTTTAAGGCCTTTTTCCCGGCAGTCAACGCTCCTGAGCTGCCAAGCGTTCGCTAAGCGTTCGCTAAGCGACATGAGCAGATTCAAAGTACAAGCATCGGAATCTACTTTGGATCCAAATTAGCATCCAGCTGATCTTGAGTGACGCTGGATGCAATGCCATCGACCGGTATATCAACTTTTGCCAACCAAACAATGGCGTTGAGCACGACTTTTCGAAAGTCTTCATTGCCCCAATTGTCGTGGAAATGCCCTCCTGTAAAACCGAATCCGCGTCCTCCATCGGCGCGTTCAACACACCACATCATAGCTTCAGCTCGCGATTTGTTGGCTTCAATATGGGGATAAGGGCCTTTAGGGTACACGTACGGTCCATCTCGCACATCGACGCTGGGCGTGGCAACCAGAATAGGCGTGAATCTCAGGTCCTGTAAGTCGGCGGGTTCATTGCCACTTATGTCGCTGTGGAATCGCATATTGAAATACCATTCATCATTTATTTTGAATGGTTTCACGCCGTGTGTGATCGGATGCGCCGGAAAGCTGGTGAACTCCGGTTCCCAAATAGGGTTGCAGGAGAACATATGTTCGTAATGGCCACCAATCCATCGCTTAAATTCAGGGCCGGCATCTTCGGGAACTACCTCAACTCCGTAATGCATACAGCCGATACCGACGCCCTTTGCCAGCCATTTTTCCAATAGGCCTTTGCGGCGTCCCTCTTCCTGGACGATCTCGTGGCGCTTGCCTCCGTCCATGTAGAAGACAATCGCGTCAGCGGAGCTTAGTACAGTATCGTCCTCTGGCCAGCCATTTAGTAGGAATCTGACTTCGATTCCGGGTACATCTTTGAGACAATCTGCTAGTAATTGAACGCCTGCATTGAACTCATGCATACGAGGTGGGTGCGACGGTTTTCCAGCCATGATGACGATTTTCTTGCTGGATGTTGAGTTCCCTTGTGCATGACAAAACACGCAACAGCCAACGATAAGCAGCCAAGTTATAGCCCCAAAAAATGGCTTCATGGTATTCAGTCCCTTAGTGTTATTTGGATCAAAGTGTTCGACTTACTGTTAGCCTTGACACGACGAGAATTTGTATTCAGAAAAAATCCATTACAAACAGAAGTACCCAAGTCATTTCGCAATATGTTCATACATATTAAATCGCGAGGGGTACGCTACTTGCCGTTCCTTGGCCCATGTTTCCCACATCTTAACCATCTTTGATGTTTGCTCAGCATGATCCTTCGCCAAATTAACTAATTCAGCCGGATCGTTTTCAAGCTTATATAGCTCCCATGGTTTCTGGTACTCGCGAACGAGCTTCCATTTTTGCCACATCATGGCCGCATTGCCTTCATGCTCAAAGTAAATGGGCTCTGAATGCACGGGTTCATTGCTCCCTGCTAGCGCGGGCAGCAATGATTGACCTTCACAGGCGGGCAGATTTTCAGGGTACGTAGCGCCGGAAACGGCCAAACAGGTGGCCATGAAATCAGGCAGGTATGCGTGCTGATCAATGAACCCTCCGTCTAGACTGTCGGCAATACCTTGAGGCCAATGGGCGATCAGCGGAGTGCGAGCTCCGCCTTCATGCAAGAAATGTTTGTATTTTCTTAACGGTGTGTTACAGGCAATGGCCCAGGCCTCTCCCAGCCGAACTCCATCTGTAGTGCCCAGTGGCGGGTCCTTGACCATAGCCTCATTTCCTTTGCCAAGCATTCCACCCTCTTGGCAAGCACCGTTGTCAGACAAAAAGAAAATCAAGGTATTGTCGAAACGCTCCAGTGACTTCAAGTGAGCCACCAATTTGCCAATGTTCTGGTCTATGGAATCTATGCAACCTGCATAGGCGGCCATAATGCTATCCATATCGTCTTGCTGCTCAGCGCTCAGATCGTTCCAGTAGCGTCCCGTATGAGGCGCAGGTGCTACATCGCTCGAAAAAATACCCAACTCTACTTGCTTAGCAAGTCTTTGTTTCATTAAGGCATCCCAGCCACTTTTGTAACGTCCTCTATATTTCTGATAATCTTCCCATTTAGCATTCAAAGGCCAGTGTGGCGCGTTGTAGGCCAAGTAAAGAAAGAAAGGTCGGTCATCTTGCTGCGCAATAAGGCTAAGGTATTGGCAGGCTTCATCCGTGAAAGTGTCGGTAGAATAAAAACTGGAATCCGTGGTTACAGGCTCGTTGCCACGTGTAATTCCACGATTTCCTCCAGGTTGAAAGTAGTTGAAGGCTCCGCTAATTCCTCCAAAATAGAAATCGAAGCCACGTTGTAACGGCCAGCATTCTTTTCGGTCTGCACCCAAGTGCCATTTACCAGTCATGAGTGTATGGTACCCGGCCCCACGCATAACCTCGGCAATCGTTGTGCAGTTCTCACTCAAATAGCCCTGGTAAGG
>JAGQOY010000014.1 GCA_020427005.1 Planctomycetales bacterium
TTATCGTAGCGGACGAGCCAATCATTGCTTCACTGCGATCCAGCAGTGAGATGATATTCAAGGAGCCAGCGATGGATTGATTTTGCGCGCCGGCCACAGATCCTGCAATTGCTTCCAACTCGACTTCATGTTCAGCACGCACCGACACATTTCCTTGGGCGTCAATATCTGTGTCCTCTCCAATCCGCGATTCAACGGAACTCACTTGCGAGAGTACCTGTACGGCTCCACCAAAATTTGGCTTATTAACCGCTCCACCGAGAGCTGGTGCTGCTGCAATGGAAAAGTAATCTTCGGCACCTGTGGCCTCTACAACTACGTTGCCAGTGGTTGCGACTGTCGATTGATTACCTATTTCTGCGGATACATCTTGATTGTGTACGTTTAAAGCTACGCCGACACTGCGCCCCAATTTCAATCCTAGGGCGATGGCTCCCGCACCGGTATTTACCTCGGACTGACTGGAGGCAAGTACTTGGACATTACCGGGTAGCAGTTGTCCTCTTTGGCCAACAATGGAGGTTGCGCTGACCACGTTGCCATCTCCAAGTTCCGCTCGCGTCGATTCATTCAAGATATTTACTGCCGCAGCGCCTGCCCTCGATTGATCACCGCCGACCGATCCACCCGCGGCAAGGGCCATGGGATTTCCGGTCAACCCACCTCGTATTGGGTTGATTTGGCTGTCAGCTTGAATATGGAGGGTACCGCCTGTCGTGAGCGTAGTGAATGGGCCAGTCAGTGAGTTCGTTTCGGTACGCAAAACATTTACGGCCAACGCTCCACCCTTGCCGTCCGCTTGTATTCCGACGGCTCCCGCGCCGGCCACGTTTTGTACTTCCAAGTTGCTATTGGATGCAATTTTGATACCCGTTTCAGCCGAGACATCCATGGTTAATGAACCATTTTCAATAGGTGTCTTGCCAATCGATGACTCAATGTGATCATCTACGAAATTCAATGCGATCGAGCCAGCTACTCCATCATCTTTTGCACCGCCTCCAGCCAGCGCCCGAGCACTTAGCAGATGCGTATTGGCCTGTTCGGCACCAGCCCGCACTGTGATTTGTCGGCCCGACAGTCCATTATTGCTGTGTGCACGGGCCTCAATGTTTTGCTCTGCGATATTCACGGCGATGGCGCCACCGTAGGAATCCTCATTGGTTGGCGCCACAGCCAATCCTGTCGCCAAGACCGACACATCGCGATCCGACTCAGCAATAACCTCCACATCACCATCTGCGTCGATTGTTCCATTTACGTCTGCCAGCGTATTGCTCAACACGACGTTGGCAGCCCCTGCAGCTGCCACTCCAGTCGTTTCCATAGCAGATTCACTCAATTCGGTTAGCTTGTCGCCAACCTCGGTGAGTCGGTCCCCTAAGCGATCAAGGATTTTTTCGCGAGGCTCGCCAGGTTCACGTCGGAATCCTTGTGCCCAAGTCTGAGCTCGATCTTGAAGAGTTTTCGCTTCTCCATTTCCCTGTTGTGCACCGTTTTGTGTAGCCTCCGACCCTGCTAAGGCTTCAATATCGGATAACGCTACGACACTAGCGTCGCCCGCCACAGAAAAAGTTCCGGCGGCTAAGGCTTGAGATTCATCGCGGGCAATGTTGACTGCTACCGGAGTGCCAACGGCTGCGTTGCCGGCTGCGTTGACGATAGACTCGGCGGAACTGATACTTGAACTCACGTGCTGTGCGTGGATTTGCAGGTCACCTAAGATGTCGGCATCGATGGACTGAGTGGCTGTGCCGGCTTCCGCGACGGTGGAAGTGCGATGAGCACCAAAAGCCAAGGCCGGGCTGATTGCCAACCCACCCTCTCCTTGAAGCGTCGGACGGGCCGTGACCCCTGTTTCAGCGCGAGTATGAGCCTGATAGTCGCCTGCAGCATCCACCACAAAGTCACGAACCTGTCCAACGATCACTGCACCCGTCATCTCGGCATGGCTGCTGTTTTGTGAGGCATTGATAACTATGGAAGGTCCAATACCTGTTTTGGGGCCACCCGCTACACTCGCGTCGGATTTGGCGAGACTTGCAGTTGAATTACGCGACGCTACCGTCAAGTCTTGATTGCTATCCGCCAAATCTGGCCGATTTGATGCAACTAATTGTATGGTCGCTCCATTGCGAATGGCTGCTAAACTGTCATTTTCGACGGATTGAATCGCTAGCGAACCCGCAAAGCCAATCTTATCGACGCCGCTACCGGAAATTGCCTGGCTGCTAAAATTATGATCCGCTGCGCCAGTCGCGTCGGTACCTGCATCCACGGTTACCGAGGCCGCGTGTACTTTAGCTTGTCCTCCGACAATCGCTTCCGTCTTTATCCTCGCCGCGTTAATGTCTATTGCTACTCCGACCCCGGTTTGTGAAGGGTCGGGACGTAAAGGTGTTTGATTGCCAGACGAACCATTGCCGGTTTGAACTTGATTATTCTCACCTGGAGGAATAGCCACTGCACTGGCATCTGCCACGGACGTTACGGCCGCATGTGAGACAGCTTGAACACTCATTTTTCCGTCTGCGTCTAGGTCCGTGCCATCGGCGATCGTGGCTGTGGCGTGAACGCGACTGACGTTGACTGACAATGCTCCAGCCAAGCTCATCGAACCATCTGGAGTCTTTGAGTCCGGTATTTCTTGATCGATGGCCTGATTCCCATCAGTCGTTTCCAACAGATTTTTTGAACTGCTAGTTTTGACAGATACATCGCCCTTGCCATCAAGACCTGTCTTCTTATCGGCTTCGCCGCCACGGGCGCTTGCTTTGGCACTACCAGTCGTAGTTGCTGTACTGCTGGAACTAACAGCTACATCTCCTGCGACATCCCAATTTCCGGCTACTTCAGCGTTAGTGGTATCACTTACAAAATCTAGTTCAAACACTAATCCCACGGCTGTCTTTTCAGCTCGAGAATCTCCTTCAGCTGAAGTCTCTGTCAGGCCTGCATGATCGGCTGAAACCTGCACATCCCCCGAAACTCGGCTGCGGCCTACGGAAGACCCAGATAGACGGGCATTCGTATCGTTGACTACCCTGGCGAGAGCATTCACAAAAGTCACGGCTGCCTCACCTGTGTCTTCCGATGCCCCGGCTCCTCCCTTGGCAACCGTTGATGTATTGTTCTCTGAATTAGCTTTTACTGACACATCGCCAGCACCCGGCAAGTTCGGATCGATTGCATCGCGGATTACTGCATTGTCTTCAATCTCAGCTTGGGTCGTATTGCGAGTCACATTGACGGCCACGGATGCCCCACGCCCTCGCTTGGAACCGGAGGCATTTCTCGATGGTTGTGCTGTATTAGATGAGTTCGAGTGGTTGTTTGCCTCTACTTTCAAATTTCCGGAGTCGATGTCAATGCTAGCCGGCTTGATGCGAGCGTCGACAGTATTGTGTACGACGTCGATTGCCAAAGAGCCAGCGGTACCAACCCTTCCTCCCCCTGCACCCGATATTGCCGAAGTTGAGAAGCTGCTAGTTTGCTGTGACGGAGTGCCTGCAGATACCGTAAGGCTATTACCATGAACTTGAACACCTGTGCCAACGCTGGCCCTCGTATCCACCTTATTGACGTTTAGTGCAATCGCGACTCCGATGCCACGTCCGCGTGCATCATTGGCATCCGGATTTTCAGACTCGTCGGTTCCTGTGCTGGCCTCTTCGGCCGCGGCATCAATCGTCACTGCGGTTGCATCAGCGGTAACTGAATTTGACATCTTGCCTGTAGCCAGCACGGCGACAGAATCGCCGGTAGTCACGCGAGCGGAATCGACGAGTTCCGAAGTAGTAGTGGTTTTCGAAATGCTAACTGCCAGAGCAGCTGCGAAAGCGGCTGATCCGTCAGGAGTTTTCAAATCTGCGGCCTGTTCACCATTGTCACTGGCTCCTTGATCCGTGGCCAATTTTTTGGCGTCCGCAACGTTTTTATCAGCGCCACCCGTCGTCGGTGAAACATCACCTCCTTTGGCGGCTGCTTTGCCATTCACGGTTTGCGTGATGTCAGCATGCGATAGAACAGCCACGGATCCGGTGGCGGTCAGTTGTCCTCCGAGATTTGTCTGTGTATGGTTCTCCCCCATATCAAACGCAACCACGAGACCGCGCGACTTTTCCGTCCCTGTGGATTGCCCCTCGGCCTGCAGTGCTTCATTGGCCGTAAGGAGCGCTGACATTTCCAGCGATCCCTGTAAGTTTGTCGTGATAGCATCATTCTTTGCCGAAGTTACATTCTTTATTGCTTGGATACCAAATACGCTTGTCAAAGTTCGTCGACTATCGACATCTTCGGTACCACTGCCACCCTTGGACTGCGTAACTACAGTTTGATTGCTTGTTGCAGAGATGCTTGATCGTGGACTACCTGTGGCAGTGCCTGTGTGGCTGATATTCGCACTCGGACCAACTTCGGCGATGGCATCATTGAAAGCAATGTTAATTGCAAAGGAAGCGCCCACGCCGCGTTCATCTCCCGTCACCGGGACCGATGGCGAGGCCTTGGCCGTATTGTTCGCCAAGTTGGCTGCGCTCATTTTCAAGGCGCCTGAGCCAACATTGATCGATGTCGCATCAACCACGACTGAGGCCTTGTTGTCAACTCGATTGAGGGCGAAGCCACCTGCGAAGCCTGTCTTGCGACTGCCTGCCCCTGATATTGCTTCGGCAGAAAATGTCCGTTGGGTATCGTCGCCCACGGTTGTATTGGAAACTAACTCGACACCCCCAGTTGCATTGATCACTACTGGTGCTTTTAGGTCAACGGTGCTTTCGATGTTGGCTCGATTGATGGCTACAGCCACTGCCCGTCCTTTTTCCGTTCCTCCGCTCGCGGTACCGCCAGATGTTGACCCTCCACCCACCGCACTGGAGTCTGCCTTAACAGTACTATCTGTCGTGTTCGAAGATTGGAACGTAAGTAGGTTACCAACCGTTAACCTTGCGCCATTGTCTGCCGTGACGTGAGTACTAACATCAACCAAATTGATGGCAGTGGCTGCTCCTGCGCTTACCTTACCCAGTGCATCTGCCGAGGGTGCCTGTTTGTCTGAGCCGCCCGCCTGTTGCTCTGCAGCCGTCTGCTCGTCAGAGTTCGTAGAGGTATTGCCGGTCCCCTGCACGCTGGCCTTGGCCTGCCCCTGAATCTGCCCTGCTGCATTTGCAGCGATAGTCACATCTCCTGTTGATACTAGTGGTCGGTCAACAAGTGCATTGACTTGTGCATCGATGTCGTTCAATGCAAAAGAGCCACCGCGCGCTGCAGTCTCGCCAACAACTGTGCCATCGACGGTTGTTGTGATATTTCCAGTATGAGTCGCCTCAACTTTTGTCGCACCCACTACGTTCAGAACATTACCCGATTCGATTGCGGCAGTAGTGCTTGAGTCAACCACAGCCATGCCGACGCCAGCGGAAAAACTATTGCCGCCTTCGGCACCAGTGACGACAGTTGTCGAAATATTTTCAAGCGAATTCGCAGTGATCGTGAGCTCGCCATTGCCTTGGATTTGGGCTTTTTCCGCAAGTACGGCTTGAGTGTCCGCCGTAAGTTTGTTTCGAGCAATTGAGGCGCCCACACCTTTTTCGGTGCCAGTTACGGATGGTTGCGCTTCCGCAGAGAGCGTTGGTTGACTATCGGCGGAAAATGCTAACTTGGTTGAACCACTATTCAGAATGGCCTCGGTAGCCAGTATTGACTGGACGTCCGCATGAACTTTATTGGACGCAAAAGCACCGGCCCGCCCCACATTGGACGCACCTGCGCCCGAGGTTGCTTTTGTTGAGTGACTCTCTCCATTGGTTGAATTGGCAAGAGCAGTCATGCTCAACGCGCGAATTGTGGGAGTTGATCCAAGTACAACTCGATTGACTCCATTGGAGCGATCAAGTGCAATGGCCACTCCTACTCCACTGCCAGAGTCCCCTGAGTTATGCACTGCACTGCCGTTGGCCTCGGTATTGGCAGTGGTAGACGCGTCCGAATTGAGCACAATTGCACCCTCAGCCGTCAAGGAGACGGTTCCGGAAACCAAAACTTCGGTTACCAAGTCTGACTTGGTTCGCGCATAGGCTCCAGCCAGGCTGAGAGCTCCGGATGAACTTTGTGCGTCGTTGTTTTGTAAATCTGATTGAGTGGATGCATCATTGGCGGTTGCGCCTCCCACGCTACTCTTGGCTGATGTATTGAGCGTGGCATTCGATTTGGCTTGCGAGGAAATGCTGGCCGCGACAAGACTTACGGATCCATCGAGCGATACACGAGTATTCCCAGCCAGTTCTGCCAGAGCTACGATTCCACCCTTGCCGCCAGCACCAGCAAGCGTGCCATCCGAGTTAGTATTTACGGTAACCACGTTATTGGCCAGGATCGACACATCGCCGGCCGCAAGAATACTTGCGCTGTCTTCGAGTACTAGTATCGCATCGCTAGTCACGTTGGTTAACGCTAATGCAGCATCTCGCGTCGAGTCCGTGCTGGTTGGCTTCGCGGCGGCATTGGCCGTGACATCCTGAATCGTGGTGGCTGTTAAGCTCACGTCTCCTGTGGCCTGAATTGTAGACGATCCTGAAATGACGATTTCCGATCGTCCGATTGTTTTGACGCGTGCAAAGTCCCGATTCACGTCCTCTGTATCGTCGCCATCCGCATTGGCATCGATCGTGGTTTCTGAAACGACCGTTATCTGACTGCCGAACAACCCCGAATCCGTAACATGCACGGACGACGCAGCCTGCCCCACCGCCCCAAGAAATCCTAGTAGACCCGTCTCAGTGCTTGAAAGTGACTGACGCGCCACCAGTGAGACTTCCCCAGTGGAATGTAATTGAAACGCATTGAGTTCGATGGACTGGGTAGATACGACGGAGACCGAACCAAATGTGTAGTCGCCTGTCGCAAAGCTCACCGACTGAATTCCACTTACCGTCAGTGAACCTCGTATAACTAGGTCATCTTGAAATTGGATAGATTGAAGTTCTCCACCACGACTTGTTACTTGTATTGACTCAATTTTAGACAAGTCAAAAGCATCCGTTACGTCTCCGGTGACGATGACCTGATCCCCTGAAACTCGCAATTCAGCGGTATCCTTGTCTGCGTCCATACTAATGTCGAGGATACCACCACTGAGTAGTTGTGAGGTAACCGCCAGAAGATGGCGCGATTCCAAGGTTTCGTGAACAATTGCAGTGCGGATACGACTTCGGGACTTTTGGCGCGAGGGGCTTTTACGACGTTTCATGATTGGCTGTCCAAATGCTTGAAGCGTTAGAGGAGGCTTCAGACCGGGAAAAAGAGGCTCGACGGTCAATGCGTAAGAAGGTGCCCCGGCGCTTCACAGAAAATCTGAATTTTTCAAAATTTCAGGTACCGCTCGTCGAACAAAGGCAAAAAATTCCAAGACGAATCCAGTCTGCCGTCAAAACAATTGGATAACTTTCGAGCAGAAGGACCAATTGCCTAAGCCGATGGCAATGGCGTCGCCGACGCATGTGATCTTACCGTTGGCGGGGTGTGGGGGGCGCTTCAACTTCTTCGACGCGAGAGATAATCTCGCAACTACCCAGCGCAGTGTTATCGACTCCAGTGGCGTATTTCCGCCGTGACTGGATTCGAGAACTTGGGCCAGACGGTTATCGAGCAGACGTCATCGACCTCGTACATTTCGGCGTTAGCTCGGACCCGTCTCTGGATTTGAAAGCAGAGGAAATACTCCCCATCCTGTAATAACTCTTAATGTCCACATGAAAGCTGGAAAACTGTTGGACATGCTCCAATCGCTCAAGCCTGGGGTGCGTGAGTCGGATTTGAACGCAAGCTTCCGGCGACAGCCCGGAGCCCAGCTAGTGCTCTCCCAACAATCGGCAGATGATTCTTCGTGGACTTTCGTATATTTCCTTCACAGGCCACGCCCTCATTGTGCACTGCGGGAGGGCAACGTCGGGGCTTTGATGGACGGCGATTTGGGGTCGTCAAAGTGATCTTGCTGGGTTTCAGACCATCGATCAAGACGTGATGAAAGTGAAGTCATCTGCAAATGCTTCGTCATGGAGATCGGTGATTCGATCGTCGTCGATGTTGGCGAAGAACCAATCCGAACCGGCGGACCCTGTGAGTGTGTCCTTGTCCTGGTCGTCTTTCACGGTTTCCATCCACTTCAAGAAGTAATTGTCGTTTTCACGATCGTTGGTTCCGCTGCCATCGGTCAGGTTGAGAAGTCTTTGGCCGTAGCTTCGTGCTGACGTCCATTCCTGCATTACGAATGAGACCGCCGTTTCGATGGGAGTCTCACCGAAATCGAGAATGCCACTGATAAGGATGTCATCATCCGCATTTCCCACGATGCGATCGGCTCCGTTCCCACCAACAAGGAAATCACGACCCTGCTTGCCGACAAGCAGATCATCGCCCGATCCTCCCATGAGGATATCGTGACTTACTCCGCCTTTGAGTCGATCATCACCCGATTCGCCATAGAACCAGACCGGCAAGACAAAATCGCCTGAAGCTTGAAGGATATCGTTTCCATCGCCTCCGTGTGCGATCACTCGTCCAGTGGAGTGGAACGTGACTGTGGGGAGTCCGCTCACGACGACGATGACTTCGTTTTCCGTCAGTCCGTTTTCGACACTGAACTGATCAACGCCAGCGGTCCCAACGTAAAAGATGCTGCGTTGATTGAGGTCCAGGATGTCCAATTCCTGGCTGAGCACGGGACCGTTGATGAATTCAATCCGCACGAGCTGATCGTCGACCGAGAAATCTGCGAACGCCGTCCATCCACATGGACCGTTCCTCCCGCTGCGACGGCATCCACAGCGAGTTGAATGTCACCGCTTGCTTGAGTGACGAATACCTCATCAGACTAGTAAGTCATCAACCCCAGACCTTTCATGTCGATGGCATGTTCAATTTCGTCTTCAATTTCAAAACCACTGGTCAAGGTTGCGACTGATGTTCCATCGTCAATCTGATACGTATTGCCAATTGCCAAAATCGAGGCCGGCGACAGATTTCGCAGCGCCAAACCCTCTCGATGCACTACGATTGTGTTTCCACCGGGATCGGATTCAGTTCCCAGATCGAGTGTTCCTCCGATCACTTCGATCGCCGCTGCTGATGTTCGATGTATCTTAGGTCGCGAGGATCTGGGATAACGCTATCAATGCTTTCGATCAACCTGAGCCTTTGATCCATTTCTCGAAGCAGCAACAAACCGCCATCGGAGGTAAGAGTCCCACCATCAAACTGTGCCTGAACAGCCTGATTTCGTAGCCGTTTCAAACTTGTCTTGTTTCGTGTACGATCTGCCATTGTCGAAAGCCTTGGATTTGGTTTCTAGGAAGTGTCGTAACTCCTTTGAATACTAGAACTAAGGCTTTCGCGCTATAGGGCTCCACTATCTACCGTATGAAATATTCAGGCTAACGCCATAGGCTCATGGAATGCAGCTGCCCGGGGACACAGCATTCCCAGTGATAGGCCGAAAGCCACTGGTGCTGAGCCGTGAGGCGCTGTGTCCGCGTGTTTTCTTCGAACGACTGTACGGAGTTCTAATTCGACCGTGAGGTTTCAGTTCGAAGAATTGTAGAATTGTCTAGCGTCGTCTTCGGCGTACGGTGCACCCAAGCGCAACCGCCGCAAGCAGAATGTTGCTGGGCTCGGGAACAGCAGAGATCTGAATTGTGTTTCCGGGTACCGTTAGAGTGGCGCTTTGACCTAGAGCCATGCCCAAGGAAGAGAAATCTGTATTCTTGAGTGTCAAGCTTCCGGACAAGAACGTGCCGCTCACGTACCCTGCTGGGGTTAGGACTTGGGAGCTCGTCCCCAAACCCAAAACGTCGGTCACAACTATGAAGTCATTTTCGCCTTCTACTGTACCGTTGGAAAAACTCGGGCCAAAAGGCGAATGCGAAAGAGTGCCCGACCTCGATCCCACGGTATTGATATCCCATTGTCGAGTTGTTGCATGCCCACCACCGGCGTAAAACATTGTACTATTTAGTTGCACAGAATCATTGGGATCGCCTCCATCGAAAGTTATCTTCCAACCAGTCATATTCAACGAGCCTGTCCATGAGACGACGACGTCGCTACCCTGCTCGACGTAGAACACGTTGATAAGATCCGCTCTTGCGAACTGCGCGCTAGCGCAGACCACAGCCAACGCAATGAGCCGAGAAACACTGTAATGCATCGTAGAAGTAACCTCAGAGTGAGGCCGATGCTGTTGTCCATTTCCGAGATTAGTTGGAGATGAACAAAAGCAAGGCCGGACGTTAGTCAGGTAAGGCCTCAAATCTCGTTTCGTAAAGCGAATCACAAACTCACACGCGTAAACCGCAACGCGCACTCTTTACTGCCGGTTGCTGTCGGTCTTTGTAGACTTCCGCCGTCGCCTTAGGTATAGAAGTCCGAGTGAACTGGCGCCCAATAGTCCAAAGCTGGATGGTTCGGGAACGGCGGCGACGGAAAATTCTGCATTCGCAAACGCGCGTAAAGCGCTCAAATTTGTTCCAGGGTATGCAAAAGTTCCAGAGTTGTACTTCGTATTGTTAGTGAACGAAGCAATGCCGCTTCCAAGAGTCACGCTTCCATCAATCAACGCCGCCTTCTTCGCTGCAATACTACTGACGATAGTAGCAGCAGCACACATCCCGAGGACGGCTCCGGCACGGCAACCACGCTCACGACTCCTGGATTGCTGAAGCCTGTGCCTACCGTAAACACGGTAGGTGTGGATGAAAACGCGCCTGCAAAATCCGCCTTTTCACTTGCAGTTAATGTGTGTGTTACCGTACTACCCTTTCCTGAGAAAGTGACTCCACCAATGGTTGAGTTTGGGCTGATGAAGGTTATAAAACCAATATCGTTCGGCTTGGTTACCAGACTGACACCGAAAACGAAGGTTATGGGGGCAACCGGTGTTAGGTCAAAGAGATGCGATATGTCAGATCTTTGGAGTGAAACTAAAGATGTACTGACAATTGGAGCAGTACCAAAACCATTCTTCAGGAGAGTTGCGGTTCCCGTCGCCCACAACTTTGTAGGTGCCGCGGCGTCATCGAGATGGAGAATCAAATCCGCTTTCGCGAATTGCGCGCTAGCGCAAACTAAGACCAACGCAATGAGCCGAGAAACATTGTAATGCATCGTAGAAGTAACCTCCGAGTGAGGCCGATGCTGTTGTCCATTTCCGAGATTAGTTGGAGATGAACAAAAAGCAAGGCCTGAAACAAAAAGCAACGTCCATCAAATAGTTGTTGCGCCATGAGCTTCTTGCCTGACGTTCCGGCAGAAATCGCCGCTGGTGAACTTGCACCGCACGTTACCTGCGGTGCAAGTTGACCTAAGGATCTGGGGAAAAACAAATTGGCAGTTTCCTTGCCCTCACCTCGATCCTCTCCCATGCTATTCGCTGCGCGGCATGGGCGAGGCAGATATCAATTGCCCAAGTTGTTCTTCCCCAAATCCTAAAAATTGGCCCGTTGGGAGCGGTTGGACAACAGCACCGGCACATAGGCCGCCAACGAGCCAACTTGGAAAGCCATCCGCCGGGACGATCCGAGATTGCGCATTCATTTGTTAAACCAGTTACCACCTTGCGACTCCGGCGTCGGGGCAGGATGCCGGATCGACGTGAGCTGGAAGCTTGGTTGACAAGCAAATCGCTTATCTACAAAAGCAGAACGCATTCCCTTTTCGGCGCTTACCAACCAACATGTGCCCGTTGGCCCGGCATTGACGACAGTGCGGTACTGATTTTTGGACGTTTTTTTTGAATTGTTTGCCAACCAAGCCGAATTGACTTGTCATTCATGAAATCGAAGCGTTGTCGCCGACGATGAGACTAACCATCTGGGGAATAATCACTTGGGTGTTTTTTGGATTTGCGTGAGCCGACGGCACTAGCCGCGGTTGCTGCACGGTTGATGGTTTCATTCACCCGTGGCTAGCGCATCGGCTCAAGCTCCCAAGTTATTATTCCCCAGATACTAAGATTGCCGGGCTGTATTCAGGCTCTTTGGGGGGCATGTGCGGCAACTTGTTAACGGCTCTGCTGTACAAGGGGCGGCGAAAAACACCAACGGCGATTCCAGGTCGGTATACAATATATTGAGCATTGTTGAACGCAGCCGCTGTCTATTCGCGATATCAGCACCGCCCGGCCTTGGCTTTCATGCGTCTGCGACCATCCCCCCAAAGTGCAGTAGCCATTCTCGACAAAATGAATTCGCTATCCGATCAACAAGTCACGTTGTGGTTCCAACGGATGCAGCAAGGCGATGAGTCCGCAATTGCCCGCATCTGGGCATACTTCGCAGACGATATGTGCCGGGCAGCTCGTCGCCGTCTTCACAACGAGACTCGACCGGTTTACGACGAGGAGGACGCTTGCCAAAGCGCGTTTCGCAGTTTCTGTTCTGCTGTCGCAGCTGGCAAGATTGACGACAAACTTCGCCGCGGATCACTGTTAAGAATGTTGATCGTATTCGCATCGCGCAAGGTGGCTCATCGCAACCGTTACGTCGCTCAGGCTCGCCGCAAAGCCGCGAACGGATCACCCATCGCAGCGGCGGCGGATGCCCCGGCGGTCGCAGATCTGTCCGTGCACCTTCTGGAGACGTGCGAGGAAATCCTCAGGTGTTTGAAGGATCCGATGTTGGAGAAGATATGCTGGCTGAAGATCGAGGGATATGGAGATGGCGAGATCGCCGACCAGCTTGGTAGATCACTTAGAACCATCCAGCGGAAAATCGAGGTCATTCGGCGTAAGTGGCGTGCACAAGAGACGTTGGAAAACCATCAAGACGAAGCCTGATTAGGTCTTGGCGTTGCACTGGATTTGAGAGATGAAATGGCATTGTTTGAGGATCTAAACGATTCCGACTTGCAGTTGGTCGATTCTCTATGCGATGAGTTCGAGACTGCGCGCATTTTCTCGACCTCGACTATTCAAGGTTTCTGCCAACGCGTAGAACCTCGACTGAGAACGCAGTTGCTGCGTGAGCTGATTGATATTGCCCTAGACGCGTGCTGCCCGGCCGATCAAGTCCGACTACGAGATGAACTCATCGCTTGTTTTCCCGACGTTGCCCAACTTTTGAGTGACTTACACGGTGGGCAGGCGTCGGACGAGACCATTGGAACCCGGGAGCCGACAAGAAGCCAACGCAGTCCACCGAAGCAGATCAGTCATTTTCGGATTCTGCGCGAGCTTGGTCGCGGTGGTATGGGTGTGGTCTATCTGGCTCATGACGACCGTCTCAATCGCACGGTTGCGTTAAAGATGCTGCACGTTACTGGGCATGTGGCAAATGAACAACGGACCAGGTTTCTACGCGAAGCGGAGTCGTTGGCTCGCCTGCAGATAGAAAATGTCGTTCGCGTATTCGAAGCGGGGGAACACAATGATGCGCCCTACATGGTCTTGGAGTTTGTGGATGGCCCCAATCTTGCAGAGTACGTTGGCGGCCAACCTCAACCTGCTAGATCCGCGGCCCGATGGGTAGCGAGCCTTGCCAGAGCAGTTCAAGCGATGCACGAGCAGGGCTTTATTCATCGTGATTTGAAGCCCGGCAACGTGTTGGTGAGCCTCGGTGCGGATTCGAGTTGCAATGTTGAGCGAGATCGAACATTGCAATCGCATGGGAAGGAATCGATCGCAACAGTTAGTGAAACAACAGAGACTAGGTCTCCGACAGCGCACAAACAGGAGCCATTGCTAAAGATTGCCGATTTTGGGCTCGCTAAAGATCTGTCCACGGACCTGGAGCTGACGCAGACTGGAGAGTTGGTAGGCACTCCACAATACATGGCACCGGAGCAAGTTCGTGGGCACAGCTCCGATGTAAGCCCCAGCACGGACATCCATGCGCTGGGCGCCATTCTCTATTTTCTGCTCACCGGCCGTCCACCCTTCTTGCAAACATCGCGGCTTAGAACACTCCTTGCTGTTCACCGTGAACCACCCCTTCGACCAAGACTGTTGCAACCAGGTATACCCGTTGAACTGGAAACGATCTGTCTGCGCTGTTTGGAGAAGTCACCCGAGCGACGGTTTACCACTGCAGCAGCCTTGGCAGAAGATCTAGATTGCTTCTTGAGCGGTCACCCGATTAAGTCCCGTCCAGCCGGGCCCGCCCTGCGTTTGTGGCGATGGTGCGCACGAAACCAGAGCGTGGCTGCTGCTCTGTTTTTGTGCGCTGCCAGCTTGCTTGCTGGCACTGCAGGCATCGTTTGGCAGTGGCGCAGGGCAGTCCACAGTGAGCGCGTGGCCATAGCGGAGCAACAAAAGGCGATTGGAAGTGAGAAGCTAGCCAATGAAGCCAAGGAACGGCAACAGCGTTTGACTTCGCGGCTCTTCTTCGATCGCGCAACCTCATTGGCAGAGAGTGGAAACATTGCGGAATCCCTTCACTGGTTTTTGCAATCGCTGGCTGTGCTTCCTACGGTAGAGCCTGGGCTTGGCAGCGGGCGCAAAGAGTATCAAGCCCAAGATAAACCTTGGGCCCGTGTAGTGCGTCAAAACTATGCAAACTGGTTACCCGAATTGCACTCGTTGGTTTGGCAGGACCAACTGGATAATCGCATTCACGCTGCTTGCGTGTTCCCGCGGCGGTCGCTTGCGCTGCTGGGTTGTTTGGGTGGACAGATTGCGAAGATCGATTTGAAAACAGGTCAACAGCTCGGTAAACCGTTCGAAATCTCCGATTTTCGTCCCGATTGGCCTAAAACCGGTTGGGCCGGTGTTTGGGCCTTGGCCGTTCACCCCAGTGGCAAATGGTTTGCGGCGGGCTTGGGAGATCAAGACTTGCGGAGTGATCAATCCAATGGACTGGTACTAGCCATCGATTTGGAAAGCGGCTCATATCTGCAGCACAGCTACGCTTCGGACCAGCCCGTCGAAGCTCTCTGTTTCGATCCATCCGGAGAACGGCTGTTCGTCGCTTTAGGTCCGGCGAACGACTCGATTGGTTGCATTCAATGCTTGGATGCACAGCATTTGAAGCCTCAGTGGTTGCATGCTCGCGATCGCTACGTGACCGACGGAAAATCGCACTTTTTGACCCTTGATGGAGATTTGCTGAAGGTCGGCTTTCAGCGACAAGGTAACCACCTATTACAAACTATTGACCCCCACACGCTGCAATTGGTCAGTGCTTCGAAACCGAGTGGGATGCAACAGAAACCGGCTACGTCCCTCAAATTCTTGCAATCGCATGGCACCGCCGTTGTCGGAAACGAATCTCAGGCGCAACACATCGTTAACCACACCATTCTTCACTTCCAAGGCCTCAATTACCAAGTTCTCGCAGCCAGCCGTAGCCATAAGCGTCCCCATGGATGGGTCAAGTCCGAATTCGCTAAGAAAAAGATTCCCGGCAGTTCGCAGTGGGATGCTGTCGCGATACATCCTTCCCATCCGAGATTTGTTTGGGGCACGCTGGCGGGTCACGTGCGATTGATCGATTGTGCGGGCAATGGCTCAGCGCCCCGCGAATTTGAGCATCCAGCGCGTTGCCGAGACGCAGTTTACT
The DNA here is from genome assembly GCA_020427005.1 of Planctomycetales bacterium. Classification (GTDB taxonomy): domain Bacteria; phylum Planctomycetota; class Planctomycetia; order Pirellulales; family Pirellulaceae; genus Aureliella. The sequence continues at coordinate 15,546 of JAGQOY010000014.1, forward strand.
CTCCAGAGGGAGATTGGTTTGCCATCGGGAGTAATGTGATTCGCATTTATGACTCAAATACTCTTGAAGTTCGATTTGGAGACTTGGAGCATGAGGCGGAGATTGCGGTGATGGCCGTTAGTCCGGATGGGCAGTGGCTGGCCGCAGGGGATTATGCAAAGCAAGTTCGAATTTGGGATGTCAACACTGGCCAGCAGGTTGGCGCTACACTGGAACATGCGGATATCGTCGTCAGTTTAGCCTTCGATAGTACAGGCCAAAAACTGGTCGCCGGGACTGCATCGGATTGGAACCATGAACCACAGGCCCGACTATGGGATGTGGTTAGCGGACAACCCATCGGCGCGCCCATGAGCATGAATACCTATGTGCGGCACGTGCAGTTTCATCCCGATCGAAAGCGTATGCTGACCGTCTCTGACAATCGATTCCGACTGTGGGACGCCGACACGGCAGCTCCATTGAGTCCCCTGATTCGATTCTCCTTCGAGAGATCCCCGGCAGTGATGAGTCCGACTGGCCAATTCATCCTGACCAGTTCAATGAATGGCGAGCTGCGCGGCTGGGATGCAATCACAGCGCAGCCACTGGACGGAAAGGTTTATCGCACCAATCGTCCTCCAAGCACGCTGGCGTTCAGCTCGGATGGTAACTTGTTTGTGGTTGGCAATAAAGATGGAACCTCACAAGTCTTTGACGCCCATCAATTCGTGCCTCTCGGACCATCGGGCTACCTTCCTGGGACTATCCGTTCAGTCGCATTCACTGCCGGCCTTCAATCATGGATAGCCATCGATCAAGACGGAACTAATGCTGAGTTTACGTTGCTCCGCCCCACTGATGCCCACACCAATACACTTATCCAGGACGCGATACTGCAAACTGGAATCGCACTTGACAAGAACCGCATGTCGTACGCCATTCCCACAGGCGACTGGCAAAAGCTACGCGGTCAAGTAACAGGCAAATAGCGAACGCCGAGGACTTTCCGTCGGGGGGAAGTTCGGCGGAATCCGTTGGAAGAAGCCTTACAGTTAGAACGCCAAATTTTGGGAGCGGACGATGCCGTGCATCGATGATCAAAGATCGGCGGCGAGCCAGTTCGAGAAGTGGGACGCATTCTTGGACCGAGCCGCGGGCAATATGAAGAAGTTCTTACGGTCGGCTTTCGTGAAGCGTCCATTGCCTTCGGCAATATTGGCCGAGATGGAGATTGCGGCGCGGTTGAGCTGATCGACGAGAAAGCCGTAGCCGCGGGTGAACTGCTCAGTAGCAGTGCAGACTGCATTGGCGAAGTCGAGGGCTTTTTGGTAGACCAGCAGCTGCTCAAATGAAACGACACTTTGCTACCCCGAAGAAGTGAGTAGAAAGTAGAGCAGTAGACCGAGTAGGGGGAGAGAAAATCGAGCGGCCATGAACGTCGCAAACCCTGGATAATTTCCAGGTTGGCTTTCAGCCTCAGTCGGGGTGACAAGACACGAGTCAAACTTTTTGCTGACGGGGTTAGCAGCATGGATGCAACCTTCGCTGCAGCAGAAGCACTTACAGCGATCTGACACGTTTTTTGAGTAAACGAAAAAGCCCCCGTCTGGGGTAGCTCGCTTCAGCTGCTCCGGAGTTAAATGGGCAAGTTGGAACGAGCTGTGAGTTGGATTTGTGAAACGTCCGAGCAAGTATGGGGCCCAGTGTAACTTGATTCGGTCCCTGCTGACACAAGCTGCGGGGCGGTGGTATCCCCCCCTGCGATTATAAACCGTAATGCCCCTGCAGCGGCCCAGCAAGAAAACGGGATGGGTCGAGTTTAAAGGGTACAGATGGCGGCTGGTTACGGCTTCGCCAGTTCTGGCGCTGGCTGAAGCCGGCAGATTTGGACTATAGTCTCTTCGCTAGACCGGCGGTGGTGGTGGAACCACAACAAACGGTCGCATCATCTCGTTTTCCTCGTGCTCCAAGATATGACAGTGGTAGACGTACTCCGCCGGGCCAGTAACGCCTGGTGGCAGGTCAAACCGGGCCACGATCCGCGTTACCTCGCCGGGGAAAGCCTTGACCGTATCCTTCGCTCCCAACTCTTCGGGTAAAGCCGGAATCACTGCGCCAAGGAGATAGAAGTTCACATCGGGTTGTGCTCCCACGCGACCGCCTGCGACCCATGCCATGTAGGCGGTTTGGAAGGCCACGACATCGAATGCCTGACGACTCACGACCTGGAACGCGACGAGATGCATGTGCATCGGGTGTGCGTCCACCGTCAGATTGACGAACTGCCACATCTCCGCTGCGCCTGCTTTTGGAGTCTCGTCAGGAAGTTCATCGAACCACCTTTCGTTCAGCCGCATGTGAATTGGCACAAGCGTCGCAGGGTCAAGCGTCTCCCCGAGAATGATCTGCCTCGTTGGCGCTCCTGCGTCTGGGAAGATTGGAGCAACCGGGGGCAGCACCAGGTTTGCGGGCAGCGTCGTGGTGTCCGCTGGAGTTCCAGCGGGAGGTGCAATTACGTTGAACTTCATGATATCGGGAATGTTCGTACCAGCCGGCTTGCCACCGCCAGGGAACGGCGTATTGGCGTTGTTGCTGAGAACGAAGCTAGTTCCCGGCTTGATGCCGGTGAAATCCACGATCACATCAGCCCGCTCGCCGGGGGCGATCAGCAGAGTCTGGAGCGGCACGGCTGCCGGAAGGAAACCCTGGTCCGCGCCGATCTGCCAGAGCGGCAAGTTGCCTTTGCCCGGCCCGGCCAGCCACATATTATAGAACCGGGCCTGCGAACCGTTGAGGATGCGAAACCGATACCTTCTGGGCAGCACGTTGACGAACGGATAGGCCTTGCCATTTACGACGGGAGTGTCTCCGAAGAACTCCGGCACCCACACGGGATGAACGGCTGAAATACCGACCGTTGGGTAAAACAGCGTCCCGTTGGTGTTGAACTGCTTGTCCTGAATCACTAGCGTGATCTCATAGGGACCAGCGGGAAGTCCAAGCGGGTTGGTCGCCAGCCCGGTGTCGAGGAAGTCCCGCACGAGGTAAAAGCCGGCCAATCCTGCGTAGACATTCAGGCGGGTGATACCGAAGGCGTGATCGTGATACCACAGCGTGGTTGCAGACTGAGCGTTGGGATACCAGTAGATACACTCGTTCATCGCAGCGCCCCCGAGCGTGTCATAATGGCTGCCGTATGCAGCATCAGTGGCGAACGATGTGAACCAAGCATCAGGATGTCCGTCAAATCCTGGCGGCGTGAACCCGCCGTGCAGGTGAGGAACCGCGCGTGTCGGCGGCAATACGCCATACGCCAACGGATCCGGGACCGTCCAATCGATGGAGGTCTCCAGTGGATGGAGGACGGGAAGATTGTTGACGTACCGCACAAACACGGATACGCCACTTTGGGCTTCGATCGTAGGGCCAAGATAGCCGGCTCCGCCGTAACCCCATGCAGGCGTAGGGGGCAACTGCCTGTGAAACTGGTGCGTGCCCTGTGCCATCGATAGGGTGTAATAGTCGGATCCCGGGTAGGTCGCCATATCAGGTGTGGCCACTGGTGGAATCGGGAGCGGATCCACGAACTTCTTCAATTTCGGCGACTTGGCGGCAGCGTACACGGAACGAACATTTCCGCTCCAAGGAGCGAGGACTGCGGCACTAAACGCAATGCTGGTCTTGAGGAATTTCCTACGGCTCATGGTGAGGTCTCCAACTATCTAGTGTTGTTCTGCCAGTCGAATCGCCTCTGGACTCGACGCGAAGAACCTGCTTGGCGATCGCAGAATTTAGCAAACCGCGCGCCAACCACAAATCGAAAAAAATTATCTCGACGCTACTATCGGGAATCCAAGGAAACCAAGAAACTTCGAAACGTCGATCTCCGACGCTGAGCGACTTTGCCCGCACGTGTGCGTGCGATGCGTGCCGTTTTGCAAAGGGCAAGAGGTCGTATATATCTAGCGTCATCATTACTTCCGGTCTAAGGCAGACACGCAGAATTAGGATTTGGAGGAAAAATAACACCGCTGTTCGTCGCTGGCCTGCGCACTCTAACTAATACAGTGAGAGTCTACGGCCCTCTTAAACCTAAAAGGCTCAATTTCCCCCGTGTGCCGCGTACTGGGGGTCTTTGACTCTGGCGACATAGACCGTACTCGAAACCGAGATGTCGATTTCCAACGCACTTGAAATTCGCTGTCAGAGGCAATACATAACGCGCAATGTCGTGATTTTGTTCTCGCCAAATCGCATGACGACAACGCCACCTATCGACTCCGAGCCGTTGAAACGGCGATTGCGTGAATCGAACAGTTTACTGTTAGCGAATTTTGGATTTTTTTCTGCGCTAGCGCTTCAAATCAATGCAGATGACTTCTGAGGTTGAACGGATGTATCCGTATCCATTGGTAATGGACAGCGTCTGACGAGTTCCTTCAAAAAACTGCGAACGACTTAGCTCCTTGAAACCCGAAGGATCCGGATTCACTAAGACCAATGCACCGTCCATGGTTGTTATCCAAAACTTCCCGTCAGCCAATACCAAATTCCCTTTACCAAACCGAGCTTCTCTCCATATGACCCTACCAGTCGCTGCTTCAATGCAACTCAAGTGAGTCGTTGGCCCCGCAGCGCCAACATTGTCAAATCCATAGAGATATCCGTCTACGACAATCGACGTTTGCCATTCATTTCGCATTACGCTCTTCGTAAATGTCGACTCCCAACGCACATTAACTTGCCAACCAGTGTCTGCTTTTTCAACATCCAGCATCACACAGCCGTGATTTTCACCTGATGAAATGAAGACGCTGTTACCATGGATGACTGGATTCGCCGTGTTGCACGCATAGTCAGTCTCAAACGGATAACTCCACAACTTCACGCCACTCTTCAAATCGATTCCCAATAGCTCGGTTCCCGTAATACTGATAACTTGTTCAACACCATCGATAGTGCTGAGACTCGGCGACGAATATCCAGCTGGACCGCTGCCAGCATGCCAAAGAACTTCCCCAGACTTCACATCAACACTGACAACCGCGGTGTCGTCACCTCCAACGTGCACAATCACTTGTCCTGCAGCGACCAACGGCGAAGAAGACATGCCATAATCTGAGGGCTCGACGCTGCATTTTCCCAACAAGTTAACGCTCCAAATCGCTTTGCCATTCTTAACATTCACTGCGTTAAGAACGCCATCGCCGGTATAGGCATAGACGAATCCATCAGCAACTATAGGAGTCGCCCGCGGCCCGTCCCCCATCTGATTCTTGTAGGCGCTCCCAATGGTTGTCTCCCACAACTTGTTGCCGTTCTTTACATCCAGTGCCACCAGCACTTGATTGTCGCCTCGGTTCCAAGCTGTGTAAGCCACACCATCAGCGACGGCCACTGCCGACATACCCGCACCTGCCGGAGCTCGCCAAACAACCTTGGGGCCTGTGCTCGGGAATTGGTCGATTAATGTTGTTTCAGTTGAGGTACCATTTCGTTGAGGTCCTAGAAACTGGGGCCATTCTTCCGCAGCCAAATCGAAGGCGTATCCAAGTAGCAAACCAGGGACAGCCAGAGCAATCATCTTGGACCGGAATAGCATCGAAAATCTCCCTTGGTGTTTGGTGACGATGAAAGGCGAGCGCCACATGAGGAGTATCTTACTCATTAAACAACAGCCTGGCGATCTGCTTTGATCCGTTCTTGAATTGAGAGCTCAACGATTAAGAGCTCAACGATATCGCCTCCACGAGCCCAGCTTCGGTTTTTAAAAAAAAGATCGCACATGAGCTGAAGGCAAATTTGACGCGACGCCATGATGATCCCCAAAACTTACTCATTACTACTCCGGTCACGCCCTCATTACGCACTAACTGCAGTCGGGCAAACTTGCCTTCGGCGTTTCTGGACTGTTGTCAAATTGATTGCGCCACTTGCAGAGGTGTACGTCACCGCTCGCAGCTTCGACTGAGCCTCCGAGACAGCGGTTTGTCCAACCGATGTATAGGCGGCACGCCGCATTCTGCAGCGGTGTCCCGATGTTCTAAGGTTAAGAACAAAACGTTTTAGTCTGTGGGTACCAACTGTGGAGAATCTAGCATGGGCGTTTCGTATACTCTAGTAAATTTCCAGGATCGATACCTCAGACACATTAGTTGGGAGGGATTCGTTTCGCTTTTTGAAGATACTTCACTTTTCAAACAGGATGCAACGTTTGTGGAAAGGAGTGCCGGACTAGCTGCGGTCAAGCTTCAGGCCATACAAAATGACGAATTTGTGAATCGATGGCTCACTATGCGCGATGATGGCAGGGCAGTATTCGTTCAGAATGAACTTAACGCCGCAGCTATCCTCATACTGAATTCAGCTTTGTCCGTACCAGGGCTGAGGCTAATTCAGTTTTTCCACAGCGGAAGAATTCTGCGCCACCGCGGATTCGAGCTATGGTGGGATGCGGAGGAAGAAGGCAACAGCTTTCTATTAGACAGTACTTTCATCGTGCGAACCGCGCTTGTGCAGGAATTATTGAGTTCTGATGTTTAGAATGGCAATACAATGTTACACCCGGCTTCTAAGTCAACTCGTGGAAACCGGCATTGAAAATGATCGCCTGTGCGCTGGAAAATTGCCCATCAAGAAATCCAGGCCGGCAGCTTGTGCCAAACAGGAGTTTCTTGCATCGACCGAAGCCGTTGCAATTCGTCGCTAAACACGACCGCGTCTGAGGTGGCCTTATCGTTTTTCGTAATTCGTATTGAATCTCTCAGGCACCGAAGCGACTTGGGAGTAGGCAGAACTCGCTGAGGTTGCATCGGTCTCGGAAGTTAGCCCAGGCATTAAACTTGCGCACTCCAGGAATTTTTCGGACTAGATTGGAAGGAATCGTGCAGACAATGCTGCGAACATTTCCATTTCATTGACATGAGGTCCTGGAAGGAAGCCAGTTTTGGCCTTCGGCAGGCGGAGCCGAGCATCGAAGCACTGGTCGACGGCCTGGGAGCTGTCACCATGACAATCAACCTTGAAACCGTCTTTATCCGCTACCTCAAAGCCAAGAAGCTATCCGGAGGAACTTGCAAGGAATACAAATCGACTCTGACGAAGTGGCTGTCCTGGGGAAATGGAGTTGAGGTCGAGGGAATCGAGAGATCACACGTTCGCGAGTTTATTGATTGGGTTTATGAACGAGCCGTGGACGACGGTGGCTCCAATCCTGGGAAAACGGCGAACAAGGCGAGGGAAAATCTCCGTGCAATCGTGTCATGGGCTTGGGAACAGGACTACATCGACAAGCTTCCGCGGTTTCCGAAGCCTAAACAGCAACGCGACGTTGCTGGTCGACACTACCTAACTAAACCCGATCTCAACGCACTCTACTTCGCAACTTACCAACTCGAACGCCCTCGCGGATGGAAGCAGCCATTCACGTTCGGTCAGCACTGGCGTGCGGCTCTAGTCGTCTTCTTTTTTTTATCTACGGCGTTGATACTGGAACTGTGTTCAAGTGCGCAAGCTTTCATGAGCCGATACTTTGGCGGCACGCAACCTGGACACCTGAGCCTCCCAACGGCCAAGGCAAAGAATCAAGGTATGGCTAGCTCTACTACCGTCGCGTGAAGACAGGCAAGAAGTTCTATCGACCGATGAATCGAATCGTTCACGCCCACATGAAGCATATGCGACATAATTCGATTCAGTCCGACTCACCAGATTTTGACGCTGGAGGTTCCAGACCGAACCAGCAGTTTCAGCAGCTATGCAAAATCGCTGGGGTCAATCCTAAACAAGATGTTGAGACTGGAGAAGAGAAGCCTTGGCTGATCAAAGACTTGAGAAAGACGTGCGCCACCTACTACGACGAGCAAATGCCTGAGTCTTCGATCGAAATCCTCGGGCATTCGGTCGGCGGAGTTACATATCGGCACTACGCTCATCGTGACCCACTCGCATTCAAAGCGATCATGACTTTGCCGCATCCAACGGCTTTCAACGGACTTGTCCACGGCTACGATGGTGAATGCCCGTGTTGCAGGCGGAAATTCAAGCAAGCGTAGCGGCAATCTCGGACTGGCGGCGTCGAGCATGCCTCGGTGCCGCCACCGAGGCTAATTCAAGTCAGTGGAAAGACGCACGTGATTGTCCAGCCGCTAGCAGATTGGCTACCACCTAAATCTACTTAGGTGTTTCACTGAAGCAGGTTTACGATTTACATTGGTACATACGGTCGTGCGCTATACAAGTTAGTAGGTTGAACTCTGATTTGGGCAATTCGTAGAAGCTTTTAAGGTACTTGGGTGAATTCTGATAGATCGGTAAGAAGGACTTGTGCCCTAGTTGCTTCAGCTCGGAGCATTTCAGGCGACTGTGGACTGGCAAGTCGCTCAAGTGCGCCACGTGCATTTGGAGTTCCGATTCGCGATAGAAGTCGCAATGCGCGGCGGACACCCTCAACCTTGAGGCCATCGTCGCTTGTGGCCAAAACGCGTTCTGCCAATTGCGCCCGTCTTGTTGCCTGTTGTTCATTCATTCCTCGCGTGAGCTTGAAGATATCGAACACAGTGGAAACGCGGCTGAGTTTGTCGTCAATTAATGCAACAGCTTCGTCACCCAAGTCGGCAAGTTGCCAGTACGCAGAATAAGCGAGGGCAGAATCATTGCCTACCAAGTCGCTCCATAACGCTTTCAAATCATTTCCATCCTGTTGGTGTTCCGGAAGAATATTCCAAAGGTAGCAGAAACCATTGCTTCCTCCACTCAAGAAACGTCTCCCATTGAGATTGAATTCGGCGGTGTCAGAATAATGAGTACCGACTTCTAGAACACGTTGTCCCGTGAATGGATCCCAAATCTTAAGTACGGAGCTCATGTCGGTTGAGCTTAGCCACAATCCGTCTGGCGAGAAGTTCATGTCGCCAGTTCCCCAGCCACCGGTGGGATGGTAGCGAAAGCTATTGCGGAGTTCATAGGTTTGCATATCGAACAAGCTGATATTGAGCCCGTGCCCAGCAGCGACGAACTGACCATCTGGGGAACAACTGACGTGGTAGATGCTTTCCCTCCCCTTTGTATTTCCTTCATTGTTGACATGGATTGCATGTAATTCCTGTCCGTTGCCACTATCCCAAAACCTCACGTGCTCGTCCCAACCGCCACTTACCAGGATCGGTGACGTCGGGCTGAAAGATACACCATAAGCATTCTGGTGGATACATTCAGCTAATTGCTCGCCCGAATCCAAATCCCATAGGAATACTTTGTTTTGTCGAAAGCTAGCAGCTGCCAGACGCGAGTTGTTTACGTTGAACGAAACTTCTTCTATCGTGGCATGGAGATCGGGCCCCCGCGGCCAATTCCAATAATGAATTTGCTCGAGCGTGCTTGCATTCCAAACGCCAACCCAGATTTGGTCACCCTTTTGACCTCCGGCAGCGAGCAACTTGCCATCGACTGAGAACTTCAGTGTCTCAGCATTTGCGTCTATCGATCCGATTTCGGATGTTGTGTTGGAATCAACGATTCGCGTAAAATTCCTAGCATCACCGAAAGCGATTAGGGTAGTTGTCGGCGAAGCTGCCGCAACCCCGGTTGCATGGTACTCGTTGGGCAGATCTATAGGATCGCCCTGCGGTACCGCCCAACGATGAATCACGGCTCCCGCAGAATATAAGATTTGAGAGTCGGGAGAATACGCCAATGCAAACCTCGCCCCCTCGTGCGGTTCGATGCGTGATGCCAATTGCCCGTCCTTGGATGCCAGTACATAGATCGCTTTGTCTGTTGCACCCGCTGTGAGAAATTGACCGTTTGGAGAATAGGAGACACCTGCAGCATAGTTCTGGAAAAGGTTTTTAAGTTCGATCTCATATGACCACTGCTCGCGTCCCGTCTTGGTGTTGAATGACCGGATAGTTCCCGCCGAGTCCGTTGTGGCTATGCTACTTCCATCTGGAGAAAATGTCTGGCGCACGGTCCAGGCATTCAATGAGATCGTAGTAGCGACCGAAAAATCGATGGTGTCGATCAGCTGAATCGTTGTTGGTGACTCGCTCTTGATGATCGAGAGTAAACTGCCATCTGGCGAAAATCTGGCATCGCAATAGTGCCCAAGATAAGTCAGTCTGTTGGCAAACTCAGGTCCGTTGCCATGAATAATGGAGCTTGGGCGATTTGCAAATGACTTGACGATTTCACCGTTCCGTGTGCATATGAGTACGCCTAATGAGGAGCTGAGTGCGATCAACTCGCCATCAGCTGACACATCAATTGACTTGGGCGTCTTGGTGGGTAATCCTTTCGTATTTGCTTGCGGCGTTTCTTCAAATTGGACCGGGACTTCGTGAGTGAATCCCTCATGAAGATGGACAACCGATTTGCTCCCCGTCGCAACATCCCATTCAACAAACTCATTCTCCTTTCCAGTTGTTAGAATGCTCTTGGCGTCTGGAGAGAATGCAACGGCGTTCCCTCCAAAATTATTGCTCGCCCCCCGAATTCCGTGATCGTACAGGTACTCGGACCATAATAGATTTCCACTGACAGTATCCCAAATCTGCAAGTACTGTCCCATACTGGCTGCGAAATCGCCATTTGGCGAAATTGCCAAATCGGTCGTGAAATCGCCCGTGCGAAACACACTTGAGCCAATTCTGAAAACCGCATTCTTGGGCAGATCGTCACGGAACACCACTGCAGTTTCTGTCGGGTGGGCGAAAGTGATCTGCTCACGCGTCACAAATGGTGACGGCGATACTACTAAGGCAACCAGGATCGTTCCGGTCAGTGCAAGTCGAACTTTCGTAGTCACTGGGAACCAACGCTGATCGATGATATTGGCGATTCTCTCTCGAAGTTCTCGAGCCGGTGAAAAATTAGCACCCAACGAGAAACTCATTCGCTTCTCGCTCAAGTATTCAACGGTCTGCAAAACAGATTGTGCGTATCGTTTGGAGCAGTTGGGTAGCGTCTTGCCGACGAGCTGATCGCAACAGCGTTCCTCGGCATCATGGATCCGTCGAATGGCGAACCATACGACCGGATTCCACCAAAAGATCAGTACGCCCAGCAAATGCAGCCATCGCCAGAGATGGTCTTTTCGGGCGAAGTGCGCAAGCTCGTGCGCAATGACTGTATCCAGTCCGCAATACGCCGAGTCTTTGCAAAGCGATGTTGGCACATAGATCCGAGGACGCACTGTCGTCCACCATAGCATCGGCGAAATGAACTCGTCCGTCTCATAGACGGGTGGTACAGATCGCAGTCCCAATCGTGAACCTATATCCACGGCGAGACTAGAGAGCCGATTTGAGCTCCTAGCGGTTCTTGATAGCCACTTCAGAAAATGGATGGTGCTCATCAGGAACGTTGCGCACCAAACGACTGAAGTGCATAACCATAGGTAAGGAAGGCTTGACCAGAAAGTCTGGAGATCCAGTTGAGCCCAAGCTGTTCGCTTTGGATTGGCAGCTACTACAGTCGGCAAATCAGACGCCGTTTTCGACACAGCGGATTCGAGTTTCGGCTCGCTGTGGAACGGTCGGGTATTCGCCGCTTCTATTTTGGTTACGTCGATATTCCGTGCAAGGGGAACATCGACCGCAGAAGGACTTATGCCCTCATCTGACGACGCACGCTGCGAGTATGCGAGCCGAATCGGAAAGGCAATGGCTGGCGGTATAAAGAGCTTAAGGAGAACGAGGGTCCACAACCAGTATCTCATAGTCGGATGTTGGATGAATTTACACGCAAGCAACACAATCGCCGCGAGGATGGAGGAGCCGATCAGACTATTGATGAGAATCGCACAAAACGACTCGTGAAACATAACTTGCTCCCAGCCTGGTTCAATGGCGAATGCTATCTAATCTGCATCGTCGATCATACGTCGAATCTCATCACGCTCTTCGCCAGTGAGTTTGACTTTTCCGGCAAGACGCAAAAACAGAGTATTTAGTGAACCAGCACACAACTTAGACGCCAACGAATCAAGACTGTTGTCGATCAATTCTTCGCGAGCTACCAGCGCTTTGAAGAGGTGTTTATGCGACCGACGATCCCGTCGGACACACTTTTTGGCTTCTAAACGCTCAAGCAGTTTCTGCGCCGTTGCATACTGTACGGCATCCGCAGGGTGACCATACACGTCGTCCGCAATTTCGCGGATCGTTGCCTCGCCTCGATGCCACAAGCAACCGAGAACTGACAATTCGTATTCGCTAACTTCGATTCGTTTCTTCTTCCCCAAAGCATCCTCAGCGGAACGGGAATAACTACAGAAGCCAAAAGCCTCAGTCGAGTTGACTTAGCCAGTGTTGTGATTCTAAGTCACTGTGACTTAGATGTCAATGCTCAATTTCGGACATGGAGCAACTCACTCAGATTCCTTGGAAAAAAAACTGGCGGAGGAGGCAGCGACTTGTGCGAAGTCGATCGCAAGGCAAATTAGGTCGAGTGATATACCTAAGCGCGATGGCCAAGTTTCTTGGATGCTTAGGTTGTATCGTCCGCTGGCGGGGTGGATCGAGAGCCCCTCTGCAGAGGTTTGTCCAACTTCGGTAAGTTCGGTCAGAGTGCAACCTGCAGAGGTGTCTCTCTTCGCAGTAACTCAAATTGATGCGTCATGTCGGATTCGTCATTAAGTACGAACGGCAGCTATTCTCGATCTTTCAGAATGCGTTTTTGACGGGAACTACCTGGCGAGGTAGCTGTGGTTGGCGAAACAAGTCGCAGTAGAGCCCTTAGCGCAGTCGGGGCACTCCGGCAGAACAGAAGCGTTTACAGCAAGGGCAAACTACGGACCAGTGACACGCTCCGGTTGAAAACCTAATGGCGTCGCGAATGCCATAAGGGTAAGCTGGTCGGAAGCGATCGATAGCGATGGCACGTTGCACTATGCTACAGCGGCTGGACGGTCACTGAACAGTCCAACGCGTGCAAGCCCTTCTGCCTTTGATGCTGTTTCTACCCGCGGTCAATAGCACCATTGCGCGCAAGATAGCTGCCCTTTATTGCCAAGCCCTCGAACTCAATATGACACCACGGCTAGGAGTGTTCTGCAGATAATCGAAGGATCGCATCGTCTTATTGGGCAAGACGAGCCGCATCGAAGCATCCAACTCGCTGATTCAAGCGACGTGTGTCACCCCAACCGCTTCAGAAGATAGGCCCTCTGTTGAGGCAATCAGGCTTTTTCGTGTTTATACCAATCCGACGTCGTATCGATTGGCGAAAGAAAGAGGTTCTTGTGACGGAAATCACCAGGCAACTTCGTTTGTACTTTCGGCTCTAATAACGAAAGGAAATGAAGCCATGCCGCGTACTCGAAGCCGTCATGTTACTCAAGCTGTTCCAACCTATGAATTGGTTTGGCAACAGGCTCATCAGGCGTTGAAACAGGCTGATAGCGGACTGATCGACCGGCAGGCCCGGCAGGAGGCGACCGGGCGATTTGTTCGTCTGAGAGAATGTCTCGAACGATTGCCGATTGCCCAGAACGACTTCGGAATGGCCATCTGTCGGCTAGAGAATGCGGAACGCTATAATGGTAACCGCGAGCTTGGTGCAGCAACAATCCTCGTTTGTACGAAGTGGTAATGCACCGCTTTTTTGTGGGGCTTACGATCGGTGAGACGGCCAAGACGCTAGGCGTCTCAGAATCGTCGATTGAACGCGATTGGAGATTAGCGCGAGCGAAGCTATACGCGGACTTGAAAGAAGCCTAGGTTTGACGAAGTATGTGGGTAAACGCCTATGGATGAGCAAGAAATGCAACAGCAGGCCGATCAGATCTTTCTGAAGGCTTGCGAGATTCCAGAAGAGCAGCACCCCGAGTTCCTTGCAAAAGCGTGTGGCGATGATGCACAGCTACGCGAACTCGTCGACCGATTGTTGTCCGCCGACGCGGAAGTGAACCAGGAAGGTCGGATTGTCGGCGGGCCGGCTGGTGGATGGGGAGAAGCAGTTCGGCAAGCGGCGGCGGACGCAAACCAGGAAGCTCAGGAGATCGCAGCGGGTGCGGCCGATCGCAATTTGCTGTATGGAATTGTCGCCTTGCAGATGAACTTCATAGGCCGCGATGCACTTATCCAAGCCATGAATCAATGGGTCTTGAGCAAGACGACGCCCATCGAAAACATCTTGGTCTCCCAGGGAGACATGGGTGAACAAACACAAGGGCTGCTCACAGCGCTGGTAGACAAGCACCTGGAGTACCATGCCGGTGACGCTGCGAAAAGCTTAGCTTCGCTTAGCTCGGTGGAACAGCTGAAAAAAGATCTGGAGCCCATTGACGATATAGATCTGGAGAAATCGCTGTCAATATTGACAGCGACCAGTCCAACTGCAGCCACCATTGCATGGCGTGATCCCCCAAAAACCGATAACCGCAGCCGATTTCGGGTGCTACAGCCGTACCGTCAAGGCGGCTTGGGCGCTGTCTCAATTGCCATGGACCAAGAGCTGAATCGCCGGGTCGCCTTAAAGGAGGTACGCAAAGAGCACGCGCACAACCAGGGATTTCGTGAGCGATTGCGTATTGAAGCTGAGATTACGGGGCGTCTAGAGCACCCCGGAATTGTTCCGGTCTATGGTCTAGGTTCGCACGGTAACGGCAATCCGTTTTACTGCATGCGATTCATCAAGGGCGATAGTCTGAAGGAGGCCATCAGCAGCTATCACGAAGCCAAGCAATCCATGTCGCCCACCGAGCGTAACTTGCAGCTCCGCGGTTTGCTGCGTCGGTTCATCGATGTGTGCGATGCCATCAGCTACGCCCATAGTCGCCAGGTGCTGCATCGCGACTTGAAACCAGGTAACATCATGTTGGGCAAGTACGGTGAAACGCTGGTCGTAGACTGGGGACTGGCCAAGGCCACCGGAACGGCGGAAACACAAGCCGAAGTATCGGAGCAGCCCATTGTGCCTCGATCCGGCAGTACCGCGGCGCCCACAGTCGCCGGATCCACTCTCGGCACACCGGAGTTTATGAGTCCCGAACAAGCTAAAGGCCGGATTGACGAACTCGGACCCGCCACGGATATCTACAGCTTGGGAGCTAGTTTGTATTGCCTCTTGACAGGACGTGCACCGGTTTCTGCGGATTCCACACAAGAGGTGCTTCGCAGAGTCCGCAACGGCGAGTTCCCCGCGCCGCGCGATTTGAACCGCAACATCCCAAAGCCGCTTGAAGCCATCTGCCTCAAGGCAATGCAGCTTGAACAAGCTGATCGCTACAAAAGTGCCGATGCGATGGCGCGTGACGTTGAGCGCTGGCTGGCTGATGAAGTCGTACACGTATACCGAGAACCGACCTTGAGTCGCGTTGCTCGAACGCTCCGCAAGAACCGGACCGCCACCGCGTCTATAGCCGTTGGAATTGTGGTCGCTCTCTCAGGTCTGGTGGCTGTTAACACGATTACATGGCAAAAAAATCGACAAATCGCCGCGAAGAACGCAAAAATCGAAGAGCAGAACAGCGAACTGACCCAGATCAACGAAGCGCTCGTTCACTCACAAGAAAAACTCAGTCGCAGCTTTGGCAGTTTCCGCACACTAACAGCTGCCATGATCAGCAAAGCCGAAAGGGACCTGTCGCAGCAGCCAGGCATGGATGCCGTTCGGGATTGGTTAACAAGAAAGTCCCTAGAGATCTACCAGGATGTGCAGCAGAATTGGCCCCAAGAGCCTATCACGAACAGTATCGATACGCGGGTCTGGGTGTCGCAACTATATCGTTATACTGCCAACCTCAATCGTAATCGGAATGAATTGGAGGAAGCTTTTCTATCCTATGAAAAATCCACTTCGATGCTGGATAATTTACTGATTGAAGAGCCCAACAACCCCTTAGTCCGAGGAATTATCTCTGAGACTCTGCGAGATTACGCTTTGACGTTTGCGCGGGCAGGTAAAACCGTTCAAGCCAGGCAGCACATGGCTCGAGCGTTGGAGTTCAGCAGCGGAATGCGAGACCAGTATCCGGAGGCACCCAATTCAAAGAGACTACATGCAACGAATCAAGTGGATTCCGCAGGAATTGAAATCGAAGAAGGCCGATTAGAAGCCGCCCTTGCTTCTGCCATGGAGGCACAAGAATTGATCGCTCCGATCGTCGATAGTCCTCAAGCCAAGGATACTGACCGAGTCGTCTTGATCTTTTCTCTGATCTGGCAGGCTGTCTGCCGCTTGGACTCTGGTGAAACGCGAGTGGCCGCCGAATCCATTGATACGGCCGTCGATTTATGTCGATCGATTGCGGAAGACGACAGCCTTCGAGGTTTTCGCCACTTGCTTGCCCGGGCCCTGTTGACAAAATCGAGTGTTTTGAAAGCCGACGAGTTGACTGATGAAGCAAGCCAGGCAGTATCCGAAGCGCTGCAGATATGGCAGGAACTGAGCCATGCCCACCCAACCTTTTGGACCTACGAGTATTTCCGCCTGAAAGCTCGGATCGCTCTGGCCATAATTGGGAAGCAAGAGCAGGATAATGACGAGTCAATCGCAAGCGTTTCGCAAACGATCGATCACTTGCAGGAGCTTGTTACGTCGCACCCCACCGACTATCAGATACTGAGCATGCTCTGCGAAGCCCAACTTGCAGTCGTACAACTACAAACAGACGCTGGCTTGGAGGAAGACGCAGGGGAAGCACTTGCGGAAGTAACCGAACTCAATGAACAGATGCAAGGCCTCTTTCCCGAATCACAAGCAGTTGAACAGTTGAAAGAGACTGCATCAGAGTTACGTGATCAACTTGGTGCTCTTAACAATTAGTGTTCGATGGAGGATAAGTCATGGCAAGACCTCAAATCAAATCTTTTGGTCCACCCAGTGTTCGTCCGGGCTCGAGGGTTATTTTGGGGATAAATGGGAGGCGTTTCAATGATCCACCTCAAAACCCAAACCAGGACCCACCTACGATCGAAGTTCAAGTCCGAAGACATATTGGTAGTTCGGGGCAGCTCACCGATCCCGGTCCTGCAACGATTCTCGTGCAAGAGCCAGGATACATCGTAGTCGATTTTGTGGTCCCGACACATTTCACTGACAATGGTGGACTGGTTGGTGGTGACGAGGTGGAGATCACGGTGACAAATCTCGGAGAAGAGGGAGGGGAAGACACAGCAGCGTACCCGTAACGAACGGTTTGCAGTTGGTAAGAAGATTTCACACTTGCACGTTTGAACTTAGGAGTAACTCTTATGCCAAAACCACTTATCACCAAGGTTGCGATCGCAAATCCATTTTCCAACGGACGATTCGACTAAAACACTTGAACAAGCTATCGATTGCATTCAAGAGATAGAAACGCTTTTTCCTGACTCCCAAGCAGCCAAATCAAAGAGAGACGCTGTGCGTGAGTTTCGAAACCATCTCGGCAAGTATTGATCCATATTTCGTCCACCATTCTAGTATGCATACAGGAGAAATTTCTGATGACTAACCCAGATCTTGAAGATGATCCCATAGCATTTGCTGATTTCATGACACCAGGCGAAACTGTCCTTCTTCATTTCGAGGGTACGAATTTTGGAACCATAAAATCCGTGGATATTAAAGCTTGGGACAAAATTACCGGCGACGAACACTACACAAAGTCACTTCGGCGAGGAAGGGAATGGCGGCTAGTTCGCGGAGGTGACGTATTACGAATTGATTTTGACGTTCCAACACATTTTGGAAAATCAGGTGGGTCCGGATCAGATGAACTTGAAGTAACCGTTACAAATGAAGAAAGCGGCCCTGGAAATCCCGGGACCTATCCCTAGAGAGACAAAAGTACTTATCTTTCAAAGATCTCAAGCGTAGTCTATGTCTGGGATTTATGAGCAGTCTGTCATTTCGGTGCGTCTCGCTGCTCCTCAACCTAGTTCAGCTGAGCGCAAACTGCAGCAAAGGAGGCCGATAGCTGCCGCTCACGATAATGCCAAGGTGGCAGTCTCCTCCCTAGAGCTGCGGAAGTCCAATGGTCGAGTTCCGCCCGTAATGGCTGATGCAAGCTCCTAAACTCGGGAGGATATTCCACTGTAGGAAGTGTAGAACAGGCGATGCCCTCGCGACCATTATGCTATTCGAGAGTCTAACCGGGATGTATAAACTCCATTGTTCAGCGTGCAATTTAGTCCGGGAGGCGGGGAACTTCCGTCTTTGTCGAGTACTGGATGCCAAACGACATTGATTGATCGTCAACGTCTGCCTCTGTAGTGATGCGCCGAGCCCTCGAATTCTCTATCATCTCTCGAGCAATTTCTGCGTCGGCGGAGATCAACGCCACGTCTTCTGGAATTGACGATCCTTCGATCGCTATGCCAAAGCTAGTCAAAAAGCTGCCGAGAATGAAGTCAATTCTCAGGACGGTTTCACTAGGAATCACTCGGTTTGAGCTCTGTACGGCAATCATTGCTCCGTCAAAACGAAGGCTGGGAAAAAACACAGAGCTAAGAATAGTGGGAACCCAAGGCGATTCGCCGAGGCACGCACCAGGGATCAAGGGTGGGCCAATCTCCATGATGGAGGCGCGTGTTAGTTTATGGAGGGTCTGCAATGTTGTCATTTCATGAATTGGAGCCTGCTGTATGGAGCCAACTGAATTTTGGAGATTGCGAGCTGGGTGATATCCTACGCACGAAACGATTGGTGACCTATGCACTTCAAATGGCTGAAAAACCCAATGCATCGACGCCGTCGCAAACGGAGGATTGGGCGGACTGCAAAGCTGCCTACAGCTGATTCGAACGACCCGAAGTGACGTTTGAGTCCGTGACTGCTGCGCACTACGCGCGTACGAGAAAGTCCCCTTCGAGTGTATGCTTAGTTATTAGTGACACCACCGAAATCGATTATGGTTATAAGAGCAATCGCCCGGGGTTGGGGCGTCTAACGGCAAGCAATAGACGTGGTTTTTTTCTTCATTCAGCTTTAGTCGTCGATTCCTGCGATGGTCAAGTGATTGGTCTTGGCGCTCAAGAGTTGTATACGCGCTCCACGCACAAGCTCGATCGTGTAAAGGTCGTCAAAGGTTGTAAGCGTGCAACGGAATCCGAGGTATGGGGCCGACTTATCGATCGGGTAGGAGTTGCAGGCGACCGGGTCCGCTTCATTCACGTCTGCGACCGAGGAGCTGACAATTTTGATGTGTTTGCTCACTGCGTTCAGCAACAGAGCAGTTGGGTGATCCGTGCGGCACAGTTATCTCGAAAGGTCAAGCTTGAAGATGGCCAAATAATCAAGCTTAAGGACTTGCTCGATAGAACTGTCGTCGTTGGAGCCTACCAGGTTTACGTAGCCGCCAATCGCAAGTAAAAAGCACGTTGGGCTCAGGTAGAAGTACGGACGGCCACGGTCACCTTGCTTCGCCCACGCGAAGGTTCCACGGAATTCGTTAAGAAAAATGGCTTTAAAGAAATCGAGACGAATGTCGTCGAAGTGCGAGAAATTCAGGCTCCAAAAGGCTGCCAACCAATTCGCTGGGTGCTTTATACTCGCGAAACAGCATCGAGTTTCGCGGAAGCCGAAAAAGTAATCGAATATTACGAGAAACGCCCCATTATTGAAGAGTACCATAAGGGTGCAAAAACAGGCCTGCAAGTCGAACGGCGTCAGTATGCCAGTGCTGATCGACTTGAGCCTGTGATTGGACTGATCTGCATCCAGGCAGTGCGCTTGCTACAGCTTCGTGATGTCAGCCGCCGAGCTCCAGAAACACCAGCCAAGCAACTTGTGCCGAAACAATGGCTCGAAGTTTTGGGGAAGGTCTTGAAACGTCCGCGACCGATCAATACCGTCCGAGAATTTATTCACGCATTAGCAGGCCTCGGCGGATTCTTAGGCAGAAAATCCGACGGCGAACCAGGATGGATGACAATATGGCGCGGACTCGAAACGCTAATAGTCGCAATCAGAGGCTACCGCGCCGGGTTAAAAAAATGTGGGTAAAGATGAGTTCGGCTCACGGGACGTACTGAAAATGCCTAACGGGTGAGCTGCGGAACAAACTTCGAGTCGATTTCCCCAGAAGCTTGTTTGAAGGCTGACACCATTGAGTCAATCACTTCTGCTTGTAGCTTGGAAACATCCTGCTGTTCCCCCGGATCGGCAATAACGTCGAATAGCATCATCCGGTGAGGAGCATCTCCGGTTGTCAATCCAGGGTATGCGGTTGGTTTGTACTGTTCGAAGGGACCGATGATCGTCACTCCATCCGGTCCCCGGGGATCTATCCAGTTCTCGGCATTGGCGGGGATTGTCGAAGGTGGAGGAGGGAGCAAGTGCAACCTGTAACGTCCCTGACGCAACGTTGAGATCTTATCGCCGCGCATCCCGATTAGCAGACGATCTTCCTGTGCTGGAATTTCGCCTTTCAACACAGGCAGCAGGTTGACTCCGTCAATAATTCGATCCTTGGGACCTTCAACTCCTGCGGCAGCAAGTAGCGTTGGCAACATGTCGATCGTCCCACACGGGGCAGAAATGACTTGCCCCGTCGGAATCTGTCCCGGCCATCGCACGATACCTGGAACGCGATATCCTCCTTCCCAGGATGTGCTTTTCATTCCTCTTAGACCGCCTGTACTTCCGCCATACCAAGGACCATTATCAGACGTGAACACGACGATCGTTTGTTGATCGAGTTCCAACTCCTTGAGCTTTTCAAAGACCTGTCCGATTCCCCAATCAAGCTCGGCAATCACATCCCCATACAACCCGGCTCCACTCTTCTTGTAGAATCGCTCAGAAGCAGAGAGTGGCTTGTGTGGCATCGCATGTGGCAGGTAAAGAAAGAATGGTCGATGCCGGTTGCGCTGAATGAAATCGATCGCAGCTGCAGTGTATCGCTGAGTCAGCGTTGCCTGCACCACCGGGTACTCGATGATCTCCTCGTTCTTGATCAAGTTTACCGGACGCATGTCGTTGGAGTACAGAATGCCGAGGTATTCATCGAATCCCTGCGTACGTGGCATGAACTTTGGCAAATGTCCGAGATGCCACTTCCCGATGCAGCTCGTGGCATAACCTGCTTCGTGCAGAATTTCAGCCAGCGTCAATTCGCTGGCTGGTAGTCCGATATCGTTTGCCGAACCGTTCGGAGCATCGGGTGCAGGGTTGCTCCAAACTCCGTGCCGAAACGGATATCGTCCCGTCAGGATCGTTCCCCGAGAAGGAGCACAATAGGGTGTCGGCACATACAGGGACGTCAGCTTGACGCCTTCGTTCACCATGCGATTCAAGTTTGGTGTCTTGAACTGCGGATGCCCAAAACACTCAAGATCGCCATATCCCAAGTCGTCTGCAAAAATCAAAATTACGTTCGGCGGCGCTGCAAGGCAATGTGTTGCTCCCAGAGAAACCAAGCCAAAGATGAAGCCCGTGACAGCCAAAGGCCAATGACCAAGGGCCATCTGGCAACTTCTGATCGTGAGACGCCTGAGCATTTGAAGTTTCTCCTGGTTGACACAAAGACCTAACATGGTTGGAGCACCCTCACAGAATCGAGTATTTCGTTCCATCCATGACTGTTGATGACGTGAGTTGCAAGGGACATCGAGCGTGACACCAACTATACCCTCAATAATCACTCATTCTATGTACGAAGCCAAAACCTGTGTAAAAATCTGCCTGGAGATGAGAACTCACTTCAGCCGGGGACCAAATCTCGGTTCAAATTCAGTATGACAGGATATGGTCCAAGTGCGATGGCGAAAGGCTTTTCTGAATCGGAAGGTTTGTCACTCCTAAAAATGGCAGTCTGAACAAGGTTGGCATTTTCATCGCAAACTAGCAGAGTAATTTTTGTGTCGACCGTGACCTTTCCATGCACGCTCAAGCGTATGATAATTTCCAAAATCGCAAACTCCATTCAAAGCCAATCTGGGATGCCAATTGTGATTGATCAGCGGAATGTTGTTTTGATTCTGAACCTGCTTGCAGCACTTTGCATTGCAGCTAATGCTCAACAACCCAATGAGAATAATTCAACTTACGCGGGGCTAGTAGATGAGGCTGCAAAGTTTGCTTCTACGACCGTTTCGCAGCACGATTCATGTTCACAAGCTGTTGACGTTTATTTGCTCGCCGGTCAGTCGAACATGCAAGGTATCGGTAAGATCATCGATTTGCCGGCAAGCGTGCCAGCACAAATTCCCTTTACCTACTTTTGGAATCAACGAGAATTTGAGCCGCTCGTTTTATCGACTACCAAAGTATCCACGAGGATATCGGAATTCGGACCCGAGATTGGGTTCGCGTTGGAGATTGCACGGGCCAACCATCCGATCTATCTTGTGAAGTATCATGCTAGTGGGATGCCCTTGCACTATGGTTGGGATGGTAATACGTGGGTTGGAGGCAATGCAGCACCTGGACGACGAAGTTTTTATCCTGGTGAAGTTCCCGAGGATGCCAATACTGGATCACTCTACGTGGCGATGCTAGCAGAGTTTCGGAGGGCACGTCGGCATTTAGAGGAGGCTGGTTTCAATCCTAGGATCCGAGGCCTGGTGTGGATGCAAGGTGAACAGGACTCGAAGCACGTTGTATCTGCTTCGAATTATGCCGCCAGCCTTAGACTACTTCGAAAGCGACTCGCCGAAGATATGTCATTGAGAGATGATTTGCCGATTGTATTCGGTCAAGTTCTTCCACACGAGCCGCCGCTGGAACGATTTTCGCATCGCGATGAAATCCGAGCCCAAATGGCGGACTGCGATTCTCGATCTGGTAAGCCTGAATCGATGAAAAACACCATGATGGTTTCGACGGACGGAATCTCACTTCTTCCAGACACGGTTCACTATGATGCTCTGGGGCAGCTTGCATTAGGACAGAAGTTTGGAAGGGCCATGAACGAGTTGTACCGTTCCAGCTTGCGCGTTATGACTTTCAACATGCTGCAAGGTGGTGAAGAGGCAAGTAACGTTGGCTTCGATAACTCGCTTTTTGATGGCTCCAGGATCGACGAAATAGCAGACATCATCCGTTTGGCAGATGCTGACGTGGTTGGAATGCAGGAAGACTGCACCACAGACAAGCTACTTCGCGAACTCGGAGATCCTTGGCATCGCGTTGGTTCGATCTATTCTCGCTTGCCGCTGTCGAAGGTCATTGTCGAACCCTACCTAACCATTGCCAAAGCAGAAATCGCCAGAGACCGTTTTGTAACGATAGTCAATTGTCACTGGTCGCCGCCACGAAACGGTTATGGTCCGGACCTTGCCCAGGCAGAGCTAAGTGAGCATCCGGATCTTTCAGAGACATCGGCCATGGCTAGCAGAATTGTTGAAGGATGTTCCGTCCCCTCCGGTCCAAGAGGGTATGTTGCGACGCTCACGCCTCTAAAAACGGCGATTAGTAATCACGAGTCCGTATTACTAACGGGTGACTTTAACGAGCCTAGCCACTTAGATTGGACGGAGCGATTCGCACGGGAAGGAACAGACAGGTGGGTGTCGAACCCAACAGGAACTCCTTTACGTTTTGCGGTCGAGTGGCCCGGCTCTAAGCGGTTGGCTGCGATCGGCATGTTGGACAGTTATCGCAAAGTGCATCCCAACGAAGTAGAGCGCATAGGCGCCACATGGACGCCACAGTATCCGGACAAAACACCTGGTAGAGGCAATTATAGTGAGCAGGTCCTGGATCGTATTGATCGTATCTATCATTCAGGTGAAACACTTTGTCCCGTAGCGGCGCAGGTGATTGGTGAGGATGCAACGACATCTGATATTGTCTTTCCTAGGCGATGGCCGTCGGATCACCGTGCGGTCCTCATTGACTTTGTGATCCAATGATTGCGAAAATGGTGATCAGTCGTGCCGTGCCTTTACCGTGCGACCAAGCTGCTTTAGAACATTGAGCGGTTGCTAGGCATCCCGAGTTCAATGCTTGTCTTGGCATTGGACAGTTCGGGAAAATTTGGACTAGGGTATTGCTTTGCTGGAATGCCGGGTGAGGTTTTCTTTATTTGTCTCTTTTTCAAGTTCCCAACAATCCACTTGGTTACTTGCCTAAAGCCAAACCCACCATGTTGATGGATACCGTTGATGCGTTGGAGTGTCGACCTAAGCTGGCGCATAGGTTCGCAGAAAAGAAAATCCTCCCAAAATACGGAGGCCAGTTCAGTTTTTCAGATTTTTCCACCTACGCATTCGAAGCAGGAAAGCGTGTCATGCCGGAAAGTAAAAAATCTCCCACTGATGTGTTTCTTGCGGCTTCGGTCTACGCAGTGGCCGGTGCTTCACGCAATCGCGCCAAGTATGGCAACAAAGTCTTTCAAGCTCTCGTTGCGTCCGGCCGTACCACTTTTCCGCTGAATCCAGCAGCCTACGACGTCGAAGGCCATACAGCTTATGCATCGATCTTCGATTTGCCTGCAGTTCCTGAGTCGCTTTCGATCGTAACGCCTCCACTCGTAACTCGCTCAGTCATTGAGCAAGCAATTGCTGCAGGCGTCAGAAACGTTTGGATGCAGCCCGGCGCAGAAGATCTGCAATCAAGTCAACTTGCCCGCGACGCAGGCCTAAATGTCATCGACGACGGGAGTTGCATCCTGGTATCCTTGGCAGTAGAACGCCACACTTGAGTTTGAAACTGGGTAACCAAGAGGTTCCTTGGAAATTGGAAACCTTCGATGCAGATTGATACTCCGCGAACGCAATCGTAAACCGTTGTTAACATTGAGAATGAATAAAAGTGTCACTAGGCCCTCATCTATGCGATGCTCAGCATGACACTAAGTAATAGCTGGCTGGTTCCGTGGTTCAATTCTCGTCGAGTGCAACAATGTGGCCAGGGGGAATTGAAAGCAGGTCGGTGTGTTTGACAACTAACCCCAGTTGGTTTTGCAGCAATTGATCCTTTCGCATACTAGCCCAATCGCTTGAGTCTATCGAAGCATCTATGGATTGGGCGCGTCGGGCAACACCCTCAATCATCATCGCGATCAGAAATCGATCAGCGGGGCCTAAGGTCCAGTTGCTCTCTCGGGTTGTTACTTGGCAACCCGCATCACGAAGCAAATCGGCTAGGAAATTGGCGGCATCCGTACCTAGCGATGGTCCAAATCCATGATCGGATCGTTGGCGAGATTCAACTCGCAGACGTATGGCTTCGTCAAGATGGTGGGATGGCCGCCACAATGGTTGGCTGGAAGTGCTCATGGCAATCAAGATTGGCGTTTCGCAACCATGAGCGGCTAATCGGGTCAACCATGGCTTTGACGTCATATCCAAAAAAGCAGATGCGGTTAGGGCAAAGCCTTTGCCAAATGGAACTTGCTGGAAGTCCGTGGCAAGGTTCATTTCTTTCAGAGCGACACGGTCCTTAGGCAAGCAGGCTGCGGCCCGTTTCAATAGGTCGATATCGTTATCGATTCCGAGCCATCGTTGCATGGGACCAAGATAGGTATCGAGAAATCGAAAGTTCGCTCCCGTTCCACAACCAAGGTCGACGATCAAATCAGAAGCAGCGACAATCGCCGCGAAAGCCGTAGCCAGCTCTCGACTTCGTGAATGAGCATCAACAGGTTCTCTAGCAGCGAGCCAATCGATTATTGTTTTGCTCATATTTTCTGTTCAGATCGAAAAAAGCGATTTTCCACATCATGCGATCACGTTCACCAGCAACTGAATCGCTAGCGATACCATTACGCAATATCTGTTCAAGCAACTGATCCATCATAGGTACATTTTGCTAGGAGAGAGACGACTGCATGGCTAGAGTTTCAAGATGTATTCTAGCATTGACCCAAGAACTGGTTCCTGCGCAAGACTAAGGCTTTCGCGTTTATGTTTTCAAGCTTTCACGGCTTCCAGTGACGTGTGTAGACGTCTCGCTATGGGTTTGTCGCAGACCCATCGGACGTTTCCTGATCGGCGATGATCCTTGGTGTAAGAGCGACGATCATGGTAGTCTCTGCGTCGGCGCCTGGCTCAAGATTGAACGTTCGGGGGATAGCCACAACAATCGACTCGCCTGCGGAAAGTTTCACCGTTGAGCTAACTTCGTATCGCTCTATGACCGGCACTTGGACAGTGAATTGGGGGGCCGCACTATTATCGGTCATGAAGGGCAGGTTCGCGTACGAGACTTTTTCGATGTTTGAGGCAACGACTTCGAACGTCAGTGTGACGCGGTCGGCATCTCCGACCCTGGGAGAAAGAACGAACCGAAGGCCCTCGTCAACGACCGAAACGACTGGCTGCAATCCGCCGTCTGCAGTCGGCTCAACGCCCGTAATGAACGGATGCTGAACTTGATCCGCAATGCCGGCTGTCTGACCGTCGAAAAGAGTTACCTTTGGCGCCAAAAGAATATTGCTTCGATTGTCTACTGACACAGTTCGAACCAACCGTGCTAATTCGGATTCATCGACGCGCGCAGCAATGGCCGGTCCCAGCCCACGAACGGTCAATTCGTCGATCCTGTTACCCGCCCAGTCAATCGTGCTGGCGGTTCTGAGATTGGTTTGGATGAACCGTATTTCGATCGAAATCTGCTTTGGTTCACCATGCTTCCAAATCTCCAGCATTTGCTTCAATAGTTGGTGTTGGCGGGCGTTTAAATCTGCTGAAAGCATTGTTCCCGTAACATGCCACTTACCATTCAGCGACTCCGACAGGCGAATCCAAGATGCCAATTGGTCTTGAGTCGACTTGTTGTTGTCTACAGGTGACTTTGGCATGTTCTTAAATATGGAATCAAGATCATATTCTTCTACAAATGTAGGACCATCAGTTTCCATGACAGCGAAGGGGTCGGTCCACAAAGGCTGGACTTTTGGTGCGACCAGTTCGCTTGCAGCAAAATGGAGTTCAGGCATTTTTTTCGGCGTTTCCATAGCGTCTGTAAGGCCAGCAATTGCGACCAACGATACCAGACATGGAATCAAGAGTTTACCAACCACTCCAGTTGAATTCGTTTCTCTCATTAGCAACATTACGCGCTGCTTGAGATGTTTGCCTGAGGCAAAGGAGATTAATCCTAGTGTTGGTGACTTCTTGGTTGCGACGCCTACCTCGGCCAATTGCATCAAGAGTTTCCCGTAAGCTGAAGCCTCGCTATGGGTGAGAGACTTCAAAGCCAAATTGTCTGCAGCGGCCTCGATGGCGTTCTGTAAGCGGCTTACGATTAACCAAACTATTGGGTTAAACCAGTGAAAAGCACTTGCGATCGAAGCCATTATCAGGACGGGAATATCGCGACGGCGAATGTGAGCCAGTTCGTGGCGAATGACCCACCGCAGTTGTTGTTCACTCAAGGATTCGATGAGTCCGGGTGGAAGGCAAATTGTCTGCCGGAAAGCGCCGAATACGGCGGGGGCTGCCAGTGAAGGTACTTCGAGTACTGCCGGTCGCCGTCCTACAGCCAGCGAATCGCATTCGCGCAGCAGCAAATCGACTAGTGCATGTTTTTCGAGCGGGCGACAGGATCGAAGCTGCATAGCGAATCGCAAGTGTGAAAAGATGTTGCGCAGAATCAATCCGATAGAAACAAGGACAATCGAGGATAGAAGGGCTGACCAAAGGATCTCTTCCCAAGTAGTTGCCATTGCAACGGGTTGATAATTACTTTGTCCCCATTCAGTCTTCGGAATATCGACACTATCCAGTTCTTGAAGGACGCGATATGCAGTATCCCCAGTTCCGGCACGCGGGGGCGGTTCGGTAGTTTCTCTCGAGAAACTTGAAAACCAGCCGTCAATTGGTTTATGAAGACTTAGGGGACTGCAAACGGAAGCGGGCAAAAGCAATCTGACGATAATGATCGTCCATAACATGGCTTGCATCGAAGACGATAGTTTCCGCCGAAGGGCCAATCCAATTCCGGTAACGAGTAGAAGGATTGGAAGTGTTTTCCAAGTCGCAAGCAGAACAAACGACAACCAAGTTGTTGCAATATCAGCCAATCGATCCATCAATTCCGTGATCATCCATGTACTCCTGTGTTTCTATCGGTTTTTTTGTCGAGCATAGCTCGAATCTCAGCTATGTCCTCATCCGTTAAGTTTGCTATTTTCACGAAATGGATGAGTGCCGGAGTTGCATCTCCGCCAAATACACGTTCGAGAAACGAACGGCTTGCTTGACGCACGCAGGCATCTCGGCGAACTGCCGGAGTGTATAGGTATTTTTTGCCGCTTTGCTCAGTTAATAGTGCGCCTTTGCGAACCAGTCGATGAAGCATTGTTTTTACCGTTGCTGCGCTCCATCCGTTATCTGCAGCCACGTGATCGATGACTTCTGTCGCTTCGATCGGAGAGGTACTCCAGATCAAGTTCATGACCACCCACTCGGCATCTGATATCTGCATGCTAGCCTCCTTCAGTTCGTCAATACAGATTACATGTGTAAACGGATTTAGGTCAATGCCAATCCTAGACATTTGATTTGGGTCCACTGAGGAGCCTAGAGAGAAGTTCGACCGTGATGTTGTCGTCGATTACCAACTACTCATCTGCTTTGTGGCTAGGATGGAGCGTTTGAATCAGCTTGGTCTTGAGATTCCGGCGACCGCTTGAAAAGGCCGTTGATATATACCTAACACTATTAGGTATCCGCACCGCTTGTCACCTGCCCGACGGGCGGTTCGTGCACTCACTGGAGCAATAGCGATATTTGCGTTTGGTGGACGATCTTGGCTGAACGGTTGCATTGTATGATCAATACACGCGCATTTCCGGTTGCAGGACTTCACCTTATTACTACGAGAAAAATTGTCGAAAACGCGAAGTTTAGTGTCGCAAACAGGCAATCATTGGTCTCTCTAACCATGAAGTGAGAGTTTAGGTGCGACTATCACGCCACATGCGGTTCACTGCATCCGATAATCTTATGAAGTTGTTGGAGGCCCCTTTGGCAACACGGAAAGCCTCCAACGCGTAGACGTGATCCCAAAAATGAATACTTTGATGACCCAGGAGCAAGCATGCGTGACAACTCACAAATCGTATTAGTTGAGAGGCGTACTGGAGTAGTCTCTCGCGTTAGGGCGCTTTCAAAGAATTTGCAACGAGTTGCAATGCACGGAGTACAGAGTACACAGTAATGCGAAATACTCTGGAATTGGTTGAAGCTGCCAAAGCCGGCGAGAGTGAGGCAATTGCTGAACTTGTTGAAAGGTATCAACGCGCCGCGATCACAACGGCTTGGTCGATTACTCGCGATTTTCATGAAGCACAGGACATTTCGCAAGAGAGCTTCGTTATCGCATTTCGTCAACTGGGATCGCTAAAAGCCAACGAAGCATTTGGGCAATGGTTATTGATCATTGTACGTCGAGCGGCGCTTCACGCTATAAAAAATAAGTTTCCCAAAGTCGATGAATCGTTCAGCTCCGATGTAGCAGATGTACAACCACGTTGGCTGAGTGAGTTTGCAGACATTTTACCGTTAATTGACCAGTTACCCTCACATGAACAAGAAGTCATTCGGTTGCGTTATCTGAGCGATCTCGCCATTGAAGAAATCGCTTCGATAACGGGGCGTCCATTAGGTACCGTCACGAAACAAATCTCGCGTGCTGTGGCACGTTTACGTTCACTTGTATCGAAAGTTGCGTCATGAACAACGAACGACTAAAAACGGTCGACGACGATTGTCGAGATATTGAAAGACGTCTCATGTTGTTTGGAAAAGCAATTGAGTGCAATCTATCGATCACTGACCGTGTGCTTGAGCAACTGTCCAGCGAGAGTGTTGCTCAACCGGGTACAGGTGCATTGCAAGGCTCCCATTCCGGATCACTGACTCGTCGTGGGAGTTTGAAGACTTTGCAAAAATTGTCGGTAGGAGCGTTAGCAGCCACAGTCTTGCTTGCGTTGCTGTCTACAGTCGCTGATTCCCGCCTCACCTTCGCACAGGTTGTGGACTCAATGCAGAAGGCAACAAGTTGTTCGTACGACATCCGAATGGGCATGCGAAATTCCGAGACTTTCCATGTTCCTGAGTTAACGGGGAAATTCTATTGGCAAGCACCGGATCAATTTCGTTCTGAAGACTATCTGTTGCAAAACGACGGAGTGCCTGATTCACTCTCGAAGGAAATCAATATCTTTTCGCGCTCCGAAAAGGGCATCGCGCTGAACACCAAGGAGAAAACCTACAGCGAAACTTTGCCGTTTGGCGGACGCATGTCGCCGCTCATGGCGTTACAGAATCTAAGCGATTTTGAAGCAGCGGCATCGAAAAATCTGGGAAGCCGCGTCATAAACGGCATTCCATGTACGGGATTCGAACTTGCAATGGAAGTAGTCGACCCAGATTCGGGTGATGGTGGAAAGTTGGAAGCTTGGATTGATAATCATACTCGACTTCCTCAGCAAGTTTCCATTTCAATGTTCGATAGCTTCATTCCAGTTGATTTAGTCTTTGAGAACTTCCAATGGAATGAGCCTCTGGATGAAGAGCTTTTCTCTGTAGTTCCACCAACAGGATATTCTCTGAGGAAAGTTGAGGCGAACCAAAAAAGATCACATGAAGAAATTGTCGGCGGTATTGTGGATGCTTTCCGGTTATATGCTGAGCTCAGTGGTGGACAGTATCCGCAGGTTAAGGTGATCTACGGCGATGTAATGCTCGACGATCTCTATCGATTTGCCGGGATTTCACTTGAGCAGTATATGGCGGCGATCAACAAGGATAATGAGCTGATCGTGAAGGACAAAGAATTGTGGGACAAGTACAGCCGAATTTCTGAATCAACGAGGGACTGGGCAGAGCTAAACGCGATCATGAGTCACGATGCCTCGGCTTTGTACAACGGCATGACAGTTGCACCAACAGACAAGGAGAAGGTGCTTTTCAATTGGCGGCGTGTTGACGGCAAGGATCAAGTAATCTACGGAGACCTCCGAGTCGAAGTGCAATCCCCATGAATCGTTTGGCGTCATTTGCGCATTCGTCTATGGCAAAATCGAGTCCTCATTAACCGACAGGATATCTGTTATGAAGCACTTCGGAGCTATCTCGTGTAGGTATACTCTGGTTTTCCTCATTTTCTTGTCATTGGGTGCAGATGGGGCATTGGCGGATGGATTGCTTCAGCAAATGCCGCCTAAAGGCACTGCCGTGAAATATGAATTCCATCAATCAGGCATGGGGCAGATTTTCGAGAGCGGCAAGGGGGATAACGAACCGCAAAAGACGCCGATGGATGGTGATGGGCACATTCAATTGGCAGTCGTAGGTTCAGCCGTTGTCGCAGGACTGAAGTGCCGTTGGATTGAAATTGAACACGATATGACAATTGGTGATCAACGCATCTACACGTTCGCAAAACTTCTGATTCCTGAAGAGGATGTCATAGCAGCGGGCGATCCCTTGGTCAGAGCGTTACGTATCTTCCATGCCGACACACCGGAAGCCATGCCAACATTGGTAAAGAGCCAGAAGCATCGTCAGGCCGTACTTTCGCGGCTGAGTGAAATGATTCCCAGGCTACCGAACGCTGAAAACAGGGTCAACATGCGTTTGCAAAAGCAGGATGTCGAAATCGGTGGACGCAAGCTCTCCTGCACAGGCAGAGTATTTGACTACGTAGTAGATCGATACGTACCAAACGGTCCTCATCGTGATCAGGGTTATTTCTTTTTTCGCGTGTTTTCCCATTCCACGAGCCCCACGGGCACAGTGTATATGGAAGTTCTCCGCGAATCACAGCTGATAGGTTGCGAGAACTTGTCTGCCCTCGACAAACTCCAGCGAATGAATGTGAGTACGATTTCACGTTATCGCTTAATGAATGTAGCGCAGGATGTTCAATCGCGATTTCCAGAAATCGATTGACATGAATTCCAGTTTTGCACTCCTTTCAATGGAGTCGCTCAATGATAAGAGTCCGGATGGTAAAGGTAGGATAGGCTTCTAGCCTGTCCTTTTGCTGACAAGCCAAATGCCTGCCCAACTAAAATCCTGTCAATAATTCCTGTCAATAATTCCTGTCAATTTCTATTGAGCGGCTCTATATTTGCTTCCTCAAAAAGGATCAATCTCAATGGCTATGCGACGCGTGCTATGTACCTCTATCTTGCTGGTCATCCTGCAGCTGGTAATCGTTGAACCGCCAGTGGTTGCTCAGGGCATCAGTGCGCTGCGTGAAAGAGAAAAGCTTGTTCAGCAGGTCTGCCAGAATGTCTTGCGCTCAGTCGTTTCAGTCGATGGTGCATCAGGAGTCGTCATCTCCGAAGACGGAGTTGTGTTGACTCAATTCCATGTTAGCCACGCAAACGGCGAGGGAGACACAAAGGGGCATCCAATTGGGACTGCTATTCCGCTCGTGTTCTCCGATGACAAAGCAACGAAGGCTACACTCTTAGGAGGTGATGTAGGCGATGACTTGGGCTTAGTAAAGATTGTTGACGGAGGTCCTTTCGATTTCACGGAACTCGATCCCAAGGCGAGTGTGGCTCTGGGAGGTTGGGTGTTGAAATTTGGCCACCCGAAGGGTTGGCGATCGGGAAGACCTCCGGTCGTGCGACTGGGCCGCGTGATTCGCAAAATTGATACTGAACTCGTAACAGATTGCCATGTAACACAAGGCGACTCGGGTGGGCCCTATTTTGATCTTTCCGGAAAACTTGTTGGGATGATCTATACGGGATCCGTTCTCCCTGTTCCACTGCCTGAAAACATGCGAATGCGAACGCAGATTACTTGGTCAGTTGTACCCTCTAATATTATTGGTGAAAAAATTCCCATGCTGCTGCGCGGGGAGATTAATCGGGAAACGAAGGTTCGTTTTGTGGACGAACTGTACGCATCTGAAGATCGCCTCGACTTCGCTGACTGGAAACACGGCAATCGCAGTCTAGCCGAATGGAAAGAAGTTATAGAACCCGCACGTCAAAATGTTGTTCGCATTCTCGATGATGAAACGCAGGTGGCACTTGGCACAGTCGTCGATACAGACGGACACTTCGTAACACGCGCTAGTGCTGTTCCGCTATCGCTAAAGTGCTTTGCGAGTACTGGAGAAGCGTTACAAGACGTCGCTTTAGTAGGGGTGTCTCCGGAATATGATCTCGCGCTCCTAAAAACCAGTTCATTTCTGAAACAAAGTTCATTTTGCAAGCAAGTGGCATTGCCTATCGGCACATTTCAGGCAGTTCCCGGCCATGGCGAATTGCCGTTGGCTGTTGGAATTGTGAGTGTTGCAGAGCGAAGACCTAAAGGGAAGTTCCGGACCGTTGTTGTGCACGATGAGCGAGCAATGGCAGAGCCGCCAGAGTGGACGACAATTCCGATCCCAGATCATGGTATGGTTATTGTCGCAGTAGAAGGAAATGCTGCCAAAGCCGGATTTGAGCCTGCTGACGAATTGGTGCAATTAGGGGAAACGTCAATTCGCGAGCCTAGCGATGTACTCCTTGCAATTGAGGATCGATTCGCGCGAGACAGAATTCTTGCAACTGTCATTCGTAAGTCAAAGCGCACAACCTTAGAATTGGAACTAGACAATGGAAGCGAGGCAGAACCAAATACGGAACGAGATGATTCACTGCGAATCGTACCAGTAATGTACGAACATGATGCTCCTGTTGCTTGGCACGAATGCGGCGGTCCAATTGTCGATCTTGACGGAAATGTCACTGGTGTGACGATTGCCCGATTAGGTGACTACGGTTGCATAGCGATTCCAGCGCTCGAGGTCCAAAGAATTGCCCATGTCCTACTTTCTCAATGAGTCAATTCTCCGCTAACATGCCGACCAAATATACAAAAGATGAGTTGCGTGTGCGTCCGTTTAGAGAAAGCAAGTGGTTTACGACAAGCTTAGGCGAGCGGCAGGAATAAATCTACCAATCCTAACCCGAAGCGTAAGCGAGGGACCGAACAAGAATCCCTCACTTACGTTTCGGGTTGGGACGTTTATTTCTGCCGCTCGCCCACCGCAACTTCAGTGGCGAGTCTGGTAACGAAACGAGTGCGAATAGATAGGAAAGCGCTTTTGCTCGCTCACGGACGAATCGTCATTACAGATTTCGGTTTCGCAACTCTGGCTCAAAAGCTATTTCACGACAATACCGAAACTCTTGAATTGACGGCATCACGGGGTGGAACTCTCGGATTTGCAGCTCCAGAGCATTTCTCACCCACCTTCGGTGCGATCAGCTCAGCTACCGACATCTACGCGATTGGCGGACTGGCTTTCTATATGCTCACTGGACGAAGTCCTCATGATGTAAACTCGTTGCTCGATACCGTCTCAGATGAAGAAGTGTGTCTCCCCAGCTCAAATGGCACATCCGCTTAGTTTAAATTGGTAGCTGTAGCAGAGTTGGCTTTTAAAAAAGCTGTTGATTGCAGGCCCCAGTACGTAGACGTGTTAGCTAGGTTGTTTGCAGATTAGTCAGCTAATGTTTAGCAAGAAACCAACTCACCGTCATCGACCTTGATTACCAACTTCGAAAGCCGGGTAATTCTTTTTTTTGAATCTGCGGAGTAGTTGAGTAGGCACCATCGTACGATAGGGGGCAAAGTTTAGGATTGCCAATAGTCATTGCAACTTCCTGGCAAATTCGGATTCTTGCACTAGGAGCCTGCAGTTGAGTATTGGTTGCTCTCGCATTGCCAGTGCCGATTTTAGCGCATACTGGCGGCCAAGGTTTTCGCTGAGTGGAACATACTTAACAGAAGTTGGATCGAGGCCCGCCCAATTTTTGTTATCCAAGATACGCTCAAGTTGCGCTCGAATATTGGTACTTTCGCATGCATACAAACCGGTGGTTTCAGCACAGAGCAAGAAGACACCGGGTTGCTCGAGCCTTGCCAAAGATTTATTACCAAGATTTTCTACGGGCAAACGTTTCTTAGGTGACATCCATTCGCTGAATTTTGCTGCCGCAGTCTCTCTTGCCAGATGGGATCTCTTCCGGATTGAAAGTGCTGCGCGCCGAAAGTCTAGTGAGGAAACTTCAATGTCTTTTGGTCCAAACTCATTTGCGAGCCGGTCGAATTCTTCTGCAAACTCAGGAGAGCATAGGATATCATCAAGTGTCTTCTGGTAGTCAATGGCCAACAACCGCCAGGCAACTTCGCTCGCGAAGCCGAAAAGGAAAAGCTTTTCCGATGAGAACTGATCCGGAAGCTTCGTAGCTCTAGGAAGTTTTGCAGATTTTCGCAAGGTTAGCAGATAACGATTCCAGAGAAATGCATTGCCGCCAATTCCTCTTTTCAAACAACTCGCCACAAACTCCTTGTTCAACTCTTTATTGCATATCAAGTAGTCTGCAGGGTAACTCAAGTGTGTGTAGGCTTCGATAACGACATTTTCTGTTTCTTCACTAAAGTGTTTTTTTCTCTGCTTGCCATGCGACGTACTGGGAGCGCTTTCAATGGGGTCCTCGGGGCCATCTATCGCGTCACCTAATGCCGTTTTATCTAGGCGCTGGCTAATGTAGGTGACATAATCTTTAGAGAGCTCAAATCCCATCCACCGGCGACCGAGCTTTTTCGCAACGCATAATGTTGTCCCGCTTCCCGCAAACGGATCGAGGACAAGATCTTGAGGGCGACTGCTCGCCAGGACAATTCGTGCCAAGAGTTGTTCCGGCATTTGGCAACCGTGAAAGCCCTCACGTTCTTTGAAGGTTCCAGCGACACGCGCAAAATACCACAGATCGTGTTGCGGGCTGAACGATTCAGGTGCGTCTTGCGGGCGTGTAATCCAGGTGTTGTCTGGCAATCGTCCGTTGGGGTTTGCACGATTATCCGCGTATACAAGCTGGCGAGCGGATTTAACACGGATCTGAGGGTTTGGTCTATTGAAGGTAAACTTATTCCGGTTTTTCACAAAGTGAAAAAGGTGGGTATGTGAGCGGCTAAATCCGTTGACACAATTTACACCAAAAGTGTAGTACCAGATCACCCAGCTTCGGCAACTAAAACCGGTGTTTTGGGCTTCGATCTTAAGCTCGGCTGCATATTCGTCCCCGATCGCCAGCCAAAAAGTGCCATCGGGTTTCAAGGCACGATGAACACCGTTGATCCATTGCTTGCACCAATTGATAAAGTCATCTGCAGCTCGGCGATCATTGTAAACATCGTACTCGTATCCAATGTTGAATGGTGGATCAGCAAATACTAAGTCAATGGTCCCTGGATTGAGCTGCTTGAGCAGTTCGACGCAATCGCCCTGATGGATTTGGTTCTGCTTTAGATTCACTTCGCTTCTTTTCAGGTTCTGTAAGGGCTTCCTTTCAGGGATTTGTAAGGCGTGATCTTACATTGCACTATAGCAGTTGTCGATCCGATTCGTGAGCGATAAGTTTAGTAACGGAGTCAGCAACGATTCAATGGCGATGAAATTGATGGACGCAACGATTCGCGAGAACAATGTTCTAACAGGCTGGGAATAACGCAACTTCAATACATGGATTTCAGAATGTGTTTTCCAATAAAACCAGTGTGCGACTAGGCTGCTGGCCATGTGTCCGGCCTTTTCAGCTGGCCAGCTGCCCCTCCCCGAAAAAAGAATCGTCCAAAAGACTGTTCCTTTTCCGACCCTCAAGCCTGGGAGGGTAGGTTGGCCAAGTGACCTGTTTTCGCGCACCGGCGAGAAAGCTTAGTCAGAAATCATCTATTCTTTTGTAACAGTTTGGCATCTCGCGCATTGTTAATGACAGAATGACCTACAGCCAACAGAAAGAGTCGAATGAACCGGCGGATGAAATAGTCAGCTTGGCACGGACCGATCGCGCGGCGTTTGGTGAGTTGTTTGACTTCTTTTATCCGCACATTTTAGCGTACTGCGTGCGTCGACTAATCATGCGCGCTGTTGCTGAAGACGTTACATCAGAAGTCTTTCTCAAAGTGGCTCAAGGGATTCGAGTTTTTCCTGGAGTGTGCGTCGAGGATTTCCGCAGATGGATTTTTCGTATCGCAACCAACGAGATCAATGCCTACCTACGGCAAACGATTCGTCGTCGCGAGTTGTTTGCAGCCGCAGCCGAAATGGGTCGGATCAGCGCCAATGTCAGCCAACCTTTGTTGGGCGACGTATCGCAAATCGATTGGCAAGATTTGTACAGAGCCCTCGAATGTTTGACCGAACGCGAGCAGGCAATTATCTCTTTGCGGTTCTTCGGCGGTTTAAAGCACCATCAGATAGCCGATGTTCTGGATTTGAAGCCAGGCACAATTCGCGTTGCCTTATGTCGAGCTTTGGACTGTTTGCGCGACCGCCTCCGAGGCGACGATGTTGCGCGGCGATCTGCATCGGACGCCGCAAGGAGACTATGAAAATGCATGAGGAATCAAATAATGAGTGGTCCAGGTTGTTCGAGCAGCTGCCGGTCGATTTGTCATCGAGCGAGCAGCAACGCGAGTCGGCGAAATTGCGCGCCTTAGACGTGTTTGATAACCAACCCACTCCGCATTGGCAACCTGTCACTCTCCAAGCCATAGGGCGTACGCTGATGAAATACAAAATTCCACACGGTATCGCAGCGATGGTGTTCATCGCGGCCGGTTTCTGGTTGATGCCCTTGGTAAGCGCGCCAGCGCTTGCCTTAGACGAACTGATCGATAACTTCATGAAAGCCCACTCGGCCCGCTACGATGCAATCGTAACGGTCGAAGGGCAGCCTGCGATGAATTCGAAGTGTTATTATCTTGAGCCAGTTCATTTGAGAGAGGAATACGATGGCTTCACTAGCATCACCGACTGGGCTGCACGTAAGAAGATCGGGCTTGATACGAGGGCCAAGCGAGCCACCGTGTATAACCTGAATAATCTTCCCGACGAGTTGAAGAATGGAATGCGAGATGGGAACTGGTTCGAGGGAATCCGGCAGATGTTGCGAGCCGCTTCAACCAACCCAGATGCCAAGGTCATTCAGTTAGGTGAAAAAGAAATCGATGGTCACGATGTAGTTGGATTTCGGCTTGAGATTCCGGCCACGCCGATGACTGTTTGGGCGGATTCCAGGACTCAGTTGCCGGTTCGTATTGAATCGACCATGGTTGGGCCGCCGAAGACAGAAGTAGTGATGACCAATTTTGAGTTCGATACTGACTTAGACAAGTCGCTGTTCAGTGTTGAAGTCCCGGCTGGTTTCGCGGTGGCTGACGTCGATATAGATCTTTCGCCAGCGACTGAGAGCGATTTGCTCACGGCACTGCGCATGTGTTGTGAAGTTTCCGATGGCGACTTCCCAACCGGATTCGACGCTGTGTCCTCGGGTAAGTATGCCGCCAAGTATCTAGTCAAAAACGGAATCAACGCGAAAACAGGACCAACTCGCGTTCAACTTCAGGAAATTACTAAGATCGCACGAGGGTTCCAGTTTGTGATGATGCTGCCTAAAGGAGCGGACGTTCACTACGCTGGCGCAGGTGCGAAGCAGGGAGACGAAGAACGTCCTGTGTTGTGGTACAAGGCCTCCGGCTCAAGCATGTACCGTGTCCTCCATGCCGATTTTTCAGTTCGAGAAGTGGATGAAGCACCCAGGGTAGCCGATGCGATTGAACTATCCAGATAGTGCCACCCAGACTTCAAAAATATTGAGTACATCGAATTTTTGGAAAAGGCAAGGCGATTGGTTGGATCTAGCAATGTGCCCCCGAGTTCACTTCTTTCGACGTCTGCGGCTCAATCACCGATGCGCTTAGCCCTTTGCGCAACGCCGTTTTGGTGAAGTGTCAATGCAATAGCTGGGCCGCTGGCTTGAAGATGGAATTCTAGTTGGGCTTTGACGCTACGGTACGACCATAGAGTGGGTGAATCAGGGAACACTTCTTGTGTTGGCTGGTTCGTGATGCCCACCAGCATATGACCGTCCTGGTATTCTACGTCAAGTATGAAATTTGGTGTCAGCTGATAACGGCCAGCGAGCCGTTCCGGAGTAACAGCCGCAGTCTGGCTGGGTTGCATTGATTCAGCGCGAGTATATAGCTTTATCAGAAAACCGATCATTTCGTCGCAGGCTGGGAACGCTTGGGGCTGGCCAGTATTGGTGCAAACGATTGCAGCCATATTTGCTTTTGGAATGACCCAAATCACCGCAAACGAGTTCGTGTTGGAGCCTGCATGAGTCAATGCGGGGCCGTGGCCCGTATTTAAACAGATCCAGCCACATCCATATTTTTCCGTTGCCGACTTATCAACGAGTGGCTTGTGGAGATGATCGTATGTACTTTTCGATCTTAACACTGGGGCTGGCATGCCGGCCAATTGCCATCGAGCGTACTTGGCATAATCCTCGATCGATAGATGGACCGTCCCGGCTGCGGCATATACAGTTGGATTCTCTGCTCCGACCGACCTCGGATCAATCGGAGTACCATCTGTTTTGTGTCCCCACAGCAGGGGTGGCTCTAATTTCTGGGCAGTTTCCAACTCACGAAATCGAGCTGAACGCATCTCAAGAGGATCGAATACGTACTTCTTCATCAGGGACTCGTAGGGCTCGCCAGCCCTAGTTTCTAACATGGCCGATGCAACTGCGTATCCGAGGTTGGAGTACATGAATTTACCCTGGGACTGAGTCGGTTCCTGGGAAAGAACGAGCTTGAGCATTCGACGACGCTCCAGAGTCGGAGACTGTTTCTCCTCAAAAAAACTAGCCCACGCTTGAGGCGAAACGTCAGATATGTTGGTTGGAAGTCCGCTTTGATGAGAGAGCAACTGATCAAGTGTGACATTGCGCAGTTGAGGATGAATGTCTTTTGATGTGGCTGTTGGCCACACGTCGCCGATCGTCGTTTTCCACTCGATCTTGCCGGCCTCGACCAATACCGCTGCCAGCGTCGCAGTCATGGATTTGGTGTTTGAGCCAATCGGAAATCGATCCGTATGGTCGATTGGGTCGATAGTTTCTCGTTTACGATTGCCGAAACATTGCAAGTGTATGATGCCTTCCCCGTTAATGATGGCCGCACACATGGCCGGAATATCGTGTTGGCGACAAAGCTCTTCAAGCTTGGCGGATATTTCCTTTGCTTGATTGTTGGCGTGCAGCTCGGGGGCGAAGCAAGCAAAAAGGATTGCAAAGGCAACTGAATGGCAGGTTGCAAGTAGTTTTCTCATTTGGGACCTAACACTAACCCTCGGTTAAAAGTTATGGGTGGAACTCAAAAACAATCTCATCACGGCCAGCAAGTCGGCGAGCGCAAAGGCTAACGCCGAAAGTTCGCTGTACTAACGAGTAAGTAACTTCATCGCTAATTCAATTGGTCATTTGCCGCTAGGATTCACCATTATGTCCTTTCCTTCCGTCTGTTTTGCTTAGCGAGGATGCGATCCTGATCAATTCGAAGTTAACTTCCTCGCTGCATTCGCCTTCCAAATAGGAGATCAATTGCAACAAATCGTTTCGTCTGGGTTTCAACTGCCTTTCGACGGCCCTCTGATTAAGCTCATAGATCCATAGGTAAGTAAAGTACACAACAATTCCAGGAAAAAAAGTCAGAAGGATGGCACCCCACCAACTACCTGTCATTTTCCAAGAACTGTGCACAAAGAAGGCAGCGATCGAAATCGAGGGCGGAAGCAAATACCACCAGAAAACGTTTCGCAGTAACCAAATTTGGTGTTCGACTTCAGTCAGTGATTCCTTCAACTGGATCAACCATGGTTCGCCAGATTCTCTTGGAAGTTGCGGATGAAGTCGTCGATCCGTCACCATGAAGCCTGCAATCCATACCAGAACAGGTATGGTCAAATACCACGTCCAGGGAGATGACATTAATATGCCCATAGTGATCCAGATCGGGATCAAGACCAGCGCAACGCTAACCTCGCGAACGTCCCGCCAAAAAATCATTGAACGAAACGCGTCGTTTGAATTCTGAACCTCCCTCGCAACCAGGTCAGCATCGAAAGTGACCTTTACGAGTGATGATTCGGTTTTCCAAGCCTGCTGAAATCTATCGAGACTCATCGTCTTGGCCCTCGAAAGGTTTTGCGTCAAGAAGTGCGGCGAGCTTTTTTTTCGCTCGACTGAGTCGAACGCCGACATTGCTTTCCGAAATACCCAGAACGCTAGCCATTTCACGATAACTCAATTCGTCCAAATACAACAGAACTAAAGCCACGTCTGCTTGAGGCAGTTGGTGAATCGCTTTGTAAAGTCGCGTTACCAGTTCTTTTTGCGCAAGGATTTTGGAGGAATCAGTGGGTTCGGAAACGAGCATCTGTACGTCGAGCATCGGTTTCTGATGCAAGCGACGCGGGCGGTCCTTGCGATGCCAATTTAACGACGTATGCAATGCGACTCGATAAAACCAAGTGGCCGGGCTCGCCTGTCCTCCAAAATTTGGCAATGAACGCCACGCTTGGAGCAGTATTTCCTGTGCCAGATCCTGACAGTCTTCCGAGGTCAGCGTGTAGGCACGCGCGACCTTGAGCACGGATGAGCCATGCTCCTCCAGCCATTTAGCGAATATCGTCTTGGGATCTTCTTCAAGCACTCGTGGTCCCTGCTCAATGACTCCACACAATGCGTAGTTGGCTGCTTCAAGAATATTGGTACCGCGTTTAGGCAAGTTCTTACACCTATTTCAAACTTCCATCGAGATTTTTCCAACTCGGCGTCATAGAACAGTCCATTTCGATCGGCAAACAAACTAATTGTACGATTGATAAGTGGCGAGTCGACTAGCGGCTCATGAGGCTTCTTGCAGCCACTGCGATGAGGCCTACTTGGTCGAAATTGAGGCGCATTCATGTGTTTCTGGGCATAGCAAGGCTACGTAGTCTTGTCGGCTGGTCGCAATCGTTTGGGAGGCTAGCAACAATCCTATTTGTTTTGATGTGAGCAACTATCCGTCCGCACTCTGTAACTCAACGGCCTAGTCCGAGCGACTATTGACATGACCGCGTGGGCGTGAACCTTTGGTACACCGCACGTCTCTAAATAGGAATCGCTACAATGGGACATGGCCCGTCCGTGGGACTTCGTGGCAACTTCCGCATTAGCCTATGAAGCTGAAGAGCTCGTTGCTATGTCTCTTTCCCCGGACGGGACTTTCTGAGCCAGTTCCGTAGCGGCACGAGTC
The DNA here is from genome assembly GCA_020427005.1 of Planctomycetales bacterium. Taxonomy (GTDB): domain Bacteria; phylum Planctomycetota; class Planctomycetia; order Pirellulales; family Pirellulaceae; genus Aureliella. The sequence goes on from JAGQOY010000014.1 coordinate 57,512, forward strand.
TACGAGTCGGTTTGAGTCGAGTAATTGAACGGGTAATCAGAGATCTTGCGAGCTCGTGATCTTATCCAAAACTGGAATTTGAACCTAATATGCCCTATAGCGCTGAACATTACGAGCAATTGCGCGAAAGAAGTGAGCGCGAGGACATCGTCATGTTCATCAACACTTGTTTCGCGGCCACGGGGCAGAACGAATATTACAACGATCGATACACGGATTCGGTTTCCATTGATTTCTTGCATCAGTATGTACTGGCCAACTATCGGACTGTTTATGCTCGAGTGCTATCTGTAGGCATCAACCATTTCAGTCAAGCCCTGATTATTCGAAATTTGCTGCAATCGGGTGCACCCACTGACCACGCAAGTCGAATCGAAGAGGGACGACTCATCGAGGTGAGTTTGCGACAATTACCTGCAAATCGTGTTTTTAAGTTATTTGCAAGGTTGCGTACCGATTCGATTAACAATCGGCGTACACGAGCGGTCGTGAGGGAATATTTGCGGCATCAACAATCAAAGTCGTTCTTTTTCGTGAAGTATCGTAACAAGCTTCGTACTGCTGTACGTCATGCCCATGCAGACGTCAGTGGAGAGACGGCTCGATTCTTGTTTTCGCTCAAAGAGTCCAAGCAGTTTCAAGATCCGCTTTACGATGCATTCTTGCGAGCCCACTTTTCCAAGCAAGCCGTTTTCGAATTGCCGTTTACTGTGGCTGAAGGTTTGGCAGCGCGTCATGGAATTAGACGCGATGAGTTCCTGCGCAAAATTGGGCCGATGATGACCCGTACAGAGAAATTGCGCCTTCAAAACGCCGCCAACCGAACGAACAAAGTCGCGATGGAATTCGATTTGAGTGCTGCACCTTTGACAGGACTAGCATTGTACATTTTGTCGTTGCCATTGGAGCAACGCAAACAGAGAGCCGAAGAGTATCATGCTGCACTGTTCGCGGCTGCGAACCGAGTGGCACAACGATCTTCGTTGAAGGCAGAGAAAACGGCGGCCGTGATGGATCGCAGCCGTTCGACTTGGGGTACCAGAGAGCGGCGCAGACGTCCCTTGGCGATTGCCGTTGCCATGCATTACTTGTTGTCAAGCGTGTCAGCGGAGTTCCGCTCGTTTTGGTCTCCGGCACACGGTGATAAGCCCAGTGAATACAGTCCACATGAATACGCATTTTTGGTGGACGCGGGAGGGCAAACCGACCTGGCGACTCCCTTGCTCAATGCGATCGCTTGGAGGCCAAATGAAATCGTTATCGTATCGGACGGTTACGAAAACTCACCAACTGGCGCGGTGAACCAGATTGTGTGTGCCTACCGTGAACGGCTGCAGACAAAGCATCCAATTAGTTTCATTCACACAAATCCCGTATTCGATGCAGAGCATTTTTCACCGAAGCGGCTTGGAGATGCGGTGCTGACGATCGGATTGCGTGATGCCGAGGATTTATCGGCCTCTATGCGATTTGCGAAGTTTGCAGCTGGAGAGGCAACCCAAGCGGAGCTTGAGACTTTTCTTAGCCATTCCGCTGAGACTTACATCGGACTGGCTTCCAACAGGGAGAGTCCCGTTGCGTCTTCGGAGACGGATCAAAATGAAGCTTGAGAACCTGTCGCTAGAAGGGCTTTCATTTTCGGCACCGCAGGTTTTGGGGGGCGTGCGCCTAGTGCCGCTTGTGCGCGATACTTTCCGTGAAGATCTGCGTTTGTCGCGGCGCGCATACGGAGAAGATGTGGCCCTGGTTTCAGTCAATCCGAAGATTACGTACATGGGTTACGTTCCACACGGACTAGTGGCAAACTGGACCAATGATGGAAGTGCTGTATTTGGGACACAGTTCGAAACTGCAAAAACTCATCGAGATGGCAAGTCATTCAATGGTTGGATAACTGCGCGAGGCCTGTTGCGAATGGCGCGACGTGAGCATAGGAATCAACTCCGATTCTTGCCGCTGCATGTTGCCATGGAAGGATTTCTGGCTTCACATTTTGGAGGCCCATCGATCGCTTGGACTGAGTACTCGAAGCAAGTGAAGCGATCGGGTTTAAGTCCGCGAGTTGAGGCAGTTTTACCGGGCCGGGCAATTGTCGGTCTGGAAGACGCACTGCGTCTATTTGAGATACACCACAACCAAGTAGGCCTGTTGTTGTTTGTCGCAGACTCACTTGCATCTGTTTTTGTAGTGCCGCATCCAGAGGATTATAAAGCGTTGCACCATACGCTTATATCGGATTTTTATGGTGACTTGATTTGGCACCATGGACTATTCGCCACTGAAAATGAAGTGCATCCAACGCCAATTGACTCTTCTAACATTGCGACCTTGAAAGATCTACGCAGAGAAATAGACCAACTTCGCTTGCGATGGGCTGACTTGAGTACTTCCATGGCGCCAAGCTTATTCGAACGTAAACTTAATCAGCATCGAGTTTATCGTTTTAAGCCGTTTTCGTTGAAAAGATTCATCACCGACCTAGATCCTAACGAGGAAAACTTCATCGGTGAGATGATTCTTAGTGACGATGGTGCATTGCAGTATCTCAAAACCTACCGGTTGTCCGCTGCCCAAACTAGACGAGCCTATTTGCTGAAGATGTTGGCGGCAACTGACTGGAATCTGGACGCATGTGCTACATTGTTAGCTTGCCGAAAGAGCGAACTCGTAATGCGGCTCGAGAAAGCCGGATTTGGATATCTACTTCACCAACATGTACTCGATAGTGCGCGTTCAAAGGAGCGAAAGTTTTAAGGTCACGCCAAGATCGCAAAGAAATAGTCTGGAAAAACGGATATTTACTCCGGTGCTCGCTGCTTGCGAATCTCAATTGATAAGAGGTAGGATGATGCGTATGTCGTTGCGATGCGGGTTCTGTATCAATCCTTTGGGATAGATGGATATGAACGAAATAATAGTGCTAGGAAAACTGGTGCGGTTCCAGCACGAGATATTGGACGTAGCCGTATCGAACATCAGAGATACGTTATGGGTTGTACCTACTCAGCACCTCTTCCTTATACGGCAGATCGATGTTGTACCACCCTTGATGTTGGGTAGTAATCCGAATTATTCGGGAGGAGGTTCTGGGGTTGGATATCCAAGGCTATCGACGCTATGCTTTGACCGAGGCCATAAGCCTCACAATTTCCCGCTCAATTTAACCTTGCTCCATGAAATTGGACATATATTGGATGAGCACTATGGAGCGCTCGTGAACCTGCCGCGGGAGCATCAAGCTACACTTAGGGCAATTGGGATTCCTGCCGGTGCTAGAACTCATGGTGATGGTGAGCACTACGCTATTGCTTATCAGCAAGTCATCGTGGGAACCGCTTCGGCTGCGGTTAGAACAGCGGTTTTTGCAAGCAGGCCATTTGAAGGTGTGGACACAATACATCGTTGAGTAAGAAGGAGTTCTTACCCAGTTGCAGGACCAATTCAAATGAAGTTATACACTGTGGCTAATTGACGCCGTGGCTAACTAACGCGGTGGCCAACTGTCCCCAGTAATTGGCCGGACACAGTAGAGTAAGTACTTGCAGTGGCTTAATTGCCTGGACTACCGGACATGGCTGGGAACATTTCGCGAGCCATTTGAATTCCAGCAGGTCCGACCAGTACGACGAAAATTCCGGGGAATATGAAAAGCACGAGTGGGAAGATCAGTTTGACGGCTGTTTTAGCGGCTTTTTCTTCTGCGATCTGTTGTCTTTTGGTTCGCATTGCGTCACTTTGGACCCGTAGGGCAGTGGCGACACTGGAACCAAACTTGTCGGCTTGAATGAGAATGGATGCTAGGGCACGCAAATCGTCGACGCCTGTTCGCTGGCCGAGATCTTGAAGTACTTGATTTCTGGCTCGCCCCATTTGTAGGTGGAGGTTGCATAGTCCAAACTCGTCGGCAATGACGCGGTAGGTCTTCTTCATTTCTTCGGCAACTCGTCGCATGCCTTGGTCCAACCCCAAGCCTGCTTCAACGCAGACGACAAGCAAGTCGAGTGCGTCTGGAAGCCCACGGAAGATTTGGTCTTTACGTCGTCGTCGCAGGAACTCTAGTCCTAGAATTGGTACGTAGAAACCTATGGCACCGACTAGTAACATACGTAGCAAGGCTGTTGTGGTAAAACCGTATAGGAACAACGAAACACCACCTCCCAAAACAACAAATAATAATGCCACCATAGCACGCAACGACAGGTAAATCAGTGGCGCTGCTTCCCCACGAAAACCGGCTTCTGCTAGTCCTTGCCGCAGGGCCGACATTTCTTTTTCGTCTTTAGGTGTTAGCGGCTTGGCGAAAGTCGGCGAAGCCTTTTCTAATGCTCTTGCAAGAGTTTCGGAAGTTTTTTCCGTCTTGGCGTCGGCCCGCTTGCGGCGAGGATCACTTAGTTCTTGCAGGCGTTGTTCGGCTCGTGCACGCTCATCTTCACCCATGAAGAATCCGAGCACCAGCCACGCCAGAGCTCCAATGCCGACGAAGACAGCAATGGGAACAAGTACCGCAAAAGAAATGTTGAACGCTAATAGCATCGTTCTACACCTTGATGTTAATAATCTTGCGAATGACGAGTGCGCCTACCAATTGGAGGGCCAATGCTCCCGCGGAAAGTTTCCGTCCGGTGGGATCATTGAAAAGTACCATGGCGTAATCATGGTTGAGATACAGCATTACTAGGAAAAGGCCTGGTGGCAAAGCAAGCAACACAATCCCCGACAATCTACCTTCGCCTGTCAGAGCCTGGATTTGGCCAGCCAGCTTGAAACGCTCGCGGATAAGATGACCGATCTTATCTAGAATTTCAGCTAAATCGCCCCCGGTTTGTCGTTGGAGGGTAACCGCAGTGGCGAAGAACCGCAGGTCGAGATTCGGCACCCGATTAGTCATTTCCTCCAGCGCTTCTTCGAACGAGATACCCAGGTTTTGTTCCTCAAATACTCTGCCGAACTCTTTGGCTAGAGGGTCCTGCATTTCACTTGCTACTAGGCTAAATCCCGCTGCCAGCGAGTGACCGGCTCGCAATGAACGGCTTAATAGCTCTAGTGCTTCGGGCAATTGCGAAGAGAACCTGGCCAGCCGCTTCTTGCGCTTCATGATCAACCATAAGAGTGGCAGCAAGGCCGGTACAATGGCAAAAACTGGCAACAACAACTTGGGAGTTGGAGTGGCTAAGCAAATTGCAGAGCCGACAGCTGAGCAACCCACACAAATGGTCAAAAATTTTGAGCCCGACATTTTCACGTCGGCTTGAGCCATGATGTTTCGAACGTTACCGAGCCTCGACAGGATTTCATCTGCTAAACTTTGAGAGTCTTCAAGTTTAGCTGCGAATAGAGCGGCCTGCTCTTTGACTAGAGTGGCTCCCTTTTTCTTATTCCCAGTGAGCGCGCTTAAACGATCTTCGGCCGTATTGTCGACAACTGGTTGCAGGAACATAGCTGCACCAGCCACGAGGGCCGTTACGCCCAAGCCAACCGATACGATGACGATTAACTCAATCATTGGACTCAAATTCCCTACAAAGCTGTCGAGCTAACATGAGGGCGACACTCCACCCATTGAAACAACCCCGGTAATCGTTATGCATCCATAATGCGACGTTGACGGAAGGCACTGGCTGGCAGTCGAACACCAGCAGATTCCAAGCGGTGCATGAACGATGGGCGTACCCCCGTGCATTCGAAATGCCCAAAGGCTCGTCCTTCTTCGTCGATTCCGTCTTGAATAAAGCGATAGATGTCCTGCATCACCACTGTGTCCTGTTCCATGCCCGTAATTTCAGTGATATGCGTGACCCGTCTAGGCCCGCCTTGCAAACGGTTTGCTTGAATGATCAAGTTCACGGCGCTGGATATTTGTTGGCGGATGGCTTTGATCGGTAGTTCAAAACCAGACATCATCACCATCGTCTCGAGACGAGCCACACCATCGCGAGGGTTATTCGCGTGAATGGTTGTCAACGAGCCGTCGTGGCCCGTATTCATAGCTTGCAACATGTCGAGTGTTTCCCCACCCCGACATTCGCCGATGATGATTCGTTCCGGTCGCATCCGCAAAGCGTTCTTTACCAGATCGGTGGCAGTTACGGCACCATTTCCCTCGATGTTCGGGGGCCTTGTTTCCAACCGCACCACGTGGTCCTGCTGCAATTGCAGTTCGGCAGCATCTTCAATAGTGATGATGCGCTGATCATTGGGAATGAAACTGCTAAGTGTGTTTAATAAAGTCGTTTTACCAGAACCTGTACCGCCACAGATGATCATATTTAATCGGGCTTTGATGCAGCCTTCCAAAAGCATGACCATTTCTGGCGTCAGTGCTTTGTAGTTCAGAAGGCCCTCCAGCTTGAGTGGATTGGAACCAAAACGTCGAATGGAGACAGCTGCACCGTCCAATGCGAGAGGAGGAATAATGGCATTGACCCGCGAGCCATCTTCCAGTCGGGCATCCACCATGGGGCAAGTTTCATCGACTCGCCTACCCACTTTGGAGACTATCCGGTCAATAATCTGCATAAGGTGGTTGTTATCTCGAAACTCGACCTCTGTTTTTTCCAAACGTCCTCGTCGTTCAACGAAAATATCTTTAGGACCATTGATCATGATATCGC
>JAGQOY010000149.1:0-1655 GCA_020427005.1 Planctomycetales bacterium
TTGTAAGTTATTATGCCGCGCCCCTTTGATCGACAAAAACTTGCCCGTTCCCCGCGGCTCTTTGCGAGCCACTTGGATCCTTCTGCGGCCGCTTAGAAAGGCGCCCGTCACCGAATGTTTGTCAGCCAAGATCGCCTTAAGTGAGCCCTCAGCCACAATTTCACCGCCATGAATGCCGGGTCCAGGGCCAATCTCCACAATATGATCGGCAGCGCGAATCGTGTCCTCATCATGTTCTACCACGACGACCGTATTTCCCAAATCTTTGAGTCGCCTAAGTGTTTCGATCATCTTGGCGTTGTCTTTGGGATGCAAGCCAATACTTGGTTCATCAAGCACATATAGCATGCCCATCAGACCCGAGCCTATCTGGCTTGACAATCGAATTCGCTGAGATTCTCCTCCCGACAACGTCGATGAGCTTCGGTTTAGATTCAAGTAATCCAATCCTATCGAAATAAGCAATTCCAGCCGCGACGAAACTTCTTTCAAAATCGTCTCGGACACAGCGCGTTGTTTGGCGGTGGGTTTGATAGAACGCAGAAAGGATAGCAGCTGGACCAAGTGCATTTGTCCGACATCAAAGATGTTATTGTCGACTACCTTCACCAAACGACGCGCCAATTTTAACCGCGCACCCTCGCACTCTGGGCAAGGATACTCCACCATTACCTTTTTCAAGTACTCGTCCATGCCAGCATTGGAAGTGCCTTGTTTTCGATACCAGCGATAATGGTGTTCCAGTTGATTGATAACTCCATTGAACTTCATCATCTTGCCTACATGTTGATCTCCAGCTTTCGCTCCCGGAGGCAACTGGACTTCAAACTGTTCGCCCTTTGTTCCATACAACAGAATCTCAACGTGTCGCTTGGCAAGTTTTGCAAACGGTACATCCAAGCTAAAGCCATAGTGCTGCGCTAGGCTGTACATTATTCTGCCACCCCAACTATCTTTGTTATTGCTCATGGCAGCTTTTACAAAGGCCCCATCATTAAGCGATCGACTTGGATCCGGTACTAGCAGGACGGGATGCACTCGCATGGCGGTACCAATCCCGGCACACGTCGGACATGCACCGGCCGGATCATTGAAAGTAAACTGTGCCTGATGCATGTCACCCGATACCGTATGGTGCTGACCGCATCCAAAGCCTTGATAAAATGCTTTGATCTTGGGTGTCATTTTTTGAGGCTTGGTGACATGGAAACTCAACAAGCCATCACCGGTTTTGAGACCATGCTCCAGGGAAGTCAGGATCTGAGAATCCATGCCTTTACCAATCACAAAGTTATCAATGATGGCATCGATGGCATGATCTTCGTCTTCGTCCAGTTCTATGTGATCGCCTAAGTCGGTGAGTTCCCCGTCAACTCTAGCCCGGCGATATCCATTCACTCGTATTTGCTCGAAAAGGTATTCGTAATATTCTCCGAAAATCTTCAAGACCGGGGCTCGTACTTCGACTTCCGTCCCCTCAGGTAGCGACAATAAATGCTCCAGCATTTGATGTGCCGAACGGACGATTACAGGTTGCTGGCAACGTGGGCAGTGTGGAACGCCAAGAGTGGCAAACAGAATTCGTAAGTAATCTGATATATCCGTCATGGTTCCCACGGTCGAACGTGGGTTACTTCCAGTAGTCTTCTGATCAA
>JAGQOY010000149.1:1665-16674 GCA_020427005.1 Planctomycetales bacterium
GATACTACGGGTGAAAGTCCATTGACAAAATCGACGTCGGGCTTCTTCAGCTGACCAATAAAACGTTTGGCAAAAGTAGACATCGAAGCCAGCAGGCGGCGTTGCCCTTCCGCATAGATCGTATCGAAAGCCAAAGACGACTTGCCGGAACCACTAACACCGGTAACAACAATCAATTGGTCTCGAGGTAACTCCAAGTTGATGTTTTTTAGATTGTTTTCACGCGCACCCTGTACTTCAATTGTCGTTCGCATTTTCGGGCCTATGAGTCTAGCAGGTAGGCCGGCTCCTCGACCTGTTCCTGGCTGCGTTTGGTCAGTTTGAATGGTACCGAGAGCTTTTGCAATTTCCCCTGTTGCTCGAGCCACTCGCAAGCCGACTCAAGGTGCCATGGATACACTTGGGTATAGGCAAAGTGATCTGCAATTTCAGATAGTGGAACAACACGATCGGCCTTCTGCAAGAACTTGAGCAGCGGCCTTAAGTGTTCCTCGTAGTGGTCGACCAGATATTTTTCCGCAATATCAAGGGCTGTGCGCAAGATCTTGCGTTGCTTACCTTTGGCTAATACATCCAGGTAGACGGATTGAAACAAGCCAGGATTTTCTTCCATCGCTCGGTAGATAACGACGTTCTCACAAATCCTACCAGAGCGAATTATCTCCGTGTGAGCTAGGCTATGTGCGACGTTTAAAAGCTCCTGCTGCGCAAGTGGAAAATCCTGCCGGATCTCGAGATGTTTGCGAGCACTGCGCCAAGCGTAAATCGTCCAAGTTGAAAACATCAACAGCTCGCGCTCTCGATCTTTAACCGCGATCGAATTCGCTTCTCGAAACCACTTTTCAATAGATGGATCTCGAGCGTAAACAATGGAGCGCGCAGCAAAGAAGTTGCAAGAAAATGCAGTCCTTGACGCACCCTCGACCATTTGCTTGAAGCGACTGCGCGGTATGACTTCGGCATGAATATTCACCCCTTCTTCAACCAAGATGCGGTAGATGTGTTCATCATTGCCATCGCTGCGCAGCCGTCGCGTAACACCATCGGCTTCGATAATCCATACACTGATGGACTCGCGCCGCCAAATAGTTTCCTCGGAAAGACTGCCTTCGAGTACCAGCGCCAATACGTAACGATCCTCGGAAAGCCGCTCAATGAGTCTCCCAAGTGCCAGCTGAAATTGTGTTAGCTTGTCATGCGACGAGTATTTTTTGGCGGACATATTTGAACCAGGGGAGGTGTAACTAAAGATACTTCATGTGCATTCTACTTTGGCGAGAATCTCGTCGCCTATTCCCGGGCGCTAAGTCATTACTACACATGCGAGAAGTCTCCAACGCCCGTCCGCGCAGCTTCATGAACTTGCTTCACTCGGATGAGAAAAGCTCTCAACTCGGTAAAAACTCACGAGAGCTGGAATTGTGAGTAGATTTACAAGGGTTGCACCAACCAAACCGCAGAGAATTACCAAGGCCATAGGATATTCGATTTCCTGCCCTGGCAATTCGCCGGCCAGAACGAGTGGCACCAAGGCCAGGCCTGTCGTTAGAGCTGTCATTAAGATTGGGGCCAATCGTTCTTCGGCGCCTCGAAGCACGAGCTCTCGTCTATCGAGTCCTGATGCCTCTATAGCCAAGTGCCTATAATGGCTGATCAACATGATGGCATTGCGCGCGGCAATTCCCAAGACGGTAACAAAGCCTACCAGCGACCCGAGCGAGATGATGCCGCCTCCTGCGAATACGCCAAGGATACCGTAGACTAGAGCCAAGGGTAACGCAACTAGAATCAAGGCTACAAGCTTCCAGCTACCGAAATCGACGAACAAGATCACGGTGATGGCCAAGATCGCTCCCAGGGCAAGCAACAACAATCGCTGTCGAGAAGCTTTGGCTTCGGCGTATTCACCCAAGAACTCCGGATGATAGCCCGTTTGAAATTCTACCTTGTCACGCACGGCCGCTTCGATCTCGTTGGCAACTGACGCCAAATCACGATCCCCAACATTGCATGTAATGTCGATGCGTCGCGATGCACCTTCACGTTTAATCTCATTTGGTGCTGGCACAATGGTGAGTTCAGCAACTGTAGAAAGCGGAACTTGGGCACCCGATGGCGTATCAATCATCAAGCCGCTGAGAGTCCGAAGATCGGTCCTCAATTCAGGTCGCCCAACCACAACGACTGGAAAGATAGCTTGATCGCGATAGATTTCACCAACTCGACTACCATTGATAAGCGTGGTAACACTTTGCATCAATGATCCAGCAGTCAATCCAAATTGATTCGCCGCTTCAACCTTTAAGTCGAGGGCAATCTGCGGAACCAACACCTGCGGTTCGACTTTCAACGTAGTCACGCCTGAAATAGGCTTGATCACTGCTTCGATTTCTGAGGCAGTCACTCTCAGTTGGTCCATGTCGGGGCCAAAGACACGAACCACTATGGATGCACTTGTACCGGTAAGCACTTCTTTGATGCGCTCCGTCAGATACGTCAACAGGTCACGATAAAGACCTGGGTAACCGTCAACGATTTCTTGGACCTTGGCTACCGTATGATCGTAGTCTGTACCCTCATCTATACTAATCCAAAGCTCCGTGAAGTTCGGGCCAACAACCTCATCTGCCACGGTTGCACGGCCAATATGCGACCCAAAATTATTCACTCCATCCACAGCCATTAGCTCTTCACTGGCTCGCATCGTAATTCGGTTCATGGCATCTATTCCGATTCCAGGCTTTTCAACCCAGTGCATCAGAAAATCGGTTTCGCGAAACTTGGGCATCAACTGTTCGCCAAGCTTGGGAATCAAGGACGCTATCAGTACGAACAAAGTCGCAGTAACGCCGAGAGTTGCCCATCGGTAAGAAATTGCAATATTTAACACCCACCGATAAATACTCTTTAGGACGCGCACAAGTGGACTATCCTGATGACGACGACGCGCCGAGAAAGGCAACAACATCAAAGACATGGCGGGAGTAACCGTGAGGGCTACAGCCAACGAGGCGAGAATGGCCAAAATATAGGCAGATGCTAAGGGTCGAAAGAACGAACCAGCTAGCCCTGTGAGAAAGAAAACTGGCAAAAACGCCAACACAACAATGACGGTGGCATAGAGGACCGCACTTCGAACCTCCAGCGAAGCATCCAGCACCACTGCGAATGCAGTACGAGGTTTCTCCAAGGCCGCGTTCAATCGCAAGCGACGCATGATATTCTCGACATCGATGATGGCATCATCCACGACTTCTCCCAGAGCAATCACCAGGCCCGCGAGCACCATCGTATTAACCGTTCCGCCACGCCAAAAAAGGACAAGTATGGCCGACAACAGAGATAGCGGGATGGCTGTGGCGCTAATCAATGCACACCGCCAATCAAATAGAAAAACGAGTAACACAATAACTACCAACACGCATCCACCCAACATCGACCGACTAAGATTTGCAAGTGCTCGCTCGATGAAAGTTGCGGGGCGAAAAATGGTCGTGTCGTATTGCACATTCCCCATCGCGGGCTTGAGAGCTGCCATGGCCTGTTCTACATGACGAGTCACATCGAGCGTATTTGCCCAGGGCTGTTTTTCAACTATCAGTAATAGTCCAAGGCGACTGTTAATTACGGCATCGCCGATTGGGGGCGCATGATCATAGATTACCTCAGCCACGTCTTTAATTCGTAGCGGAGCAATGAATGCATTTGCAACCGTGGCTGGCAATGGGCTCGCCGCCGCCATGGAAACACCAGCGGAGGGCGTAGCTGAATTTATTGACGGGTTGACCCTTCCAACAGCGCTTCCCGTTATTACCATCTCTCCTAGTTGCTCCGGCGAATAAACCGCCGGCACGTGCCGCAGGGCCAATCGTTGATTGGCAGTATCGATAAAACCACCCGCCCCAACTGCTGTAGCATCGCGCACTGTCTGCAATACATCCGACAGCGTTACATTGTTGGCTCGTAATCGATCTGGGTCGACTACCACCTGTAATTGAGGTTCCTTTTCTCCCCACACCGCCACATTGGCTACACCTGAGATGGACATCAAACGAGGACGTATGGTCCATTTCGTCAGCATTGTCATGTCCATCTGCGATTCCGTATCCGACCACAAGCCAATCTTCATGCATCGGCTAAGTGACGAAAGTGGAGGTAATATGACGGGTGGCCTGGCAACCATGGGCAACTGGCTGGCAACGAGCGCAAGCCTCTCTTGAACCAGTTGTCTAGCCACTAAAAGGTCTGTGCCAGATTGGAAGATTAGCCGCACACTCGATAAACCTAACACAGACTTCGAACGCACCGTTTGCACAAAAGGGATGCCGTTAACTGAGTTCTCGATCGGAACTGTTATCAGACTCTCTACATCTTCGGTAGCAATCCCTGGTGCTTCCGTTTGAATTTCAACCAACGGCGGCGCAAACTCCGGAAAGACGTCCAGGGGTACCGAATCCAACGTGCGAACGCCTACCACGAACAAGGCTATCGCCACGACAATGATCAACAGTCGAAATTGGAGCGAAGTCCGAATGAGCCAATTCATTTGCCCGCTCCGAATTCGGTTCCAAATAATTCTGCGGCTCCCTCGACCACGACCTGTGTTCCAGCCTGTGGGCCAGTCGCTAGCACGGCCATGCCTTCGTCAACAAAACTGATTTCAACTCGTTTGCGTGTAAACTGGCGCTGACCAGTGTGTGCATAAACCCAACTGTTACCTTGAATGTCATACAGCACGGAGGCACTAGGCACCACTAACGAAACTGATTGCGTCAATAGCGGCAAATCTACGCCAACGCGTTGACCAGGTCGGAGACCTAATTCTTTATTGTCGAATGCATAATAGAGATCTGCGGTGGCTGCCTGCGCATTGGCTGTGGGCGGCGCTGCGATCGGCGAGGCGGAGAATTTGGTATCTAAACGTTCGCCCGATAAGCGAGACAAGTGAACAGGCTGTTGGCTGTCTATCTGATCCAATTGGTCTACGTACACGGGAACGCGCAGCCATACCGTATCTAAATTCACGACTTCAAATAACATCGCCCCCGTAGCGATAGTTTGTCCCTCGCGAACCTCGATGCGATTAAGAACTCCCGATACCGGCGTTGTCATGGGTAGGATCGAGACCTCGCCTGCAGCTTGAGGATCTTCAAGCATTTCGAGTAAGTCACTCAACTGCTGTTCCCGCAGACGGGCAGCATCTAGATTTGAAGTGGCAATATTTAACTGCGCCTCAGCATCGTCAATGGCTCGTCGAGGGCCCGCCCGATCGGCGAATAATTGTTGCGCGCGGGCTAGGCTAATCCTCGCAGCATCCACTTCAGCTTGGCTTCGTTGAGCATCTCCAGAAGCCACCGTACGAGCTGCCAGCAAAGTTGCTCTTGCATTGACAATCTGCACTTGTTCCGCTGGCGTGGGAACATCGCGCTCAGCCGACAGCAAGGGCTTCACTAGTAGTAATGCCTGATCAGCCACTACCATTTCGCCTGGCAATGGCAGGGCTGCATTGCGAAGGCCTAAGATGGTACCGGCCAGTGGTGATGTGACGACGATCGTTTTGCCAGAAGGAACGACTACTTGTCCACTCAGCGTCCGATGCCTGGGAACCTGCCTTTCCACTGCTTCCTCAGTTGTGATTCCCAAACGTTGCTCAGCTTCCTCGGTTAGAGTGACAGTGGCGAGTTCCGTTTCATGCGGCAACTTCTCTACCTTGGCTGGTGTCGAATCTTCAGCTGCACTTTTGGCCGTTGGTTTCTGGCAAGCCAGGTTGGTACAGGCAAATAACACACACAGAGTCGCTTGGGCGATTGCGGTGCGAGGATCGAGTCTTTCCATTGATTTGTTCGCAGTCATTTCGTGCGTCGTTCGTCCGGCGATTACGACAATTCTAATAGCCGGCGATGTTCACGATAATACGCTGTCCCAAGATGCAACCTAAATCTCCAGCGGATTCTATGGAAAACCGACTTACTCGTTGCTTGCAACTCGATTCCGGTTCTGAGTGCCAATCCTGTTTGCGCCAGAACATAGAAGCACGACTTGAGGTGGCAAGGCTCCAGTTTTCCTGCTGTATTCTTAAGAGGGGCCGATTAATAACAGAGGTCGATTCGATCCTCAGCATGTTGCGACGGATCTGCCAAGGTATCAAAATCTGCCCAAGGATAGCGCCGCTTTGACGACTGATTTGGTTTCGTCGGTATCAGGAATCTCGGCGCTAGAGTCGGGGAGCATGGCATCAACGTCGGCCAATACATCCTGCAATGCCTCAGTTGTGGATTGGGTGATCTCGCGGTAGTCGACAAAACCACACTCAATATTGGAACCAACTGCACGGTCAAGTTGTGCCAGCGCTCGCAAGACGGCTGCTTTTTGTATTAGGATTCGAGATCGCGCATCTATGTATTGCGAAGTTGTTTGAAGCACAAGCAAATAGTCTGTCCCTCCGTCGGCTAATCCCTTGCGAGAAATCTCAAGCGCTTCAGCCAAGGCCGGTGACACATCCCTTTCCAATATTAGAAGGTTCTCCTGAGCTAACCTTAGTTGCCGAGAAGCAGTCCGCACATCGGCGATTATTTGATCACGGATTGCGTCTCGACCGTGCAGGGCCGCATTCAATTCCCAATCCGCACGAAGGATGCCACCTTGATTGCGATTGAAGATTGGAATATCAAACCGTAACCCGCCAGCCGCGCGTGAACCGGGATTCGTGGCATTAGGACCATTGCGAATGTCGAGCACTCCGTCGGCACGAATAAATATCCAACGAGCCAGCTGTGCGAGTTGCGCCACTGCGGCAATGTTCCACTGGGCCGCGTGGTAATCCGGACGACACGCCAGAGCCTGGGCGATCAATTCTCCTTCGTCAAGGTACAGTGGTTCGGGAGTTTCAAGTGGTAGCGGGACGATTGGTTCGCAATACGGCAGCCCGATCAGACTCTGTAGTTGTGCACCAGTAATATGAACTGCTTGACGTTGCGCACTCGCAGCAGCAGTAGCATTCAAATAGTCAACTCGGGCCGTGATCGTTTCGAGTTCGCTAATATCGCCTCTTTGAAACCGCCTATCGGTCAGCTCAGCAATGCCCTGCCTAATCGACTTGGCTTCGTCGGCCAGCGCAGCTTGATCTGCAGCCAGAGCCATATCGATATATGCTAGGCGAGTGTCTCGAGCGACGTCCAATCCATTCTGCACTAATTGCTCACCAATGCGGCGGTACTCTCGGTTGGCAACTTTGACACGAGCTGGACGTAGTAAATAGGACTCGATGGGCTGGTAGAGAGTATATTGACCTTCTTTAGCACTAGTTGGAAAGTAGATCAGCATTTGTGGATTGGCTATCAAGCTCGCCTGCTTTGCATCACCTCCAACCATGCCCAGTTGTGCCACGGCAGCTTGGAATAGTGAATTATTGGTCAGCGCCGTATGAACGGCCTCGTCTTCGCTCAATCCATCCTCGAGAAACACACCAGGTGGAATCTGTTCGTGGCCCGGACACACGGTGTCCGGTAGATGCCCAGTTCGCGAAAGTAATTGCCGACTGACCAGCGAAGGATCGCAGCATGGCTGCGGACCACGGCAGCCAAACATGCACACCGACACAATCAATACAATCGCTACTCTCGTTAACTCCTGCAGTTGTGCCATCAGTCCACATCCTTGACATGTAACACAATTCTTTGGATCGTTACGAACGGAACGCAACAACCCTCACAAAGTATTCGTCACAAAAACAAGGAATATGAATCAATTTCGTTCCGACCTAGGCAATCGACATCAACGACAATATCCGCAATACCGGCACCGACCGCTAAAAATGATCGGCCGGTAGTTTCGGGCGCGAATCTTCGGAGAAGACTCACCAAGTTTACGAGGCAGTAATGTCATTCAAGGCTCGGCTTTGGCTCGAGCGGTATTGTCATGCGAAACCATCAACCCCCTCGAATTTCCGTCAATTTCGAAAGGGTAAATCGTATTTTGGAAACTTCAAACGCCGACGCCGAGGGGCCAAATCCTACTCACTATGAACAGTGCCACCTTGAGTGGCCGAGATTCATACTTGAAAGGGCTGGCACCTAGCGAGTAGGATTAATCGAATCCCACCCGACCGCCTGACGACGGTCACATTCCCACCCCCATCAGAATCTGTCCTCATGAGCGCACATTTGCCTGCTACTGGTACGCTGTTACTGTTGCTAATCAGCACAAGCCAGGCGGCAGAGAATGGTGCCACTTTTGATCGGGAGCAGGCGTCCATATTCCTGCGAGATTATTGCCTTGATTGCCACGGCCCTTCAAATGCTGAAGCTAAACTGGATCTCAGCCTGTTAGTGGAATCACCAACTGCCAATCAAGAAGGACTGACGGAAAAGGCGGCTCTTTGGCATCAGATTTGGCTACGTGTCAAAAACAAGGAGATGCCGCCTACTGACGCCACTCTCCCAGAACCGCCCGAACGATCTGCTTTCACGGAGTGGGTTTACCAAGAGTTGCACCAACAATTATGTGCCGGCGGCATTATACCCTCTCCGCCACGTATGCGTCGCATGAACCGGAGTGAGTACGCCGGTACAATGCGCGATCTGCTCGGAATTCAGATCGACGCCGGGGCTAGCTTGCCCGATGATGGCGCAGGTGGTGAAGGCTTTGATAATGCAGTGGAAACTCTCTTTATCTCACCCATTCACGCAGAAAAATATCTAGATTCGGCTCGCAATGCCCTGCAATATGCCTTTGCGGATAGTAGAACAGCCGAGCAACTCCTCATTGCAGAACCCGCCAACGACCTGCCCGACTCAACAGCAGCGGCCAAAGTACTTGAGGCGTTTCTGCTGCGTGCTTTTAGGAAGCCCGTAGAGAACGCTGAGTTGATGCACTATCTCGGATTATTCAACACCCTTTATGAGATCGAACCCGACTATCGAGACGCTGTGCGTCAAACAATGGAAGCCATCCTGATTTCGCCTCAATTCCTGTTCCTGATCGAGACTCCAGTCCAAAGCGAACAACCAGTCCTTCTTTCCGATTACGAACTGGCCTCTCGCCTGTCTTACTTTCTTTGGAACAGCATGCCGGATGAACGGCTATTTGAGCTGGCCGCAAAAGGAGAGCTGTCCGACGAGACAGTACTTGTAGGCGAATTACAGCGGATGCTAGGCGGTGGTGACCCACCTGAAGATGACAAGAGACAGCGCAGCCGACGGCGGCGTGATGATCGAGTCCGGTACTTTGCCCAGAATTTTGTGGAACAATGGTTGGGTACACGTGCGCTAGGCAGGACGGTCATACCAGACCCGTCTGTAGGCAGTTTTGATTCAGAACTTGAGGGCGGCATGAAGTATGAGCCAGTCTTCTTTCTTGATTATGTTCTCAGTCAAAATCGATCCCTCTTAGAGCTGTTGGATTCTGATTACACCTTCGTGCACCGACGTTTAGCCAGACACTACGGAATTGAAGGAGATTTTCGAGAGCAACCACGACTGACAGAATTGCCGGAGGGCAGTCACCGCGGCGGCTTGCTAGGTATGGCTGCAGTTCTTTGCGTTAGCTCATACCCACACCGCACTAGCCCGGTGCTGCGGGGCAAGTGGATATTGGAAACTTTGTTAGGTACGCCTCCGCCGCCGGCCCCACCCAATGTGCCACCACTACCGGAGTCCGGCCAAGCACAATCAGCAAGCTCGCTTCGTCAGCGATTAGAATTGCATCGCCAGAATCCAGCTTGTGCCGCATGCCATAATCGAATTGACCCCCTGGGTTTTGGATTGGAGAATTACGACGTCTTAGGACGCTGGCGAACGGAGGATTCCCAAGGCAACTCGATCGATTCCCGAGGAGAACTGCCAGATGGCACTTCGTTTTCTGGACCCGAGGAATTGAAGCAACTGTTGCTGGACCACAAAGATGATTTTATTCGCCACATCACTAAAAAAATGTTGGGTTATGCCTTGGGACGTAGCCTTTCACTTGAAGATACATGCGCGGTTGAGCACATCGTTCAACGAGTTAAGTCCGAAAACTACGCTTCGCACTCATTGATATTTGGTATCGTGCAAAGCCCATCCTTCCGATATAAGGCTGGGACACTTCCAGCGGCCCGAGTACCGCTTGAGGCACCTAGCTTATCGGTTACGCAGAATTAGACTTTGTTGCCGTTGAAGAAAATGGTTCATGCAATATAGGAATCGATATATGAGACGCCATAAGCCCATTTCGCGACGTACGCTGCTTCGGGGTGGAGGTGTTGCGTTGGCATTGCCGTGGCTAGAAGCCATGAAACCAGCCGCTGCCTATGCGGCGACTGAGCTACCGCATCGACCGCGGCGTTTCGCAGCCTTATATGTACCCAATGGTGTCCGAGCCGACATGTGGACACCAACCGGTACGGGCTCGGCATTCGAACTTTCACCGGCACTCAGTTCTCTAGCCGACCTCAAACAGGACTTGTTGGTACCAACCAACCTATGGAATCGCGCCAGCGAACATGGCGATGGACATTACGTTAAGACCTCGGGCTGGCTAACATGTACTACAATCACAAAATCCATCGGTATTGATGTGAGCTGCAACGGTGTTTCGGTAGATCAGATCGCCGCGCGTAGTGTTGCCGGACAGACACCGCTAGCTTCCATGGAGCTGGCCATTGACCCGGTTAGCACAGGAGTCGACACCAATGTCGGGTACACACGAGTTTATGGTGCGCATATCGCATGGGCAGGGCCAACCAAGCCACTTGCGCGAGAAACTAACCCTCGTTTGGCGTTTGAACGATTATTTCGGCTGACCCAACCCCATGGCAGTCAATCCCAGCGCGATCTGCTGCTCTTGGATCGCGTTCTTGAAGATGCTAAGCGCTTTCGCGACCATCTAGGTAGTGCCGATCGTAGCCGAATGGATGAATATTTGGAATCTGTGCGATCGTTAGAAGAACGATTGCAACGCTCCACGCAATTTGGTGGCACTTGGCAGCCATTGGCGAGCCTTGACCCACAGCAAATACCGCCCGCCGAGATCCCAGATGATCATCAAACGCATGTCCGCTTGATGCTGGATATTCTAGCACTAGGATTCCAAATCGACGCGACCCGAGTCGGGACCTTCATGTTTGGTAATTCCGTTAGTGGCAAGAGTTTTTCCTTCTTGGACGGCGTACAGGGGGGACATCACGATATCTCACATCATCAAAACGATCCTGAGAAGTTGCGGCAGTATCAGCTGATTACCGAATGGCACGTTCAACAGTACGGGTATTTACTGCGAAGACTGCGAGCTATGGAGGAGGATGAAAGCAATGTACTCGAGAACTCAATCATTTTGATGGGCAACGAATTGCGCGACGGAAACAGTCATAGCCCTCACAATCTTCCGTTGCTAGTAGGCGGACGTGCCGGCGGACGACTCGCTACTGGGCAGCACTTAGAGTACGATCGTGATACGCCGCTTGCCAATTTGTACGTCTCCTTATTGAACGCATTTGGAGTGCCCACCGATCAATTTGCCGACAGCACAGGCCCCCTGCCCAACGTGCTCACATCTTGAGACACCCATGGACTAGCTTGAATCAAGCTTGTCAAGCCGGTTGGGTTTGATTGCTTGAAGCCGTACATAATCGGCTATAGTAATTTCTTAATCTGGATCCAGTACCTGACCAGATATTCCAGGCTGAGAATTTCATTCGGGCATTGCATCGCCCTGGGCGTGGTCGGGTGATCAGTCCGAACATGCAGTGTTCGGCAACTGTCGTCGGACACTCCGTGGCCGAATCTCGAGCCTCCGTGGCCTTCGAACCGCGAGCACTAATCCGTATTGGATGTTAGCGAACCTCTGCAGAGCGGCTTAGGTACAATTAGTGATCATCAATAATGAACCGATGGCTGGAGAAGACAGTGATTTACCGATGCTCGTTTTTCCTGTGGCTGCTGATTTCAACTACGGCTCTCGCACAAATACCTGCACCGGATGACGCTCCACGGCCGTTATCTCCCGAGGAGAGCTCACGCTGCTTCCAGGTCCCAAACGGCTTTCGAATGGAGTTGGTCGCCAGTGAACCGTTGATTCGTGAGCCAACGGGAGTTTGCTGGGACGACCAGGGCAGGCTATTCGTATGCGAAATGCATGGCTACAACCTTGAGGGTCAATATGACATCGACGAATTGAATCAGACCGGCAACCTAGATCGCGTCGTGCGTCGCATCCAAGCCGACGAACGTCACAAAGAAGCTGCGCTCAAAGAAACCTATGGAACAATCAAGCTGCTTCGAGATACCGATAATGATGGTCGCATGGATGATCGAGTAGTCTGGGCAGATCGATTGCCGCCTTGCCTCGGTATCTGTCCGGCAAACGGGGGCATCATCGCAGCTTGCCACACCAAGATCCTGTTTTTGGAAGATCGTGATGGTGACGACCAAGCAGAAGTTCGAGAAGTCTTGTTTGAAGGTTTCCAAGATGGTCCCTTGGAGCGCAGCGTTAATGCGCCCCAGTGGGGACCCGATCAGTGGATCTATTTTGGATCAAGTGCCGGTGGTGGCAACATCACAGGTAAATACCTCCCAACCCCCGTTTCGATTCCCAATACCGACTTCCGAATTCGGGCGGATGGTTCCGAAATACAACCCATTACCGGTCGCACACACACTCTGGGCTTTACCTTTACTGAGCACGGTGATCGCTTTGTAGTTTCGACGCGCGAACCCGGTATCTTTGTGGCTCCGATCAGCTGGCAAGAGCTAGCTCGAAACCCAAATGTGTCCACACCCAGGATGGAAGTTTCCGCGACGACCGATACCAGAGTGTGGCCCACCAGCCATCCTCATCCATGGCGCATTCGCCGCGCGGATGATCCAGGCTTCTCCAAGTACTATAGCGATCGATACGGAATGGAGGAGACTGCACCCAATGGCTACTTCACTTCCGCCTGCGCACCACTGGTCTATCAAGATTCGGTCCTACCTGGCTTGAACGGACATTTGCTTTCGTGTGAACCGGCTCAAAATCTAGTGCATCGGAGTATCGTCGAGCGAGATGGGATTCGCTTGCGATTGCATCGGCCACCTGAAGAAACTCAGTCTGAATTCCTTTCCTCTAGCGATCCCTGGTTTCATGCCATTTCATTAAACCATGCTCCTGATGGCAATATATATATCGTCGACTTCTACCGCGAAATAATCGAAGACTATTCTGCTATTCCTCGCTATTTACAACAACAATACGGCCTCATGGCAGGTCAGAACCAGGGTCGCATTTGGCGTTTGACTCATAATCAAACTGCCGCGTCACCAATATCCAGTGACATGAGTCGCTTAACTCCCTTGGAACTGGCCAATGAAATAACTAGTCATCGCTTTTGGCGCAGGCAGACCTCGCGTCGCCTGTTAGTCGAATATCAGGAGTCGAGTAAGTTATCCAACGTCTCGTTGGACCATGTTTATGAATTCTTGGTGGCTCAGACTAAGATCGACATCGACATAGCAGGTTACTTGAATGTTTTGTCGACACTGGATGAGCTACGTGGTTTGCAATCTACAGACGTCGACCTAGCTCTCAAGCACAGCGAACCAATTATCCGCCGTCGTGGACTGCAGCTAGCAAAACATTGGTTGGGTCAAAACGCAATTAGCGAGCCAATGTTCGAGTCCATTTTCAATCTGGCCCGCGACCCGTCACCTGTGGTTCAACTGCAATTGGCATTGTCGCTTGGAGAATGCTCGGACGAGCGGGCAATTGATGTTCTGATACAACTGGCGCAAGCTGCGGGGTCGGACGCTTGGATGCGAGCTGCAATTTTGAGTTCCGTACCTAATCGAGCAGGAAAGTTGTTGTCTGGAATGCTGCGTTCCCCAGACAAATTGGGACAGGCCTTGGACATGCTGGAACCCTTGGCAACAGCCATTGCGAACCGCCGAGATACCGATGAGCTATCTCAAGCGCTGGAAGCCGTCCTCGGCCTGAATGGCCCTCAATTGCAGCTCGCATGTTTGCGTGGCATGCGAGAATCTTTTACTGAGCCCACCGATATCCAGCTTTCACTGGCTGCCCGACAGGCCATCATGAGCTTGGCTCAAGCGCCGGAGGCCAATGTACGGCGCGAAGCCTTAGCCTTGGTGACCTTACTACGTGTGGAATCACCAACAGAGCGAGCCGAGCGTCTAGCTGCAGCAATGAGGAATCTGGAAGACGTACGGCTCTCCACCCAAGACCGGATGTCCGCCCTACTGGAACTGTCCGAGGAATCGGCCCCAGAAGTAACCAACTCTTTGATGGCTGCTCTATCCAGCGGCACTCCACAACTTAGATCTGCAATTTTGCAGGCCCTAATCAATCACAAACAACGGCTACCTATGTTGCTGGATGCGTTTGAGACTCAACAATTAGCGATTGGCATGCTGGATGCGTTGGGCCGCGCAACGTTGTTAGAGCTGGGCGATAGCAAGTTGAGAGCGCGAGCGGCAGAATTACTGAATTCGACACCCCAAGACAGGACAGAACAAGTTCTACGCTATCAAGCCGCCCTCAATGCACCGCGTAATGTCTCCCGAGGCGAAGCCGTTTTTCGGACTGCCTGTAGCCAGTGTCATCATGCACACGGTATTGGACAAGCCGTAGGACCAGATCTTCAAGCAGAGTTTCTGCGTGCTGAGGAAACGATCATTGGTGACGTACTGGGACCCAACGAAAAGATAGCTGATGGTTACGGAACGTATGCAGTGGTTACGAATTCTGGGCATGTGATCACAGGGATCTTGGGTAACGAATCTCCAACTAGTATTACTTTGCTGCAGGCGGAAGGGAAATCGGAAACTGTATTACGAAAAAATGTCGAGCAACTCCGCGCGCTTTCCGTATCGATGATGCCTGAGGACCTATATAAAACAGTCTCGCCTACCGATTTGGCTGATGTTTTGGCCTGGCTGCGTCGCCCACCGGTTCGGTTAACGCTGTTGGATGAGAACCGTGAAATAGTGGCTGCTTTGAAGGACGGTTCGGGAACTGCGGAATTCATTAGCAGTGACA
>JAGQOY010000150.1 GCA_020427005.1 Planctomycetales bacterium
GGTTGCCGCGAGCCGCTAAAACTTTGATGCGCACAATGAATTGCAATGCTACGACATATTTTTAGGCAGGACTCCAGGTCCTGGACTCGCCGAACCCGCTGGACACCGCTGCTGCTTAATCAGCGGGAATTCCAGCGACAGCTGATTAAAGAGCGATCACGCGTGGATCGAAACGGAGATTGTTTTGGGATGTTGATCCTGAGATTGCTCGATCTTTCTCAGCCACGTAAAGACACGGTAAAGATTGCCAAAATTCTTCATCGCCGATTGCGCGAGACCGACGAGAAAGGACATTTAGGCATTGGCCGTTTGGGTGTTATCCTTCCGAGCACCGAAGCCGGTCCATGTAGTCAGGTTCTGTCAGATGTTCTGGCCACTCTCAGGAGCAACGGTCTGAAGGTAGACGGAGAGTTTCTTGTTTATCCGGACCGCAATCCGTCGGTCAGCGAATGGAATGACCAGGGAACTCATACTCCTGAGGCCCGGCCGGTTCCTGCTGCCATTTTTGCGACGAGCTATCCGACATGGAAACGAGCCCTCGATATCGCGGGTTCAGTCGGTGGGCTAATGTTGGCTTCTCCACTGATCGGCTTATTCGCAATTCTAATACGGGTGACAAGCCCTGGCCCAATTTTCTTTTATCAAACGCGCACGGGGTACATGGGGCGACCATTTACGATCATCAAGTTACGAACAATGGTTACAAATGCTGAGGAAATAAAGGCACAACTTCAGGAACGAAATGAGCGTGATGGACCGGCATTCAAGATGCGGAATGATCCTCGCATTACGAGTGTGGGACGGATCATGCGCGCCACAGGAATCGATGAGCTACCACAATTGATAAACGTTTTGCGCGGAGACATGGCGTTGGTTGGACCGCGTCCATTGCCGGTAGGTGAAGCGGCACAATGTCTGCCCTGGCAGAAACACCGTCAGGACATTCGTCCCGGCCTAACTTGTTTTTGGCAGCTCTCCAAGAGCCGAAATATTCCTTTTGTGGATTGGATGCGATTGGACTTGGCGTATGCAAGGTCCATGAACTTTGGCTTGGATCTGCGATTGATCGCTAAAACATTCTTCTCGATTTTTACTGGAAGAGTAGGGCATTAGTCGATCGAAGATCACGGTTCCAGGCTTCGCAATAACATTTCTCATGCGCATCTGCCATAACCGACAAAAACCATTCTCGTAGACAGGGATGAGTGACAAGCCAGTCCCGCTTGTGTTGATGCTGGAAGTTTTCTTATCAAGATGGAGTCTGTGGTTTGTTCTGCAAGTGGTCGGACTTCCAGTTGGAACAAGGTGTGTTCGAATTTCCATGGCAGCTCGTCAATGATTGATTACGGCAAGAAGAATTTATTGGGTATTGGTATCAACGCCGTCGACTACGAGTCGGCAGTAAGTCGCATAATTCAGGCCGCAGAGAATTCGCAGCCATTGGGAGTTAGCGCTCTTGCCGTGCATGGAGTCATGACGGGCGTATTTGATCGGGAACAGTGTTTTCGACTAAATCAATTGGAATTGGTTGTACCTGACGGACAACCGGTCCGTTGGGGCTTGAATTGGCTTTATCGATTGAAGTTGCCGGATCGCGTTTACGGCCCCAATTTGACTTTGAAAGTGTGCGAGGCCGCCGCGCAGGCGGGGCTGGGATTGTACTTATTCGGTAGCCAACCAAGGACCTTGGCAAAGCTTCAGCAGCAACTCGCTCAACGCTTTCCAAACTTGGTGATCTCTGGCTCTTGTCCCTCACGATTTAGACAGCTTACAGATATCGAGAAACAAGACGTTATTCAGCAGATCAAGGAGAGTGGTGCCCAAATCACGTTGGTTGGAATTGGATGTCCACGCCAGGAAGTGTGGGCTTTTGAATTTCGGGAAGCCCTTTCGATGCCCGTTTTGGCAGTGGGCGCTGCCTTCGCATTTCATGCTGGAGAATTAGCTCAAGCACCCTCTTGGATGCAGGCTCGAGGACTCGAGTGGCTTTACCGTCTGTTTCGAGAGCCAATTCGTTTATGGCGGCGATACTTATTACTTAATCCTGCATACTTGACGCTTTTGTGTTTACAAAAGTTAGGGATCGTCACTCTGAAGGTAGAGCGCGGCATACCGCCCACTAAGGACCTCCTTTACGGTTAGATTCATTGGCCCATGTGCGGTCAAGTCGCCGATCAATGCACAGTGACTTGACCGATGCTTTGGCTTGGACGACTGAAAGATAAACTGTGGACTCTCGACAAATCAGTTTCCTATGGGTGGATATTGTTTGGCCAAGACTCGGCCTTGGTACAATGGCAAATAGCGATAATAAACCTCTAAGCAAAGACAATTCATAGCTGTCGAGTAAACTCGCCCACCGTATCCACCCCACAGTGCATCGGGATCCCAGCTTCCCGCATTCGATCCAGCGTAGGCATTTATCTGGGTTGTCAAAATTCGTTCCTTGAGGGCTTGATTCCAATTTCTCCAATTGCTGTCCTGCAATTGAAAAAGCCCTAGGGTTGCGTAGTACCAAAAATAGACATTGTCTTCGTCCCTACCTGGTGCATGCGCCATGATCATTTGCATGGCTTCCCGCTCTGCATCCTGACTCAATGGATAATTCAGCAATAAGCGACAAGCTAGTGCTTCTGCGGTCATTGTCGCTGAGGGACGCCCATCTCCGGGCCGATAATTGGCTAGACCTCCGGCGGAGCCAGATGAACAGGCAGCAAGAAAGCTTAGCATGCGTTGCTTGGCTTGTTTTGGTATTTGTATGCCAGCTCGCTCCATGCTTCTCAAGGCCATGGCTTGCCACCCAAATAGACTGAGGTCCCCCGATTCCCCAGGTTGATAACGCCAACCACCTCCGCTCTGGTCCTGCGCTTGGAGTGAATAATTGGCTGCCAGTGCGAGCGAATTACGCAATCGGTCGTCCTTTGTCATCGCATACGCTTCCGCCAGAGCTAACGTCGCTATAGCATGGCAATACATTCTGGCATTGATAATGCCACGGTCACGACCAACCTGTTTTGGGCCCGACAAGTCTCCAGAGGGCATCTGCGAATTGAGCAAAAACTGAAGCCCGGAAGTAACAGTATCCCGGTAGTCACCTGTCAAATGAGTATGGCCGGCCGATAAAAAGGCCAGCAAAGCAAGACCAGAAACACCGGTATCGGCTTGAGCTCCCGTCCCATAGCGACTCTCACCAAGGGCATGTGTTTCCGTACCAGCTCCAAACTGCCTGGCATTCCACGATCCATCAGGGGATTGGGCCTGAGCTAACCATCGCAAGCTTGCACTTACTGCAGCCTCTGTATCGGCATCAGCACCAAATGCCGCTGCTTGTTTTAGTCGATCTGGAGATTGCCTTAGTTGATATTCAGGAGGCAGTGGAGACGATTGTACTGCTCTCGAAACCTCTGGTGCAATAGTTTGCTCGCTATCATTATTTTCCTGTGTTGAGATTGCACTTAACTCAGGGAGTTCGAGGTTTGAATTGTCTTGGCCGGGAAGAATTGGTAAGGATGGCAACCCCGCTTGGTCGCTAACCAATGACGGAATATTTTCATCTGCAAGAGGTTCTTCTGGAGGCAAGGCCGGTAGAGTACGCGGTATTACTGGTCGGATTTGCTGGTCGTCGGCTGGTGACGAGGAATCGGTGCGACTAACGAATTCCAGAGCTTCTTCTAAAAGCTGTGGCTTAACGGAGTCCTTGAAGAGGATGCTCTTTTCCCAAAATTGAGGTTCTGCTTGGGAGGCGTTTTCGTTTGATTGAATAGGCTCTGACAAGTCAACATCCAGGCTTGGGATGTCCGCTAGCTCCAAAGAAACTGCCAAGGATTGTTCGCTTCCATGGTGACTACCCTGAGGCAGAATGGGACGATTTCCAAGTGCGTACATTAGCAAGAAAACATGGGCAAGTACGCTCAATACGATGCAGATCGTTAGTGGCTTGGCCTGGCCCCAACGGGTACGCGACAACACGAAAAGCGTTATGGCCAGTACAGCAAACGCTATTCCCAGCACTATGGCTAAACCACGGCCGCTCGACAAATAAATCCAAGTTTGCCATGCGTTTTGAGAAAGCTGTTGCCACATTGGCTATCTCACATCCATTCCTTGAGATCGAACAGCAATTGCCAAATCTTGCACTCCCGATCGATTGACCGCGCCATAGACGCTAGCCACAATTTGATGTTCCACTTTGCCGTCTGCTCGCACTACTACTTGCAGATCTGGGTACTGTGCTCGCCATTGAGTTAGCTGGCGTGTCAATTGTTCGAGATTTAGGACATGACCATCTAAATAAACACTCCCATCAGCAGCTACCAGAACTTCCTTACGATCGGGAGGTGTTAATACTGCCTTGAGCTGACCTGCACCTGGTAACTTGATTCCGATATTACGTTCAGTCTCACTGAATTGAGTGCCTACCATAAAGAATATGATCAGCAAGAAAACTACATCAATCATGGGAGTCAGATTGAGTGTGGGAAGTTCTTCTCTCGAACTTGTTTTAAGTGGCATCCTACCCTCTTAGGCCGTAGCAATGGTTGTCGAATGAATTGGCCGAAACTTGTGGGAGCAGGCTATTGAGTTAGGCCGCATTCTTTCGAGAACGCCCACGCGTGCGGCTGTTTTCCTGCAATGCTTCTGCGCTCGTTAGGTCCACTATGTTCTGAGCAAGGGCATCCATCTCGAGTATTAAACGGTCCGATCGCCCAAGAAAGAACGCGTATGCAGCATACGCGGGTATGGCTACACACAGCCCGGCGGCAGTGGTTAACAACGCTTGACCAATGCCGCCTGCAAGTAGTTCTGGACGCCCCATAGCATCCGCTTGAGCAATTGTGTTGAATGCATCGATCATGCCTAGCACGGTTCCCAACAGGCCTAGCAAGGGTGTAACGTTGCTAATCGCATTGAACAATCGTAAATATTTTCGCAACTCGCTTGTGACCCTTTCGCCAGCATCAATAATCGCTTGTTCTACCTCTACGGCTGGGCGTCCCCATCGCTTTAGGCCCGCCGAAAACAGTTCCGCGATCAGGCTGCCATTTTCTTCACATAGGGCAATTGCCTGCTCTCGGTCTAACTGCTGTTGATCCAATTGCTCGATGACTCCGCGAACGAATGGCTTTGGAATGACTCGCCCTCGGCGCAAATAGAGCGCACGTTCAAAAACAAAAACCAAGAGAACAATGGAGCACATGCCAATGGGGAGCATTAGCATGCCACCCTCTCGAAATACGCTAATGATGTTGTGAATGGGAATAGACGCATTCGTGGATTCCGCAATACTCGTACCCTCTGCAGTGTCAGTTGCCTGCGAAACGGGAGAATTGGACATGTTCCCAGGTTGGCCAAGCGGGTTGGCTGCCAAGCGGGCTGTGGGTTCCATGGACATGCCGACATTTGGAGGGTAGTTATTGGTTCCATAATTCAGCGGCGCTGGGGCCTGGGCCCTTGCTGGGGTGCGCAACCATCCCGTGAAGCACAACAGAATTAGGACCGTAATTAGAAAGCGTTGATTGCGAAAAAATACCAACATGGGCGAAGTTACTGTTTCGATTGGGGTTAGCTGGGTTAGTTTGGTTGATCAGTTTTTTTGTTTTGGATGCGCAGACGTTTCAATAAACCGACGGCTTTATTACAGCCAACCGAGCTGAAGACGCAGCAGCTGGTTCAGATTTGGGAAAGCGTTCGACTAGTAGCTCATAATCCGCAAGCGCAGCTTCTTGATTGCCCAGGAGCTCATGACATTTTGCGCGCTGCAGCAAAGCCTGAGACTGCCAATGAGGGAAATCGCCCTGCTCGCATACTGGGTTGTAATACACTATCGCTTGGGCGTGATTTCCTTTAAGAAAGTTCACTTCCCCACTCATCCACTGTGCTCGAAATCGATGCTCGGCCGAATTGTTGTTGGATGCCAGAATGGTCGTTAGGGTCTCCAAGGCCTGATTGAGTTGTATCTCGGCGACCTGGATACGCGCTAATAAGAAGAGCATTTCTGCATCTGCACCTCCCGCCAGGTCATCGGACAACGCGGTGTTGATCAAGCTTCTGGCCTCAGCGTATCGCTTTTGGATGACAAACAGGCCTGCCAGTCGAAGTTGGACGGTCGGCATCCACGCAATTTGATCAATTGGTAACGATTCGGCTAGGGCAAGAAGGTCAATGTAGATTCTCGACGCTGCCTCATTCTGGTGTTCCGTCGCAAGTATTTCAGCCTGGAGAAACCAAATTGCTATGCGCTGGGTCACGGGCGCGTGGACAAGCTCAAGTGTCCGAAGCAATTCCAGAGCCTGTTTAGGTTGATTGTTCAAGTACAGTTTCGAGGCCCAAACTAACGGTAGATCGTAGTCAATGTGCTGAAGCAAATCCGCCTTTTGTTGTTCGGGAGCAAGCTCGAAAGCTGTAGCCAGCCAACTGCGAGCTAATTCGTATCGCCCACGTTGGAAATGTTGTTCACCGCATAGATTAGCCGTTGAGAATCTTAGCTCTTGTGGAGCAGCTAAAAGCAGGAACTTTTTCGCACAGGTATCCGAATCCCTTTGTTGACAAAGGATCTGAACCAGATGGGCGGAGCGCTCCCAATAATCCTCAAGCAATTCGCCTTCGTCATCCTTACTGTGCTTAGCAAGGAACTCAAGCCAACGTTCTGTTACTTGAAGTGCATCATCCCACCTTCCTTCAATCGCCAAACATTCGGCCAAACTTAGCTGGCTGATTTGAGCAGGCGGCCAGCCTTCGAACCGAGCGTGTAGTTCCTCCAGAGCGGCAATAGCAACTGGATACTGTTCCTGTGCTATGGCTAGCGAGGCCTTTTTGTAGATTGCTTCCTGCGATTCAGCAGGTGCGTCTAGAGCCGAGAGGGGAAGATTGGGCGGTTGAGCCGAGCTGAGCGAGGGCCAAAATAACAGGCATGCGAGGCAAACTCGCGATTTCTTTATCACCGGTCGGCCTCCCTGCGTTACGGTGTGAACTGAAGTGGTTTGGACTGATTTCCCGTAGCTTCTCGTGGTTAAATTGAATTTTGAGCGCCCAAACTATGGAGCCTATCGGACTTGTAGCGTTCCGGACTTAGAGAAGCAAGACAATCTGCGCAGGTTGAACATGACAGCTTACTCTCAGAACGAATTTTCCGGTTTTAATGTTGGGCAGTCCGTGCAATTCGTTGCCGGAAATCGCTCCCCAAAAGTAGTGAATTGTCCAAGCAGACAAGATTTGATACTGCGTATATGATGATTGCTTCGTGTAAGTAACCATTCTCTTGAAAAGGGAAGTGAATAACACTACGACTTAAGTCTGCAAGCAATGAAATGCATGCAATGATTGACATTTACACTGGAAACGAAGTCTACAACTACCGATTCTTAACCCGAATAACTACCCCACTATGATCACACGCTTACAACCCGCAGTTGTTAACTTTGCACCTATTCCACACAGTGTCGAACTTCGCGAGATTGAAATTCCGGCTATTGGGCCCGATGACGTGTTGCTTGAAGTGGGAGCTGTGGGAGTATGCGGAAGCGACCTACATCAATGGACTGCCGAACACAGCTGGCCTGTAAACTATCCCGTAACACTAGGGCATGAATTTGCAGGAGTAATTCAACAAACGGGAGCAAACGTTACCAATTTTCAAGAAGGTGATCGTGTATGTAGCGAAACCGCCGCCGTTATTGATCCTTTTAGCCCCATGTCGAGAATTGGACGTTACAACCTTGATCCAAATCGAAAGGGGTTTGGTTATGGCGTGAACGGAGCTATGACAGAGTATGTTAAAGTACCTGCTCGTTGTTTGCATCGTGTGCCCGCTGAATTACCTTTGCGCTTAGCGGCGCTCACCGAGCCATGCTGTGTCGCTTTCAGTGCCGTTGCAACCAACGTCAACATACTTCCAGGTGACCGAGTGTTGGTCTTGGGGCCCGGTCCAATCGGTTTGCTGTGCGGCGCAATTGCCAGTTTGCGTGGGGCCGAGGTGGCAGTGGCTGGATTGGCTCGCGATATGGCTAGGTTGGAGATTGCCAAGCAACTCGGTTGCCAAGCAATTGACGTTGCCGACGTGACAAACTGGTGTCGTGAGAGGGATGGCTTGGGTTGTGAGGGCGTAGTCGATGCGGCTGGCGTTTCCGCTACTCTGAAGGTAGCGTTGGAGGTTGTGCGGCCCGCCGGTTGGATAAGTAAAGTGGGTTGGGGACGTGATCCTTTGGGCTTTTCGTTAGATCCTTTGGTTCAAAAGAATGTGCAGTTGCAAGGTAGTTTCTCACACACTTGGGCAACCTGGGAACGCATTTTGGTGCTCATGGCAAGCGGTGCCTTACCCGTCGAAAAGATTGTCGGTGGTACATGGCCGCTTGCAGAATGGGAGCAAGCGTTCCACACCATGCATGGCGGCAGTATTGCAAAGAGTGTGTTGCTAGTTCGTCCAGAAAAAAGGTAGTGAAACCAACACCGACAACTGAATTCGACAAGTTGTAGCTTTCGAGAATGAAAGAGTACGATTCGAATTCGAATCCGGCTTACTTCGGTTGTTCGGCAGTTTGAGAAGGAAATGCGCCCGGCAGTTGCAACTGGCTTGCTGATGTACCCCAATGGGATCTAACAAACTCATCGCGACCTGATTGACTTCGATAGAGCATGTATTTGTCGGGGTTCTTGGCGTGATAGTCCTGGTGGTAATCCTCGGCAGGCCAAAATGCGGCACGAGGTTCTACCGATACATCTAGTTTCTTGCGAAAGACGTTTGCATCTTCCACGGCTTTGACGACCTTTAGAGCCAATTCCTTTTCTTCATCTGTTTCAAAATAAACCGCAGGTCCATATTGTTTACCCTTGTCCTTGAAGGAACCTCTTCCGTTGGTTGGGTCAATATGCTTGATCCAGAATTCGACCAGGCCTTGATATGTAATGACCTCGGGATCATACACGACCATTACTGCTTCGCGGTGACCAGAGCTAGCATAAGTTTCGTACGTCGGATTCTTTCGTCGCCCTCCCGTGTACCCCGAAAGAACCTTGATAACGCCAGGAGCTGCTTCCATGTCACTCTCGACGCACCAAAAGCATCCGCCCGCCAGTATGACAGACCGAATTTTCGAATTGCTATGCTGAGGCGTGTCCATTGGTTTTGCCGCTGGAGTTAATTCACGCGAGTCAGCAGCTGATTCCTGGCCTTGCCCCAATGAAGTCGTGCAAACGGTGGCAACCAGCAGATATGCAATACTCGTGAACATATTGAATTGCATTGTTAGGCTCCGGTTCTTAGACGCAGACTTACACGTCTTCATTGCCAGTCGGATCTACTTCCGCGCATAACCTGGAAAGTCAGGGTGATATCCATACCGAGATAACACCTTGTTCTTCTGCCAGACCATTTCACATTCAGACCAATTCACATTTTAAATGGGATAGCATGGAGTAATTGACGTAATTGTGACGATAACATTCTAGAAACATCTCATAAAAAGACCAAATAGATTCAAGTGACAGTTCATCCTTCATTGCTTACAATTGTCGCGCCGCTGGCGATTCAAACGACCAAGACGCTGGCGGAATCGACACGTGACTTTCTCAGCCTGCTTGGAACCCAAGCTCCCCAAACGGGCAATAGGGCTAGTGACCAACCATTACCTTCTTTGGCCAGCCGGTTCGCAGATTTCGCGGATCGATTTCGAAAATGGTTGGTTGCCAACGGGCATGAAGGGCCGTTTTCGTGGGACTTGCAGTTGGATAGTAGCGGTGGGGTATCCCAGCATCTTGCAGGTGATGAATCTATATCGGAGTTACTCGTTGAATCTCCCCAATGGGGTAGTGAGTTCCTTGAACTTGCGCGAGAGAGCCAGCATCAATGGGGATATTCCTTTGCTGAAGGTGGTATAACCCATCTGTCAGTGGATAACCATGGCCAGACCCGTCGCCTGATTCCCTTCAGTTAAGATCTTGAATGATCGCAGCGCGAGCTTTTTTAAAAAGCTTACTTACCCTAGTGGCCGAAGTTAATGTGGGTACATTGGGTGGGCGAGTATGTTTGGCGTGATTTGGCTGTTACGGTCGGTCAATCTGAGCCGAAAATGCGTGGAGAAACGCTTTTTTCAAATTACCACTTGGCTGGCCTAGGTTTTCATTTGCGGAAAGTTTGTCATGGCTTCAGACTTTAGGCTCAAGGAACAGCTGCCTGCGCTAACCCAGCGCATTGTATCAACCTACACTCGAGACGATCGGATAAATCACCTCGGACATTGTCCGTTACCCAAATACGAAATCGTTGTATCCATCCTTGAGGATCTCAAGGATATTCTTTACCCAGGCTTTAGGCGGCGTGAAGGCTTGCACATTGGAAATGTGACATATCATGTTGGCAACCTCATTGACTCTTTGCATGACAAACTGACGACGCAAATTGGCCGCGCTTTACATCATGATGATCGCGTCCGTGGACGAAGTAGCGATTGTGAAAACCAGATTGATTACGAAGCCAAGGGCCAGTCTATTGCCATTGCGTTTTTGGAGCTTATTCCTCAACTGCGGCGCATGTTAGCCTCCGATGTAGAAGCTGCCTATGATGGTGATCCAGCGGTAAGTGGCAGAGATGAGATCATTTTCTGCTATCCAGGATTGGAGGCAATTACAGTTCAGCGCATTGCCCACCAACTGCGAAGGCTTGGTGTCCCATTCATACCACGCATGATGACCGAATGGGCCCATCAAATGACCGGCATTGACATTCACCCGGGTGCATCGATAGGCGAGTACTTCTTCATTGACCACGGGACAGGCGTCGTCATCGGAGAGACCTGCGAGATTGGCTCGAGAGTGAAGATCTATCAGGGCGTGACGCTGGGTGCGCTAAGCTTTCCCACGGATTCTGATGGCCAGCTGATCCGAGGTCAAAAGAGGCATCCGACCATCGAAGATCGAGTGGTGATTTATGCCAATGCCACGATCTTAGGGGGTAAAACTGTAATTGGGCATGATAGCGTGATTGGATCTTCGGTCTGGATTACTTCCACGGTTGCTTCGCATACGACGGTTGTCCTTGAGAAACCAAATCTCCGAGTACGGGGCAGTGTACCGGATGAACTACGCGCCGAGGCAAATTACCAAATTTAGAGAGCCACTTGGACAGTCTGGACCAGTCGCATGAGATTGGTCGGATTTTTGCCCGAGCATATATTAGCAAAGGCTGCTATTCTACAACCCAATTACATTAGATGAGAGCCCGTCTTACTTAGTTCTCCTGCCGTGCAATGGCAGGTTGGGATTTGATGCCTTCGTGCATTGGAAGGCTAAACGAATTAGACTCTAGTGTGGACAGCTGGTCGTGGCCTGTAAGGCATGTGGAGGCTGATTTGAAATTTCCTGATATGGAGAGCGAACGTGACTCTGCTGCTAATGGCACTCGGGAGGATCTGCGTGCAATTTGGCGATTGCAAGTACGGGCTTGGTGGACGAGTTTTTCCTTATTGGTGACCATTATTTTCCTCTGGAAATTGGTCCAGAGTTTGGGACAGGTTGAATTGCCTGAGTCCAAATTTCACTTGCAGGTCAATATCAATTCGGTATCAGCTGCCCAGTTGGAATCTCTGCCAGAAGTTGGACCTACCTTGGCCAAACGGATCGTCAGTTGGCGGGAACAAAACGGACAATTTCGATCGCTTAGCGATTTGCAGCTTGTGCCGGGTGTTGGTGAAGCAACTGCCGAATCGCTTGCTCCATGGTTAGTATTTAGCGCAGACAATATGTGATTCGAAGATGAAACTACGATTGATAAGCAGCCAACAAATCACGATAGCCATACGCGATCTTGGCCTACACACACTAACCTTGATATGGCAATCCTAACGGCCAAGAGTGACCATTGCGTGACGCGGTTGATAGGCAGGAAATGAACGAGGTTAATATGCCGGATGAGGTCATGCAATCCGAGTTTGATTTGGTCAGCGAGTTCGCGCCGGCAGGTGATCAACCGAAAGCCATCGCAACTCTTGTGAGGCGATTGCAAGAAGGAGAACGCCACCAAGTGCTCTTGGGTGTGACCGGATCTGGAAAAACTTTTACGATGGCGAATGTCATCTCGCAATTGCAACGGCCAACTCTCGTATTGAGCCACAACAAGACGTTGGCAGCACAGCTTTTTTCTGAATTCAAGAATTTCTTTCCCAATAATGCGGTGCACTACTTCGTTAGCTACTACGACTACTATCAACCTGAGGCTTATATCCCTCAGCGCGATGTGTACATCGAAAAAGATGCTTCTATCAATGAGGAAATTGACCGTCTACGATTGGCTGCAACCAGTGCCCTTGTAAGCCGGCGCGATGTAATCATTATCGCCAGCGTATCTAGCATCTATGGTTTAGGTAGCCCCGAAGACTATCGCAATATGGTTGTCCCACTAAAAGTTGGGCAGACAGTCGTTCGAGACGATGTGCTTCTGCAATTAGTCGACATTCAGTACGAAAGGAATGATATTGCATTTGAGCGTAGCCGTTTTCGAGTGCGCGGAGATTGTCTGGAAATCTGGCCATCGTACGAAGAGTTTGCATATCGTATTGAACTTTGGGGGGACGATGTAGAACAGATTTCGATCATCAACCCAATTTCAGGGGAGACCCTTTCGCGTTTGGACGAAGTGTTTATTTACCCGGCCAAGCACTTTGTAACGCCTGAGGAGCGGATCGAAAATGCCATTGTGCTCATTCGGGAAGAACTCCGTGAGCAATTAGCGAAATTTGAAACCGAAGGAAAACTGCTTGAGGCTCAGCGGCTGAATGCTCGTACTCGCTTTGACTTGGAGATGTTGCAGGAAGTTGGGCATTGTCCAGGTGTTGAGAATTACTCTCGTCCTCTCTCTGGCAAGTCGCCTGGGGCGACCCCAGATACGTTATATGACTTTTTCCCCAACGAGTTCCTTCTAATCGTAGATGAGTCGCACGTCACCGTTCCTCAAGTAAGAGCTATGTTTGCTGGAGATCAGAGTCGTAAGACAACTCTAGTAAATCACGGTTTTCGCCTACCCAGCGCACTTGATAATCGTCCTCTGAAGTTCGAAGAATGGGAAGCGAAAACACATCAAGTTGTGTTTGTTTCAGCCACGCCCGGTGACTATGAGTTGCAAAAGACTCAGGGCGAGGTTGTAGAGCAGGTAATTCGTCCAACGGGGCTGCTCGATCCCGAAATTGAGGTCGTTTCCGCACGAGGCCAGGTAGCTCACTTGCTGGAGGAAATTCGGGGGCGTGCCAAACGAGATGAGCGCACCCTGGTAACTGCTCTTACCAAACGATTAGCAGAAGACCTTGCTGGCTATCTGACAGAACAAAATGTTCGTTGTCGTTGGTTGCACAGCGAATTAGATGCATTTGAGCGAGTCGAGTTGTTGTATGACTTGCGACAAGGAAAGTTCGATTGTTTAGTTGGCGTGAACCTACTCCGTGAAGGGCTTGACCTACCCGAAGTTTCATTGGTTGCAATTTTGGATGCGGACAAAGAGGGATTTTTGAGGAGTGAGACGTCTTTGATTCAAACGATTGGACGTGCTGCCCGTAACGTCAACTCAAAAGTCGTTCTTTACGCCGACAAAATTACTAACAGCATGCGAGTTGCGATTGATGAAACACAGCGTCGACGCAAGTTGCAAGAAGCATACAACAAAGAACATAGAATCACACCGGAAACTGTTCGCCGCAATATCAAAGCCGGCATCGAGGCCGCTTCCCAGGCGCACCAAAAAGCACGAAATGCCGTGCGGGGTGAGCCCTCTAGTCAAGTTGTAACTCAGGAAATGATAGAGCTCCTTGAGAAAGAGATGCTGCAGGCAGCAGAAGATCTTGAGTTTGAACGGGCTGCAACCTTACGAGACAAATTAATAGCTTTGCGCAACAATCTGGAGCAGGTGGTCGATATGGACGACTTGGAGGATGCGCAGCCGGTAGGGGCGAAAAGACGAGGCAGAAAGCGAGGGGGCGGACGAGTTCCTCGCCCGAAGAAATAGCGAAATCGTCTTCATCGCCTTGGTACTGGGGAGGTGGTTTCTTTCGGCCCAGGCATTTGTCCACCATTCTAGAATTGTGTGATAGCGTCTAGAGCGGCCAGCGATGTAAAGCCCAAGCTGATGATGGAATTGATATTAAAAAAGGCAATATTCAGTCGGGTCAAATCCGATGCAGAGACCAACCAATGTTGCCTGATCACTAGGCCAGCGACCAGGAACCAACCTAACACGTAGATCCAGCCAAGCGATAGGTTCGGGAACAACAGTGGTAGGCTGCCCAACACACACAACATCATGGCGTGAAGAATGGCTGCCAGGCGTAGGGCATCCGAGATTCCCCAAACGGCAGGGATGCTTTTGAGACCGTGTTGGCGATCAAATTCCGCATCCTGGCACGCATAAACGATGTCAAATCCTGCTACCCAAAATGCAATTGCTATGGCCACAGCCATTGGTAGGCAGAGATCAAACAGGTCGTTCTGCACTTGTTCTCCTCGGATTGCAATCCAGGCACTGATCGGAGAAAGGGCCAATGCCGCACCGAGCCAAAGGTGTGCGGCAGCCGTAAATCTTTTAGCTAGGCTATAGCCGCAAATCCAGACAAGTACGGGCAAACTAAACACTAGGGGAAGCCAATTCGGTAGGAACATCAGGCAGGTTGCGATGAAAATCAAGCTGGCCGCTGCAAAGAAGGCCCAGACTTGCGAAACGGTCAGTAAGCCGGCCGGAAGATGCCGTGATGCAGTCCTCGGATTCAGTGCATCTATCCGCGCATCCATGAGACGATTAAAGGACATGGCTGCAGACCGTGCCGATATCATGCATATGACTACAGCTACTAACCTTGCGGTGACCAAGGCGGGTGTCAGACTTACCGCACTACTTGGGGTCGCAATGGCGAAAACGCAGGCCATAAGTGCAAACGGTAAAGCAAATACTGTATGGCTGAAACGAATTAATTCCAAAAAGCGTCGTAACAACCCTTTCGTAGCGAATTGTTGCGACGCCACTGATGCATGATCCGCAGTCGATGTAGAGTCCACTGAGTACGTCATGCTAGTCCTCTGCCCATCGCCGAATGCATTCATGACGAATTCCAAGTTGATCCAGAATGCGTCCCACAATAAATAGCACCAAATCATGAATATGCGATACACCGTGATACCAGCCAGGGGCCGCCGGTAATACAACTACACCTGATTGCGACAAGCGAAACATATTCTCAAGGCAGAATGAACTCAGAGGCGTTTCGCGTGGGACCACGATTAAGGGACGCCTTTCCTTAAGGTGTACTTCTGCAGCTCGCTGAATCAAATTCTGATTGGCCGAATGGGCCATTGCGCTGAGTGTACTACCGGAACAGGGGCACACAACCATCGCCCGAGTCAAAAAAGAACCACTTGCAATGGGAGACATATAGTTGTTTTCCGCGTGAACACTTAGTCGCCCTGAATTTATGGCTTGCAATGCTCGCTGGCGTAGTACAGATGCTGGGCCGTACGCCGCGGCAGCCTCTAATTGGAGAAATCGATCGGCCGCGGAAAACATATCGAGTGCACAAAAGGAAGCCTCAGAAAAAGCATAGCCCAGTTCTTGTTCCATGACAGCCCGTCCTGACTGACTGACAACAAAATGCACCGGAATTTGGCATGCCAAAAGTTGCTCTAACAAGCTCGTTGCGTAAATAGCACCACTAGCTCCGGTAACCGCCAGCACGATCGGAGAAGAGCTGTCGGAAGTTTGGATCGAGGATGTCATATCTTGAATGTGGCCCAGGATGACTAACGCGAATCGGGGAAGGGCGGACGGTTGGGAATTAGCATTCACCCAGATAGAGAGTGGCGACGCCCAAAGTCAAAGGAAACATTCTCACATTGCTCAAACCGTGCATTTCCAAAACCTTCACTAACCCTTCACCCGACGGAAACTGCAACACACTATTGGGTAGATATTCGTAGGCACTCTGATTATTCCTAGCCAGTCGCTGTCCGATGAGAGGCAGTACCTTTGTAAAATAGGCCTGATAAGCGTGTTTCAGCCCTGGTATCCTAGGCTTGGAGAATTCAAGAATTGCGATTTGACCACCCGGACGACAAACTCGAACCATTTCAAGAATCCCCTGGTCGGTATCTTGCACATTGCGCAAGCCAAATGCGACCGTTACACATTGGAAAGTACTGTTCGGAAAAGGAAGCTGCTGAGCATCCGCCTGGGAGAATTCGACGGGTAATTGAGCGGGTAAGCGGGCTTGCTTCTGTCTGGCAATCTCCAGCATCGGTTCACAAAAATCCGTTCCAAAAACCTTGGCACGACCGGCAAGTTTCTTAGCGATTAATAAAGCCAAATCACCAGTACCAGTGCAACAGTCCAGCACAGGTGCAGATTGATCAAGACGCAAGTTCTTGACGACAAACTTTCTCCAGCGGATATCAATTCCCAAGGACAGCAAGTGATTTAAAAGATCGTAACGCGGTGCAATCTCAGCAAACATGGACTGGACGCGTTGAGAATCTTTGTCAACAGGTTTCAAAGCAGAGGCCATCCAAAAGTATTTCCTAGTTTAGAATTCAATGGGTTTTGGAGGTTTGACTCGACACAAGAAATCTTGGCGATCCCCGAAGCTGGAGGGGTTAGCATCTAACTCAAGCTGTTCCCTACACTCCAGGACT
>JAGQOY010000151.1 GCA_020427005.1 Planctomycetales bacterium
TTTTAACCACCACATAGCCCACGATTGCTGGTCAACATAAGCAACGTGGCATGATTCAGCTGCGGCCGGTCAGCCAAAAGTGGGTGGGAGACTTCCAATCCGGCACTGGCCAAATCGCGGACGATCTGTGTAATGCGTTCGGTGTAATCGTTTGCCGCCGCAGCGCGATCCATGGCCTTCTTGAATCGCGCAGTGGCGATCAACTCCATCGTCCGCGTAATCTTGCGAATATTGCGAACCGACTTACGTCGTTTATCGAGCTGACGAATATTGGCCATTAATTCCTACCAAAATTTATATGTAGATTTAGCGTGTTCAAACCCCGGCTGCCTAAGCTGGCTTATAGCCTTTTTTGAATTCTGCAATTCCCGATTTGATACCGTTTTCAATCTCTTCAGATAAGTCCTTGGTTTCTTTTAGCTTGTCCATGACATCGCTCTTGCGATCATGCATAAACTCAAGGAGGCGAGTTTCAAAGTCAGCGATATTCTCGACAGCGATGTCATCCATGTGGCCGCGTGTAGCAGCATAGATGCTGATCACCTGGTCAAATACGCTCATGGGTCTGTATTGCAACTGTTTAAGCAATTCAACCATGCGATAACCACGGTCCAATCGTGCCTGGGTTGCTGGATCCAAGTCGGTTCCCAACTGAGCGAACGCCTCGAGTTCTCGAAACGACGCCAAGTCCAAACGCAAACCACCCGCCACCTTTTTCATGGCCTTAATCTGGGCAGCACCACCCACGCGAGATACTGAAATACCAACGTTCATCGCAGGTCGAATACCTTTAAAGAACAAGTCTGGTTGCAGGTAAATCTGACCGTCGGTAATGGAAATCACATTAGTAGGAATGTAGGCCGAAACCTCGCCTTCCTGCGTCTCAATGATTGGCAAACTGGTTAATGAACCTCCGCCGAGAGCCGCTGATAATTTGGCGGATCGCTCTAGCAAGCGACTATGGCAGTAAAACACGTCTCCAGGGTAGGCTTCGCGTCCAGGTGGTCTACGCATCAATAGGGAAAGTTGGCGATAGGCGGTGGCTTGTTTGCTCAAGTCATCGTAGACCACAAGTGCGTGTTCACCATTGAACATGAAATACTCGGCCATTGCAGTTCCCGAATAGGGAGCAATGTACTGCAGGGGTGCTGGAGCACTGGCACCTGCAACAATGACTGTCGTGTAGTCCATGGCCCCATGTTTTCGAAGGGCTTCAACTACAAGTGCGACGGACGAATCCTTTTGGCCAACGGCCACGTAGAAGCATTTTACGCCAGTTCCCTTTTGATTAATGATCGTATCGATAGCCACCGCAGTCTTGCCGGTCTTGCGGTCCCCGATGATCAATTCGCGTTGACCACGGCCGATGGGCGTCATTGAGTCAACAGCTTTAATGCCGGTTTGAAGCGGTTCCGATACTGGCTGTCGTTCGGCAACGCCGGTCGCAATAACTTCAACAGGACGTTGTTCTGTCGATTCAACGGGGCCTCGTCCGTCAAGTGGGTTTCCAAGCGGATCGAGCACACGACCGATGACGCCTGGTCCTACCGGGACGCTCAATAGCTTTCCAAGCGCCTTGACTTCGTCGCCTTCATTAATGGTCAAGTAGTCACCGAGAATAATGATACCGACCGAGTTTTCTTCCAGGTTAAAGGCCAAACCAATGACACCAGAAGGAAACTGTACCATCTCACCAGCCATGACAGCAGAAAGACCGTACACGCGCGCGATACCATCGCTAACTTCTAGGACG
The DNA here is from genome assembly GCA_020427005.1 of Planctomycetales bacterium. Taxonomy (GTDB): domain Bacteria; phylum Planctomycetota; class Planctomycetia; order Pirellulales; family Pirellulaceae; genus Aureliella. Next base: position 1,754 of record JAGQOY010000151.1, read on the forward strand.
GTACCCACTTCGCGAACGTCCATTTGACTTTCGAACGTCTCGATCTCTTTCTGGATGACCGAGGCAATTTCGTCCGAGTTGAACTTCATGGCCTACCTCGAAAATTATGTATTAGGGCTTGTTTGTTTGGATTGAAAATTAAACTTGAATTAGGACGTTAGAAGCGACGAGAATCGATCCCGCAACGCCTTTTGGACCCCGCTGCTCACCGCGCTTCTTATCAGATCGAACTTTCCAAGAATACTGCCATCGAGCACCTTGTCACCAATGCGAAGGACGATGCCTCCAAGCAAATTGGCGTCGGTCCGTTCGACTAACGAAACTTTCTTGCCGTAGGCTTGTTCCAACCGAGAAGCAATCAACGAGCGTTGCTCGTCGCTAAGCGGCTGAGGGCTGGTTACTTGTACTCGCATCAAACCGAGTTGCGATTCTCGCATCTCGACAGCTGATTGGTGAATTGCGCGCAGAGCGGATATCCTTCCACGACGACACAAGATCTTGAGAAAGTTGAGCAATTTCTGATCGATACGACCGGAAAAAATATTATCCAACAGTTTCTCTTTTTGATCCTGCGACATTCTAGGGGAGGCCAATGCCGCATCTAACCTCGGGTGTTTATCCAAGCACTCTTTCACAACGGCTTCGAGGTCGGCCACGACCGTATCAACAGCCTGACCGGCAGCTCCTAAGATCGCCTTTGCGTAAAGCACACCCACTTGTTGCTGGTCGCTATCTAGGACCGTGTGATGTTTGACTTGCTCTTCCATCATCGGCCTTTTCTCAATTGCTGCTTGGCAGCTTGGACAACATGTCTTGGATCAAGTTCTGGTGATCCCCGGCCTTAACCTCGCGTCCTACCACGCGTTGAGCCAATGACATGGCAATGTCGGTTGATTGGGCAGCCAATTCACTCAAGGCGACACGTTTGGCAGATTCGATATCCGCAGTGGCTCGTTCGCGCTGTCGTGCTGCCTCCTCCTGTGCGGCCGCGATTAGTTTTTGGCCCGCAGCTTCGGCATCTTTCCGGGCTTCAGCGACAATCCGCTGCGCATCCTGCGAGGCGGTGGCCAACTTGCTTTCATACTCGGCAAGTTTCTGACTAGCTTCACTGGCCGAATTCTGCGCCCGAGCGATATTTTCCGCGATGCCGCGTTCTCGCTTTTCCAATCCTTGCATGATTGGCTTCCAAGCAGACAAGTACAAACCAGCAACTAGCAGTAAGAAAACTACTGCAGTAAAAAACGCCAGGTCAGTACGAAAGTCCATTACTTGATGGGCAGGGTCGGACATATTCAAGTGGGTCGTGTCTACGTAGTGAACTTCATGTTCACTCGATTGAACCGCCGTCGAACCAGCGTGCTCTCCTTCTTCATCTGCGGCCCAAGCGGGAACCGCAGTAAAGAATAGAACAAAGCATGCAATCATCGCTGCCGAGCGAATGCGCAGTTGAGTCATTTGACTACTACCTAAAGTACAGATTGGATAAACGAGTAAGCAAGAATGCCGAAACGTTGATAACTGGACTACTGGTTGCAAACGATAACTGCGAAGAATGCCAGACCTTCGATAAGGGCCGCAGCAATAATCATCAATACTTGGATGGTGCCGGACGCTTCTGGTTGACGAGCTACAGACTCGACTGCGCCCTTGGCTAGCAGGCCGATGCCCAAACCAGCACCAATCACCGCCAAGCCGGCACCAATTTGGGCTGGCATGCTGAAGCCTTGGGCCGAAGCTGGGGCAGTGATCGCAAGCATCAAACCGACAGTCCAAATAGCAGTACGAACAGCATTAATCACGGAAAGGTCTCCTCAAAGGACGTTGCAAAATTGTGTTAGTGGATTCGAAACCAAAGGTGTGTATTTAGTGGTGATGGGTTGCGCTGCCAATGAACAACGAAGCCAACAATGTAAAAACATAGGCCTGAAGGAAGGCTACAAATAATTCCATAAAGCTCAATACCGTAGTGCCCGCCAATGCAACGATAGATAGAGCAGTCCAACTTGTCGTTCCCATGGCGGCAGCTTTGGCCCCGAAGGCCAGTCCCATGATCCCCAGGAGGACCAAGTGCCCAGCAACCATGTTGGCCAAAAGTCGAACCGCCAATATCCCGTGCTTGATGAACAGAGACGCGAATTCAATCAACCAAACCATGGGCACAATGACGATGCCTAAGTAGATTGGCAAACCCAAATCAGGACAAAGGTTCTTGAAGAAGCCCAAAACTCCAAGCGAACGAATACCCATAACCAAGCCGACTAGGAATACGATTAAGGCCAGAACTCCCGTGACGGCAAAGGCGGCGGTCGGCGAGCCAACCCAGGGCAACATACCCATCAAGTTACACCCTAAGATAAACAAGAAAATCGTCCACATTAGGGGCATGTACTTGGGGGAGTCGTGAGGATCCATTCCTTTCTCGACAACGTCCGTGCGAATAAAAACAACGAAACTCTCAAGCAAGTTCCACAGTTTGCCTTTGGGTGCAGAGCCATCTTTCACCTTGCCCGCTAACCAACGAAATACAAATAGCAGCATGACTGCAACGATGACTTCGATGATCATGTAGCGGGAAATAGCAAAGCCAGATTGCTTTTCGTAAGCATTTCGCAATTCACCAAATGGCTGCGGAATGAATACCTTGCCTGAATAAGCGTGATTGTACTGACTCAGAATATTGTCATTCCAGTAATCTTTGGCCGACCTTGTGGCCAAATACTCGTCCAGCACGTCGCGAGAATTCAATTCATGGACCAACGCCTGGAACTTACGAGCACTACCCGCATCGCGGAACAACTGGACCATCCACTCAGCTTGAGCATCAGGATGTTCAGCTAGATAGGCATCCACATTGTTTTGAGTTTCAACCTTGTTCGACTTTACCCACTTGGCGGCAGAGGATTCGAGTTCAGCAGTCGCATCAACCACATATTGATCGAAGGGGCGTCCATGACGCTCGTCCTTAGCATGTTGCCAGTGGTACCATGCCTCTTTGGCATGTTCTAACGCGTTTTTGTCGGCAACGATTTCCTCAAGTTTGCCAATCGCGAAATCAGCCTCCCAATCCTGGTAATGGGGGTCGTTTTGAACTGCCCAATTACCCAAAGAATCAGCGATGGATTCAGGATTTTCGAAATTTGCCCGCCAGAATTTTCGCGGAACATCAAAGTAGAAACTGTCCTTGATGTGCAGAAGGTCGCTAGCCATTGCCGCAAAAACTCTGATGAAAATGTGGGAGAAGTGGGTAAGAAAGGCTTGTCTACTGTGCGTTATCGCGTACGCCTCGTACGAGGAGCCATGATTCTAATGTCAACGAAATGAAATAACAGGCCAGCAATGCAGTTATGAAACAATTTCTTTCTTCCACATCAACATATCGAATTGTCCAAGCGGCAAGAAGCAATACCGGAAACCGCCACAAGACTACCACCAGCTGACGAGCCGCGCCGTGAGAAAACAGCTTCTGGATAACGAGAGGAGGTGTCAGCCCCAAGGAAGTGAATGCAAATGCGAGGGCACCGCACTTCAGCTTTGTCTCCACTCCGTGGCCAAATGTCGCAACCGCTATTACAGCTGCCAAGAGAGTAACAGCATTCAATAACAAGATATTCTTGGTGCCGGTCGTCATGCGTATGCTGGATGAGTGAAACAGTTCGAAATTACAATTCAATCTTGTTGGCCTTAAGACTCCGTTACGGACTCTGTCGCTATCCCCGGCAAATTCCCTGCGGCTGCCTCGACTTTGTGTCACCTAAACAGCAAGCCTTCACGCTACACCGCATACTCAGATTAAAAACCCTAGTAGACACCTCTGGCAGATGAAAGCATCATTTTCCGTTCATCCGGCTTTCGACTACTTGTGCAATTGGTCGTCTTTCGGCGGTTTGTTTTCCGCTCTTTTGGGTGTGTCTCTTTGAGGCGGTGGGCTTACGGTTTTAATGAATACCAGCAGTGCTGCGACTGCAAATGCGATCCCTAGCAGAAAGCCCAGAGGAGTGAAAACCCGGCTGTGCCATTGCCTATCTAGAAGTGAGCCAACATAACCGGGGGCTACCATTAACAGGACGATCGTGATCGTTCGAGCCAGCCATTGCGAGGATTGTTCCCAGTAATCCCGTGGCTTCATGGATTTGACAATGCTTAAGGGGTGGTATTGTTGCCTTGAATTGGCACTGACGGGTTTCGTCGGAGCCCCTGATTGGCGTTTCAAATGGCTGATTTTCCCCGCTGTTGCTCCTAGAAGTCTAGTAAAAATTGGGTTCTCTTGCCATACTAGCTAAGACAAGGCTCAGTTCCAAAACGTAGATTTCTTACCCTGCCACCGCCCTTCCAAATATCCCACCTTAGGGGCGGATCCGTCGGCCAGGATTCAGGTGCTGGTCGCCAATAAAAATGGAGCCCGAAATTGATTACCACAGCTAACCTCAAGTCACAGACAAAAGCTGATTTAGCCAAAACTGCCAAGCGCTTGGGAGTCTCAGGGTGGTCGGCCATGCGCAAAGACGAACTAGTCGCTGCCGTGGCGAAGGCATCCAAGTCGACGGCTCGGCAGAAAAAAGTGCCAGTGCCCGCATCGTCCAAAAACGGAAAATCCAAACGCGTAACTCATAAACAAGCTGTTCCTGTGGCCCGGAACGGAACAAAAGAAAAATCGACTTCCGTTCAAAAATCGAAAGTCAAAGACACTATTTCTGCGGCCGCCAAAAAGGCTGTGCAAGCGAAGAAGGCAGCCAAGACACAAGGCCGCAATACGGCTAAGCCTCCCGAGCCAGCGACTAGTCCGAAAATACTAAAGAAGATTCGCGAGCTTCAGATTCAAAAGGAATCGGTGAAAGACTTGACCTATCAGCCGACGCTGGTACAACGCCCAGGTGCTGCCGAGGTGGTACGTGCGAGCGAGCCATTGAACGATCGCATTGCGCTGCTGATACGAGATCCGTTTTGGATGCATGCCACTTGGGATATTACCCGCAATGCCATGGATCGTGCTAGAGCGGCCCTGGCCGAGCAATGGCATTCGGCACGCCCCGTCTTGCGTCTAGTGCGGGTAGACGGAAATGGAACCACCAATACGGCTGAGACTATTGAACGCGACATCGAAATCCATGGTGGTCTGCGGGATTGGTATATCGAATGGAACGGCGAGCCAGCAAGTTTCCGAGTCCTCATCGGATACTTAACTCCGGGTGGTCGAATGCACGTACTAGCCAAGAGCAATACCGTCACGACTCCGGCAGCCGGAAACGACGTGATCGATCGGCATTGGTCGGATCTCGGGTTCGAAAGTGAACGAATTTACGCTATGAGTGGGGGCTACGACGGTGAAAGGGAGACCGAAGAGCTCAAGCAGGTCTTGGAAGACCGTTTGCATCGGACTCTCGGTACTCCAGCTCTGGCTCAGTTTGGATCCGGTGCGGATGCTCCATTTCGCAAAAAAGACAATTTCCATTTCGATCTGGACGTGGAAATGTTGATCTATGGATCGACAGTTCGGGATGGATTTGTGACGATCGACGGTGAGCCTGTCACCTTGCGCTCGGACGGAACATTCTCGGTACGGTTGCCATTTCCTGATCGTCGCCAAGTGTTGCCGGCAGTTGCCTGTTCTCGTGACGGAGGCCTGCAGCGAACGATTGTGGTAGCCGTAGAACGCAACACGAAAATCATGGAGCCGCTGGAATCTGAACAGGATACTGGTGAATAGTCGATAAACACTGTATTCATTCGTTTCTTCGAATCAGCTTTCTTCTAACATGGACGCATACTCAAGCGCGAAGGTTACCGCAACTGACGGACTATGCTGCGCACAGCGGCTAGTCGATTGGTTTGATCCGGGTGCCAGATATGCCATTGCTCTCAGCGGTGGTGTTGACAGTGCAGTCGTAGCCAGTGGAGCAGCTCGATCCAACGCACAGGACGTCGTTTGTCTGATCGGGTTGGGACCTGCCCTAGCCGAGCGCGAGCTCCAGTCCGCGCGACGAGTCGCGGACGGCATTGGCTTGGCACACCGAGTCATTCATACTTCAGAAATAGAAGATCCAAGCTACACAGCAAATGACGCAAAGCGGTGTTATTTCTGCAAGTCGCACCTATTTCGAGCCATCGCTAAGCTTTACCCGATGCACACCATAGTAACGGGTACTAACGCTGACGATCTCGAAGACTATCGGCCCGGCTTGGCGGCGGCAAGCGAGGCAGGAGTTCGGGCACCACTGGCCGAATTGGGGATTGGCAAGGTCCAGGTGAGGCGATTGGCGAACGATTGGAAGTTAGAAATCGCAGACAAGCCCGCTAGTCCCTGTCTGGCTTCGCGTATCGCCTACGGGGTGCCTGTGACTAGCCAGCGATTGCATATGATTGAACAGGCTGAAAAAGTGCTTCGCGAATTTGGCTTGGAAGAATTGCGAGTGCGAGTCCATGCGGATGAATTAGCCAGAATCGAAGTGCCTAGTTCCCAAATAGGACAAATAGCAGATCCTGTGGTGGCCTCGGAGATTTGCCAACGGTTTAAAGAAATTGGTTTTCGCTTCGTGACCCTTGATTTGCAAGGCTTCCGTACGGGCAGTTTCAATCAGTTACTGCAAATACAATTGCCTACGGTAAGCAAGTAATCTCGGTGCGTGCTTCTGCGTTCAGCGCAATAGTCACATGTGTGAGCAGGATATCTGGGAGGCGGAGTGAGCCCGCTTTTCTTCGAGGGACACCTGTGTGGAACGCTACCAAGAGTGAATCGCAATTCATCATATTCTGACAGATGCGTCGATCAGACGCATCTGTCAACAGGAACGAGTCAGCTAGGGGACGTTCCATCCCTTTCAATTCGACAATATGCTCGCCTTGGTACTGCCTTTCGGCCAAATCAGTGATTATTTCTGCACTGGAATACCAAAATCCCCCGCCATATCGCGCCACACACAGTGGATATGATTGGCTGGATTGCCTGCCGCGTCAGGTTGCATATTGACGAATTCAATCAAGAAACTGGGTCCCTGAACTCGGTAATAATGTCCAACGCCAGGCTGGGAGGCGCCAGACCAAGCGAAGTGGACCTTATCAAAGCCAGCATCGTCGATCGCCGTCCAACGTTTTTTGGCAACCAGTGGTTTCATTTTGGAAGTGTAGGCTTCCATTAGTTTTTTAAGTGTGGCCTGCTGTGCGTCGGTAAGTTTCCCAGCTGCTAGACCAGTCGCTTCAGTTGCAGGAGCTTGCGGTTCCTCTGCACCGCGGATTTCCTTGGGTGTGTCCCCTGGTAAGGTTGCAGTCGCCTTCTGGTTACTATCGAGGCTTGATAGTAAGTCAAAAGCTAATTGCTCTTCATCCTTAAGAACTCTCAGGCCTTTGGGGAACTTTTCGCCGTAGGTGTCTTTCAGCTCCGCAGGGTTGGAAGCAAAAAACTGAGGCGTCGAGCTCACGATCGTGTTGCCCTGGATCACGAAGTTCAAAGACAAGTGATGGCCTTCAATGCTTAGTCCCCATTTCTTCTTAGGCGCAACGCTACCAAATATCGTGAAGTAATATTTCTCGGGATTGCGTCGAGCCTCGCTACCGGGCCCTTCGAGCTGCCTTAACAGGCTCTCGAGGTTCATGATCGTCGTGGCTTTCTCATATCCGACTTGACTTAGCGAAGCTCGCAAAAGCTTCATGGCGGCTTCCTTTTGTGCCCCTTCCATTTCCATTACTGGAAGTCCTTTTCGGGTCTCAAGCGGAACGAAATGCCAGTCCACGCGTTCTTTGGAATCAAAGTCCTTGACAGCTTTTGCGCGTTGCTCGGCATTCAATGATTCGAGAAAGGCTTTCGCATTGGGAACCAATTGAAGAGCTGGGTTCGCTTTTCGTTTCGTTTGTTGGGCTGGCTTTTCCTGAGCCAAAGGGTAAGTCGCAATGGTGAGAGTGGCTGCTAAACCAAGGACAGCCAAAGCAAGAAAATAGCGCATACATTTCTCCGGAGGTAGGTCTAATGGGATTGGATTATTGGTGAGGCACGCAGGAGATCAACCGGTACGATTTATGAATCTTACAAATCACAATCGCCAGTCCTCGATTCTCGGAAGGCCTAAAGCCCAACAAGCAAGTCACTATAAGGGGAGTAACTTGACCTGGCCTATAATTTGGGTAGCAGCCTTTTGGCAGACCGACTGGTCCCACGTTTCTGTGTATTGTAACACACCCTCACTCGGCTAAGTGGACCCGAGAAATTCCTACATCATGGCAGTCGGTAGTGTGCTCCGAAGGCGTCAAACAGGAGGTCTTTTGCAAGCAATTGAAATACCAAAACTGTTCCAACAAATTGAAGATTCTATGAATTGGTCTCGCGAAGTTAAGTGGATAAATGGAGTATGCTTACCAGGTGATTATACTCCCTCCATCGCTCGACGCGGGTCTCCAAAATGAGGTTCACGGTCTTGAAATTCTTGGCTACTACGCCGACAGCTTGAGTTTCTTGGCTATCACCCCGACCGGATCGATCGCAGTGATCTAGTTGATAAGGCGCAGCAAAGCCGAGATTGACCCAAGATAGTGGCCAACAGTAAATTGAACGTACAGCCGTCAGCAAAATGGGATTGAAGTGCGAACTGACGAGCAAAGTGGGGATGGATTCTTTGAGGAGAGCATATGAGCCGCAGACTTCGGGTTGGCGAAAAAGTTGTTTTTGTGCGTGACAAATACGCGACGAATCCGGAGCCAAACGCCAAAAATATCATTGCTTCTCGCAATGGCGAGGGTTATTTCTACCACATTGTCAAGTATTGGCGAATTATCGAGATTCAAGATGAATCTGTCGTTGTGCGCACTCGCCACGGTAGGACCCGACAGCTTCGAGCAAATGATCCGAGGCTGCGCCGGGCGTATTGGTGGGAAACGCTGGTCTACGCTAGTCGCTTCCCAGCCTGCGAATCCAACGAGGAAATGATTAAACTGAATCGCTCGATATCTGCACAGTAGTTCACGCTTAGCGGAGCTGAGTTGAAGGCCGGGAATCGAAGTTACGTGGACCAAGCAAGCTGGGCAAATCAAATAGCGTAGCCTGCCTAGATACTGGTCCTGATGACAAAGAAGCGTTGGTCTTTTCTGGAGTGTTAGGAGTCACCGGTTTGGGCGATGCCGATAGTACAGTTGTCGGTGGTTCTGGGTCAGCAACATAGTATTCGAATGGAACACGAGTGTCTTGGTTGGTCTCGGCCAGCCGATGTGAGTGGCACAATCCATGTTGCTGGCAGCACGCAGAGCAAATCGTCTTTATGGACCAATCATACTTGCATACTGTTTTCTCTTTCTTGTCATCCTTGAGCACGCAGACTTTACGAGTGCCCCCAAAAACTCTGCCCCCGCATTTGTTCCATGGCAAGCATATACCGGGAATGCAGATTTCTTTGGACTCTACGTCGAATCCACGAACTTCCTCCTTCTCAGTTGAGACTTCGAGATGACAGACTTTCTTTCCACACATGCAACAGCAAGGAGGGTCTTGAGCATATAGCGAGGGCAAGCAGATTATTGACGTTAAGACGGCTAAAGAGCATATCTTGATCGCGTTCATGACGTTTACTCATCCATTGAATAATTGTTTATTCCAACTTTGGGCAGCAGATTATCTCGATTGTTCTGCCCCAGTGCGCCAAACCATGTGGACACCCACCGTCGGGCACCGAGGGTTACGCAAAGTCGGACACAGGGCTAGAAATCACAGGCGAATCGCGTTCCTAGGATCCAAAAATCTCCGCTTGTAAAACCGTTGATGGCACGATGCTGATCAATGTCTCCAAAAATCAAATTGGTTTGCAGTTTGGAGTAGGCGTTCCAGTACCAATTCAATCCCAAAGTAAAATCTTGCTCAATTCCACCCAAGATGTCCTGGCTTGACAAATCCAAGTAGTCGTAGCGTGCAGCGATCTGCCAGGCTCCCAAGCCTTGCCCAGTGCCACCCTTTAGTCGATCGACAAGAAAGAAGTTCTCGAATGGCTTGGCACGCCCTAGAGTTCCGCTATTACGTTCGTAGGCCATGTGTTCACCGGTCAGGAAGTAGGATGCGTAGACATAGAATCCGTGAAAGGCCACATCGGGTCCCGTACCTGTCGTCACATTATCACGTTGGAGGAAGGTGGCCATGTACTCGCCGGTAAACTGCCAGGGGCCTAGATTGAGCATGCTCTCTAGAGCCAATGTTTCGTACCAATCTGCCCCTGCAATAGCGCGAGTGTCAATCCAGCGTGCATCGCTGCGAGCCTCCGGGCGAGTTCGAAAACGGGCGGCATTTGAATTCGAATCTCCGGGCAATACGTTTCCGTCCGGCCGAGCAACTGCACCGGCCAAAGCGAAGTGATAATAGCCCCGACCGTCGGATGCTTCATCGTAATACGGGCTGAAGGCCATCCGTCCGTAGCCGCCCATTTGCATAGAATCACCTACATAACGGCCCGATTCCGAAGTGTTTTCTAAGTTATATAAGCCGTAACGCCAGTTGACACTTTCTTGATCATTGTGTCCGTACATGCACATCCCAACTCGGCGAGCGTCCTCGTTGAACGACTCGACAACCAGAGGGCGCTCCATGAAAACGTTGTAACGCGAGCTGTTCAGGTGATCTAACCCTAGGGGGCGTTTTTGATTTCCAATCAGCAGAGTTTGGTTGTTTGGAAGATGTGTCCAACCCAGGTACACGTCCTTGTATTGAGGAGTGTCGGGCTCATTGAAATCGATCTGCATTCTCCACAGCATGTTATCAGGTATATCGCCCCCAAATTCCATGCGGATACGTCTAAACGCAAAACGGTCTTCGGGGTCCGTGCCGAAATTGGCGGCAGTTGGGTCGGAATGTTCAAAGAAGCCTATGCCAGGTGAATTGTTGAGAAAGCTCCAGTAGTCCGCATGAATACGCCCGTTAATTTTAAACGTCGGCTTTTTCTTGGCGTCTTCCTTGGCTTTGGCGGCCGCCTTTTCCTGGTCTGAAAAGGACTCTTCCAGTTCCTTTAATCTTGCATCGAGTGCATCATGTAACTCTTTGGGAGTGAGATCTTTTTCTGCGGCTGATTCTGCGTCAGCACCCGACTTGGATGCGGCTTCCTCTGTGGCATCCGAATTCACGTAGAATACGGCTGCAGGTGCCGGAGGCGTGATAACTGGTGGTGCCGAGAAACGATATCCAAATTCATCTGGCAGCGCCGTTACGACTTGTGCATTTCCCACGCCGTCAAGATTGAAGGCAATTAAAAAAACGGCAACACCACATCGCTTGAAGAGCGAACAGCTAGACATCGTATGAACTTCCTTGCATGATACGATTCGTCTGGTTGAGGCAGCGAAAACAAGGTCAACTTCGCTTTCAACCGATCAGTTCTTGGGTAGATATCCGTTCTACCTATTGTGGACGCGATTTTTTTGTCTCGTGTCCTAACAAACGATTTCGACGGGGGAAAAAAATCATATTATTAATATTGAGCATTCCGTAGATCGAAACAGAGATCGGCCATGTCCTATCGCGGATGATCGCCACCGTACCTACAAACGAATCAATAAACAATAAGCGCAAAGACCAATTAATCGGTACAAATTGTCATCGCTATATCTAATTGACGACCCAGTTCTTGGGGTTGTCCAAAAGCAATTGTTGGCGTGTTGAGAACGGGAGTCCCATGGTTTTCGCTAGCCAGTCGTCAGCATCTCGCATGCTGGATGCAGCACCCGCGAAGTTCTGACCACTGGGGTCTCGGCAGGCTCGATCCGGCCCTATAGTGACCTGCTTTTCTCCTAGTCCGTACGTGCCCGGACCCAATCCGGCGGCGCTTATTGCATCGGAAACAACCGCCAATTTTTCGATTGGCAGGCACCGCAATAGATTCTCAAATAACATCTTCGGGATGTGAAACCCGTCGGCAATCAAAGTAAATCGCAACCTCTCAGCGCGATTCAGCGCTCGGAGTAGTATGTTGTCATGTCGGTGCAGTTGCTGTGGGCATCCGTTGCCCCAGTGGGTAAAAAGAGACAATCCAACATCCAAGCAACGATCGAGTTCCTGTAAACTCGCGTCTGTATGTCCAGCAGCAACTACTATGCCCTGATCAACGCACTGACGCGTCAGCTCACCCCGAATATCCACCTCAGGTGAAAGTGTAACCAGCCGAATCCAGCCACCACCGACATCAATCAGGCGTTTTAAACTTTCGATGTCGGAACCCTTGGCATGTTGGGCTGGGTGAGCGCCAATATAGCCCGGCTTGGAAGAAACAAACGGGCCCTCCAAATGCAAGCCCTTAAACAGTGGGCAAAATGGCTTAGCCCTTACAAGGTTCTCAATACAGGTAGACATGTTATCTACAGAATGGGTGATGATTGTAGGCAATGCTCCCACGACACCCTCTGCCTGCATGGCATCATGAGCACGAATAATATCTTCGCTCGTAGTACCACAGGAATTAAAATCTACTCCCATAAATCCATTGATCTGCAAATCGTAGTAAGCGCCAACTAGAGGTTCATTCATTGAAGTAACTTCGCCAGAGGAGTCGCTCAACAATTATTGACAGGTTTTCAGTAGGCTTCCAGCGCTAGAAGCCTAGCCTACTTTTGCCAATGCGAACTCCTGTTAGGCGAGCGGCAGGAATAAACGTCCCAACCCGAAACGTAAGTGAGGGATTCTTGTCGGTCCCTCGCTTACGCTTCGGGTTAGGATTGGTAGATTTATTTCTGCCGATCGCCTTATTAAGCGACTCCTTATGTGAGAAAATTCTTACGGTGAACTCATTTGCACTCGACCTCTTGGAATAAAGAGTGCGAGTTTAGCGCCTACGGAAGAAGTGTGGATCGTAATCGTGCCTGGGACTAGTTGGGATTCTTTTTGGGACGACTTTTCCAAAGATTGATGGTCGTGATATCGTTAACCGCCTCAGGGCCGTTCGTACTTCTACCCTTTTGGACATCAGCCTCTAATTGTAGGAGCAGTTGCTTGGCCTTATCTGCTTCGACTGCATACAAATTGTTGGACTCGGCGATGTCTTCAGCTAAATTGTACAACTGAGCTTCTGGCAGATCTTGGGCCTCTTTCTCGGTCGGAGAGGTCCAACCGCCAGAACCGTTCGCTAAGGCCAATTTCCAATCACCCATGCGATATGCAAAGTGACCTGAAATGGAGTGATGAACCACACCTTGGCGAGTTGAGCTAATGCTTTGTCCCGCGAACGCAGGTAAAAACGATACACTGTCTTCGCATGAATTCGCAGGTGTTGGCTGACCAATCAGGTTCGATAGTGTTGCGAAAAGATCTACCAAGGTAATGGTCTGTTGGCAGGTTGAATTGGGGGCAATGTGTCCGTGCCAACGAGCAATGAATGGTACGCGATGCCCGCCTTCCCAAATGTCAGCCTTTGACCCACGAAACTGTCCGCTAACTAAATGACCCTGTCGAGCTAAATTCTCGATATCCGCAGCTTTCGAACAGCCATTATCGCTACTGAATATTAACAGCGTGTTTTCTGACTGACCGATGTCCTGCAAAGCACGCATCACTTCTCCTAGAGCATGATCTGTTTCCGCCACAAAATCTCCATACGGACCAAGAGGGCTCACTCCCTGCCATTGAGCTGAGGGCACTATCGGCGTATGAGGTGAGCCGAGTGGTAGGTAAAGAAAGAACGGTTGTGAAGATTCGGGTCGAGATTGGATGTATTCCACAGCTTTGCGAGTTAGTCGCGGAAGCATGTTTATTTCATCATCGTGTTCGATAACTTGACGATTCTCGATGACCGCCTTCATGTCGCGCGCATGGTGGAAGCCATGAAAAACGTCGAAGCCGCGATCGCAGGGTCCATCTGGGATGGTGGCTCCAACAGGTGGAATCTTGTGATCGCTGCGTTTGAGAGAATGTCCTGTTGCCGGATCAATGTATTGGAAGTTCAAATGCCATTTGCCAATAATCGCTGTATGATAACCCTGAGTTTTCAAATAGGTGGCAATCGTCGGGCGCGTGCTAGGAATCAAGCAGGGCTCAAAACCCGTGACGACTCCATTTTGTAGTTTGCTTCGCCAACTATAGCGTCCAGTAAGCAATCCATAGCGCGTTGGCGTACATACGGATGCACCCGAGTGAGCATCACTAAAAATCATCCCCTCGCGAGCTAATTGATCTGCGTTAGGAGTTGACATCTTGCAAGTTTGAGGTGCCAAACAATTGACATCTCCGTATCCCAAGTCATCGCACAGAACGAAAACGATATTCGGTAGCCCAGCCGCCGATAAAAGTTTTGTCTCGAACAATAGTGGCCCAAGCGAAAGCAGAGCCAGGTAGGGTAAAAGTCGCAATCGTGTTTGCAGAGTGGCAGTTTGGGGGCTAAACATGAATTCTCCATTGGAGGCAATGACTGACTGAGCGTCTCGATCGCTGAATCTGAATCGTCAGATCGCACAACTCTAACACCAATCATTCATGACGGAAATTGTGGCACAGTGCATGTCACGCCTAGCAGGGGGATGAAAAAGTCGATTTGCAAAATCTTGTGGACGATTAGCAACGCGAAGCGTCAGCGAAGGGCTGGGCACATTCCTCGCTGACGCTTCGGTTACTTTTTCAGCGGCCTGCTAGTGCAAATGACATTGAGAGCTACTGGCGGTGTGGCTACTTGTAACATTGTAGAATAGTTTAGTCTCGTTTTGGTTGGTGCCTGGAAAGTAGGGGAGGATTGTGGTGCGATCATTGACTACACAAATTCTTTTGACTTTTTACGCCCCTAAG
>JAGQOY010000152.1 GCA_020427005.1 Planctomycetales bacterium
AACAAGCCCAGAAGTCACTCATTGACTCACCTACTGGATATCTGGATATTGACATCCATAAGTAACTAAGGTACTGTTTGTGGCTCAACGTGACCAAGAACAACGTGCGTTCGGATGGTTTCATTCACCAGTGAAGGCTTTCAAGAGTCCCCACCTAACCATTTGAAGATCGTGTAGCTATTAGATTACTCCGAGACACCGTACCCGCCACTCTTGTCCCTTAGCGGCTTCCTCTGCACAGGGAGAATTGGCACGTGGTTTTCGTGCAATTGAACTTGAATGCTGGACGAGCTTTTAGCAGAAGGAGATATTGATGTTTTGTAATCAATGCGAACAAACACAAAATGGCACTGGATGCACCGATATAGGTGTGTGTGGAAAGGATGAAGATGTACAGTCGCTTCAGGAAATACTTCTCTATGGCGTGAAAGGTATGGCTGCCTACGCACATCACGCGAGGAGATTGGGCAAAACAGACGATCGCGTTAGTGCCTTTATCGAAGAGGCGCTGTTCGCCACTGTAACCAACGTCAATTTCGATATCCCTAGTTTGCTCGAGTATGTGCTTGAATGCGGACGCCAAAACATCCGCGTCATGGAACTATTGGATCAGGGACACACGGAAAAGTTTGGGCGCCCTGTCCCGACAACCGTTTATGAGGGTACAAAGGCTGGACCGGGCATTTTGGTTACAGGGCATGATCTAGTGGACCTGCACGCCCTTTTGGAGCAAACATCAGGATTAGGCATAAATGTATATACTCACGGTGAAATGCTTCCCGCGCATAGCTATCCCGAGTTGAAGAAACACCCTCACTTGGTTGGGCATTTTGGTGGACCTTGGCAGAATCAGTTGTGGGAGTTCCCGCAATTCTCAGGTTCGATTTTAGCCACGACCAATTGCGTTCTAATTCCACCGGACTCTTATGCGGATCGACTGTTTACAACACGTGTCACGGCAGTCCCTGGTGGAAATCGATTGCTCGGTGAAGATTTCTCTGCAGTCATTGAGAAGGCCAAGCAATGTAGTCCATTACCGGAGGCCAAAGTACGTGAATCAACGATTGGATTTCACTACAGCACGCTGCTTGGAATCGCCGACAAGATCATAGATGCCGTCAAGAGTGGAGACGTAAAACGTTTCTATTTAATTGGTGGCTGTGATGGCGCGGAATCAGGACGTAACTACTACACACAACTTGCCCAATCGTGCCCCGAGCAGTCTATTATTCTGACGTTAGGCTGCGGAAAGTACCGTATTCGCAATCATGACTATGGAACCGTAGCTGGTTTGCCTCGGTTTTTGGACATGGGACAATGTAATGATGCCTTTGGAGCTGTTCAGGTTGCCTTGGCTTTGGCCAAGAGTTTTGATTGCGGTGTCAATGATTTACCGTTGGAGATAGTGCTTTCATGGTTTGAACAGAAGGCAGTGGCCGTACTGCTAAGCCTATTAGCGCTGGATGTCAAAGGCATTCGAATTGGGCCCGTTCCGCCAGCATTTGTTTCGCCTAACGTATTCAAGGTATTGCAAGACAAGTTTGACCTAAAGGTCATTGAATCCTCTCCGCCCTTAGAGCTAGTGCAGCTTGGAGCTTAAGGCAACATACTTCGCTGTGATGGTGATCGTTAACGGCACAACATGGTTGCCACACAATGAAACGAAATTCACGAGGCTCTTGATTGGTAGGATTTACCGTAGAGAGATTTGGCAAGGTGATGCATGGAGTTGTAATGCAATCGATTGACGAGCAGAGATTAGAAGCAGACGTACAGTATCGATTCGAGTATCTTGCCAATTTTATTGGGTTTAGCTCAGAAGATGTTTCACGCATTCATGCGTTTGCACCTCATCTTGGTCCGCGGATTCCCGAGTTAGTCGATAGGACCTACGACAAATTACTTGGTTACGATGCGACCGCGCGACATTTCGTCCCTCGACAATTTGGTTTTGAGGGAGAGACTCCAGCGAGCTTGGCTGACCTTACAGCCCAGAGCCCGCAGATAAGATTTCGCAAGGATCATTTGAATCGATATTTTATGAGTTTGATTGGCCGATCCTACGACGCCAAAATGGTCCAGTACTTGGACATGGTTGGCAAGATTCATACACCGCGCGCAGGCAACAAAGAGATCGCTGTGCCACTCATCCAAATGAATGTTCTCATGGGCCTATTGTCGGATGTACTAATGCAGGCAGTATCGGCCGCTCCATTAGACGACGTGCAGCGAATGGAAACTCTGCGGGCGTTCAATAAATTGCTTTGGATCCAAAATGATTTTGTTACTCGTCATTATTGTGAAACTGTAGAGGCATAATCGCGAGTCGCTGGGGAGATTACCAGTAGCTATGTGGGCCGGATGAAGCTTCACTGCAGAGGAAATGAACACAATGATTTGCGCCCTGAAGGAACAGAGTTTAAATCGGCTATGGTTGTTTCACCGAATGTCTCTTCGATCGATTTAGCTGCATCATCTAGTTTACGGTGTAAAGGGCAGAGTTGTTTACCGTGCAGACCTAGAGGGCACTCGTGAAAACGACGAATGGGTTCAACTGCATTAATGACAGTGAGGATCGTAAGCTTGTCTGGTTCGATGGCCAAGACAAAACCGCCATGCAAGCCGCGTTGCGATTGTACTAAACCGGCTTTGACTAATCCCTGCATCACTTTGGATAGGTAACCGATGGGTAGTTGAGCTCGTTCTGCGATTGCGCTCGTGGTTCGTGGTTGATCCTGATCTGCCAGATAGACAATCGCGCGCAAGGCATATTCAACCGTTTGTGTAATCACTCACAGGTTTCCTTAGAAATTTAAATCTACTCGGCTCAGCTGCCCGTTAGATATTGACTTATGGAGTCGAATATCCACAATATCGCTTGGAGCCTCAAACGTCAATAAATATGACTGCAGCAAATAGGCCAGTCAATGGACAGCAACTCAGTTCTTCTCGTCACGTTGATGAGTTTTTGAGCGACGCTAAAGAAAGATATATGATGTCGACGCAATGTCCGGAAGTAGAGCCAGTGGCTCACGAAGCTCAAACCAAAATACTAAAAATAACTTCTACAAATCAGGCAATCAAAACACATTTTCCAAGAGGTGTTGACTGGAAAGTAGCCACTTGGATCGCTGTAGTGCATCTTGGTGCCCTGGCGGCCCCTTGGACATTTTCTTGGGCCGGGCTTGGAGCCTTGCTAGTAATGTATTGGCTGACAGGTGGAATAGGCATTTGTCTAACTTATCACCGCATGCTAAGCCACCGGAGCTTTCGTACCTTTCCGATCGTCCGCTGGATATGTGCCTGGCTGGGCGGCTTGGCAGGCGAAGGATCTGCGATCCACTGGGTAGCCAATCACCGCATTCATCATGCCAAGAGTGACCATGCAGGTGACCCACATTCGCCTCGGGAAGGTTTTCTATGGAGTCATATGCTGTGGTGCCTGCAAGCCATGACGGTTGATGATAAGAATGAATTGCATCACCGCTGGGCACCCGATTTGGTAAAAGATCCGGTGTTACGTTTTCTGGATCGCACATTCCTGGGGTGGCAGATCGTTTTTGCTGTCGGCATTTTTTCAGTTGGATACTGGGCGGGTGGCATGCCGATGGCTTGGTCGCTAATCGTATGGGGCGTGTTTTTGCGAATGGTGATTGTCCTGCATGCGACATGGTGCATCAATTCTGTAACGCATGTCTGGGGTTATAAAACTTATGACAATGGCGATGACAGCAAG
The DNA here is from genome assembly GCA_020427005.1 of Planctomycetales bacterium. Classification (GTDB taxonomy): domain Bacteria; phylum Planctomycetota; class Planctomycetia; order Pirellulales; family Pirellulaceae; genus Aureliella. The sequence continues at coordinate 3,737 of JAGQOY010000152.1, forward strand.
AATCTATGGTGGGTTGCCTTACTAACCTTTGGTGAAGGATGGCATAATAATCACCACGCATATCAGCGAGCAGCGAGTTATTGTCACCGCTGGTGGGAAGTAGATACTACGTACATTACCATTCGGCTTCTCAAGCTATTCGGCCTGGTTTGGGATGTGGCCCCGATACCTCCGGCAGCCAAGCAACAGCTTGCCGCAGCACGGCTACGCGGCTAGGCAACGAAAATGTTATCTTTGCACTTAGCGGGGATTCAACAGCCATTCTCAAGCCCTTTTGATATGATACGTCCTAGTTGTAAATCACATACCAAAGGTGTGTCTGTGTGCGGGAAGCTTGTGAATGCCAAAACCAGTTCGCGTCAGTATTTTTCGTTTGTTGAAAACGATTGTAATCTGCTTCGGAATTTTGGCCTTACCTGGCTGTGACAAAGAGCTAACTTCAACTCTTGACATCAAGCCACTACCTCCAGCGGTCGAGCTAAATCTGGCTGCCCGCGCCGTTCGCATTAATCGTGATCAGGTACGGCTGGATCTGTCGGACGATAGCCCACAGGCCCTAAAAGTATTGGAGCTCTCGCTCTTTGCCATCGACCGGGCGGTTGACGGTAGTGGCCAAGAAAAACGGGCAACCGTCCGAGATTGCAAATGGGGAATCTTAAAACCTGGTACGTATCCGGGAATCGATTCGGATACTCTCCAGGTTAGTGTCCTGATCAACGAGCTAACGGAAGACAAAATAAGCCATATCGAGGGCACGTTCGCCATTCGATCGGGGAGTTACCATGAGTTGTCTTTCTCCGTTGAGGACAAGCAACATTTTGAAGAGGCCGAAGCCAAATTAGCCGGTATGGGAATTTTGACATCGATCAAATTCACGCTCAATCTCAAAGTAATCCTATCAGGTGAGGACGTAAAACGAGTCTCCAAGCTGGCCTTAATAAACGGTACAGAACCGCCACTTGCACCAAGCACGCTGGGTGAGTCTTATGGGAGTGATCCAAAGGACACAACCAAGACTTGGGGTTGGGGCTTGCCATCCGACGTATCGCCGGAAACCAAATTAGCAATGTGGCTTAAATCGGATGATCAAGAAGGAGAGCCTAGTTGGCAAGCCAACTTATTGGAATCAATCAATGGAAAGTCAGAACCGGCGCCACCGATCCGTTTTGTTGGTCGAGTGACTTGGAAAACAAATTTCCAGGTCATGCTAAAAGGACCCAAATCGGTCTTAATAGGCGCCGACTGGGATGAGTCCCAGGGCGCGAATAACACTAACTCCCAAAAAAGAGACTTGGGCCTGGATCGAATTATTAATCTGTCCGGTGATTTTGACCAACGACCACCCAATTTGAAAGTCCAAATCATCGACGATGTGACCGACGCAACCATTGCATACAATTTTGACAATCTCGAGGTAGCCAACGCGCCATGAACGAACAGTTGTGTTTACCAACATATATAAGTCACCTACTGGTGCTGACGAGGATTGTATTTTGTTTTGGCGTATTGGCATTTTCTGGCTGCGGCACGGGGCTTCCTCCGGCACCTACCGTGAAGCCATTACCTCCAGGAATCGAGCTAGACTTGTCGGCTCGCGCTGTTCGTACCAGTCGCAATCAGTTCTTACTGGACCTATCAGATGATAGTGAAGAGGCCACAAGAGTAGTTGAACTCTCTCTCTTCGGAATCGATCGATTGCTGGATGAGAATGGTTTGGAAAAAAGAGTGTCAATCAAGGATTGCAAATGGATCATTGTGCGACCTGAGATGGCGCAAGGAATTGATTCTAATACTCTGAAAATTGGCGTTGTAGTGAACGGGTTTTCGGACGATAGAATTGGCCATATCGATGGCACGTTCAAAATTCGAACCGGGATTATGCGTGAAGTAGATTTCCCTCTTGAAAACTTGGAATCTGTGGAGTCAAGCATTGAGGACTTGAGTATCTCCTTAAAAGTAGACTTCACGACTTTTCTTAACGTGTGGTTATCAGGCGCAGACGTCGGGCAAGTTTCTAAGGTCGCGTTAGTTAATGGTTCACTGCCGGCCCTAGCGCCTGACAACAGTAGCTCACGCGGAGCCGACACTAAGTATTGGAATTGGACATTGCGGCCCAGCTTGTCGCCAGATGCACAACTTCAAACATGGATTGAATCGGCTGATCAGGAAGGACCGCCTAGCTGGCAAGTCAACCCGATTGATCTAATTGAGGGTAAGCCACAATCGCTGCCACCCGTAATGGTTGAGGGCAGACTAACGGTTCGGAAGGAATTCCGGGTAATCATCAAGGGTCCAAAGTCGAAATTCCTAGATGCCAAACTGGACGGGAAAAGCGGCGCGAAGATTCTTCACTCCGAATTGCGGGATGTTGGATTTGAGCGAACACTTGAATTACGAGGAGATTTTTCGGACCAACTACCGACGATCAAACTTCAGGTCAGCGACCAAATCACCGACACCACCATTGCATACGAGTTTGACAATCTCGAAGTAACCAACGCGCCATGAACGAACAAGTCTGTTTTTTCGTCCAAACTGATCTCGAACGAATTGTTAATCGGTTACCTAGCTCATGCAATTCAGTTATCTATTTCTTGGCAGATTGCTGGTCGAGCCAATTGTAGAGGTCGGGTGAGGCATAGGCTGCGGACCAAGAATTGTGTCCTATATGCTCTAACGTCGTGAGACGAATTCTGTCACTCCCAGCCTTGCGTATGGCTTCCACCATATCAAGATTGGCTTGATAAACGCGGTCTTGATCTCCCACGAAGACCCACAGAGGAAGATCCATGAGCAAGGTTGCATGTTCTGGATTTCCGCGACCGCAGATGGGAACTACGGCGGCAAATCGATGTGGATTATCTGCTGCCAACCTCCAAGAACCAGATCCGCCCATACTCAGACCCGTCAAATAAATATGGTCGGCGTCTGCTGCAAAGGAATTGATTATCGAATCCAACAATTCGGACAATCTAGCTTGTTGGATGTCCGAACTCCAAGAATCGTCAGCCGGACATTGCGGGGATACCACGATATAAGGCAGCTGCTGACCGCCTGCGAGTATCTGAGGCGGCCCCCATTTGGCAACCGTACTCAAGGGGCCATTGCTTTCGCCTCTGCCATGCAAAAACAACATCAATGGTCGCGCCGATTGGTTGGTATCGAAGTCCGCTGGCAGGTACAACAGATATTTAACCTCAGCTCCATCCCGAGCGACAAACGCTTGTTCGACTTGCTTTCCCGCTGTCGGTTCCGATGCAAGAGATCGGACAGCTGGCAGGAGAGTAAGACACAAGAGCATGGTATTAAAAAATGCATTATGCAGGGACATAGTATTTCCTCGAATACGAGAAACCAACGACAGACGAGAATCTTCGATCTTTTCCATTGTAACAGCAATAGGGCTGGACGAAGGGCGAAGCTGCGGTAGAAAATAGTTGGTCGGCACTACATTGATCCAAAACTTCAACCTGAGGATCACCAGATGGTACGTCATCCGGAAGACCCCTTTCGCATTCTGGTTCTAGGTGATTTTAGTGGTAGAGCACCCAAGGAGAACTCTAGACGAGCTTCTCAGCCGTTGCGAATTGATCGCGATAATTTCGACGTCGTAATGGAGAAAATTGGAGTTCGGTTATCCAGCCTGGATGTTGATCCGAATCTCGAGCCGCAGGATCTTCCTTTTCGCGTTTTGGATGACTTTCATCCGGACCATCTGTTTAGTCAGCTAGCAGTTTTTTCCAAACTCCGCGATCTACGAGAACGACTAGATGACGACCGTAGTTTCGAAGCGGCTGCACAAGAACTACAGTCTTGGTTGACGCCGACCTCGGCTGCTCCAGAAATTCAAGTGAGTGCGAACAACTGCAATACGACGGTCACTTCGGAATCAATCCTAGACAGTGTACTTGAGTCGTCAGCCGCTCAAGTCGATGTAGATAGTGCGAGTTGGACCAGCTTGATTCAGAAAATCGCGGCGCCACATGCAATACCTAGCATCGGCCGACGCCAGTCAGAGATGTTGAGTTACATTGATTCATTAATCTCATCAACGATGACCTCAGTTTTGCATACCCCCAAGTTTCGCTTCCTGGAATCAGCTTGGAGAGGACTGGCAAAGCTAGTGTATGACTTGGAAACCAGCCCGGAATTGAAAATCTATGTGTTGGATATATCGCAGGAGCAACTGCGAAATGACTTAGAGCACCCCGAGGGACTGGAATCATCACAGCTTTACAATGAACTTGTTGAACAGACCGTTGGCATTGCGGGATCGGAAAGATGGAGTCTTCTGCTAGCCAATTATGCATTTGGAACCGGCCAAGAAGATATCACCTGCTTGTCCCAGATCAGCCGCATAGCGACGGCTGCAGACGCCAGTCTGGTGTCCATGATTGTGGATGTTAACGGGCGCGAATCTCGTGAACCGGACTTCGAAAGATTGCTGACAGATTTGGAACAAAGCCAGGCATGGGAGGAATTTCGAAACAACGAAGGTGCGGCAGGGACGGTCATCGTTTGGCCGGAATTCCTCTTGAGGTTACCGTACGGTACCGCGACAAAGCCTATTGAGGCATTCCAATACGAGGAAGTCGCCAATTGCCCGCAAGACCTGTTGTGGGGCAATGCAGCTTTCTTGGTTGCTCAAATGATGGGCGAATTATTCGGCAGCTACGGTTGGGAAATTCCTGTTGGGCAACGATATGAGTTTGCTGATTTACCGCTGTGGATAAAAGAAGATGCTGGTAATACTCACATCCATCCCTGCGGACGTATGCTGATTTCGGATCGACAAGCCCAGAGGTTAAAATCGATCGGAATTAATCCCATTGTCTCAGTCCGCGATCAGGCAGAAGTCATGCTATTGGGATGCACCTCCACCGCTGGTACTGGCTGGATAGGACCCTGGAGTCGTTAATGTTGAAGATTTCGCAAGTGCTTACTAAACCGCAGAGTTTTGAAGACGCGCAAGGTTACAACCTAACGTTGAGCCACTGTGGGATCGCGTACCGGCAGCACTTTGGTAGGGTCCTGAACTTGAATCCGCTGGTTTGCATCCCGTAGGGCATCTTGCGTGGGAAGCGATTCAGCCAAGTGGACGTTGTTGTAATCCAGGAGCGTGCCTTTCTCGAAATGCACATTGCGTAGAGATAACGCGTATTCCACTTGCGATTGATGGAATCGAATGCGGGCATCCAGTAATCGCCGGTGTGTTTCCAGAATTACATCCAATTCGCGACGTTCCTTGGCATCCTCTTTATTCTTAAGTGCGTTGAGTTGCGTCACAATGGCCATCAGTCTTTTTTCATGCAACTGCATGGATTCATATGCCCGTTTGGCCTCTCCAATCGAGTTGCTAAGTCCGAAATGAACTAGTCGTTCTTGCTCTCGGAGTATTTCGGTTTCTCGCGCCAGCGCCATTCGAGCACTCGTATTAGCGGCGTGCGCGCGTCGCAAACCAACGGGAAGATTGTATTCGACTCCTAATTGCCATTCTTGTAGATCACTATCGAAGAACGGATAGGATGGTTTAGTACCTGGTGGATAATTTCCATCGCCGCCAAAACCGCGAAGCCGATATCTCGCTATCAAGTCGAGTTGGGGCATGAGGAAGTTCTTGCTTGCTATCAGCTCCAGTTCCTTTTGTTTGACTACCCACCGCTGCATTTTGAGTTCTTCACGTTTTTGCAACGCATCAGCTACTGCTGAACTCCAATCATATGTCACGGCTGCAGAAGGGGGTGTGTCAACCGGCTGAATCAACATGCCATCGTTTATTGGCATGCCTATCATATAGCGAAGCTTGCGCTCGGCAACTCGAACTCCACCTGAACCTCTAAATGTGCCACCGGCCGAACCGTTATTAGTACGGGTCCCATCGATCGGACGTCCGTTGAGTGCATCTATGACATCAGCCTGAAACCGGTGCAATTGCTCTTCGGCTTGGGCAATATCAGCCGCTCCACCCTCACGTCGATTCTGCTCAAATGCCAACGTCTGTTCTGCGATATCGCGAACTTGGATCTTAGCTTCAAGATCTCGATATGCGTAATACAGATCCCAATAAGCGTTTTCCACATCCGAAACCAAGTCTCGAACGGAACGTTGAAAATCGATCAAACTAATATCGGTGCGCGTTCGTGCCACGAGAACGCCATTTGAGACACCAGGTGTGGCTCCAGGACCGGCGATTCGATTGAACTGCGTCCCTGCACCTTGCATAATCGGCTGCCGCAATTCAGCTTCGAAAAAGGATTCCCAGGATTGGCGTCCAAGCTGATTACCGGATTGATTATTGTTATCGCTGATAGTTACATTTCGGAAACTAAACAACCCTCCGGTGGCTGAACGCTTGTTTACACCAACTTGCGAAGTCCCCAAGTATTGATTGTAGTATCCATTGACACCATAAAAGTTGTTATTAAATCTACGGTTGTTTTCCTCGATGTAACTATTAGCAAAAAAGTTGGCGTCAAAAGCACTTAAAGCAGCCTCTTCACCAAGACGTGGATCGCTAAAGACGATTGCAGGATCAAGTGTGCTGTTAACTCCCTCGGGTGTGCGCACAATCGTGCCGCCGAGATCGCGCATAATGCGAGAAGTCGTTAATGCTTGTCGAAGACACTCTTCCAGTGTTAATGGCACGAGGTTGCCACTAGCCAATGCCGCTTCATTGAGATCATAAGGAGAGAATGCCTCAGGAATTCCGGTCCCACAGTCGTTGCAGATCGTCGCAGACGCGAAATGGAGCTGGCTCGGTCCGCATGTCTGTGCGATGGATGGAATTTGACAAACATTTGTGGCACACTCTCTCTTAAAGCAGCAGCCTCCAAACACTAGCAACACCGCGGCCAGACTAAGGCAGTGTTTTGCTAGCTTCGGCAATGGTCTCTTTTGAGTCATACCGCTACTCGAAATCTGAATGCCATGACGAGAAAACCGGACGTGTCCGTACATAGCAGTAATCTCGGGCGAACTCGAACACGCGATTTAACAATTTCGCGGATTCCGCTGGTTATTCGAATACTAGCATTCGCAAGTGGGTGCCAAGGTACTATAAACTTTGTTCAATCGTCAAATTTCACCACTTGCGATCGGTCTGACGCTCAATCGCAAATATGTGTATAGATAAGGTCAAGTCAGAATCTAAAGTGAGCAAACCGTTCAGAAACCCCTAATACTGAATTGCTTTCTATAAAATGCCACTCGTTTGCCAAGTTGAAGAAATTGATCAATTGCTAAATGAGCTTGATCGACTGGCTCATGAGTGCGGATCTCGAGAACAGCTTATTCGTACGCTTCTTTCGAGGCTTAGTTTCTTGCTTAACGCCAACGGGGCAGGTTTGCTTGCAATGGTTGATGGGGCTCATTGGGCTTCGTTGGCAGTGGTCGGCACGCTGGAGCCTACCGTTGTGGCAACCGCTTTTGCTGGCATATCTGACGATGATTGCTTTTGGGTGGATCCTGCAAGCCGTATTCTCGCAGTGCCTCTGCAACAGAAACGTTGGTCGACCGGGGCCTTGGCGGTTGCACTTCCGAACCTTCCATCGCCAGCTGAGACGCGTGAGGTTAGTAGTCTGTTGAGCGCATTTGCTGAAATTGCTAATTCCAGTCGGCAAGCTGCAATTGAGCAACGGATCGACCGGCAATCGCTGTTTCTCCAGAAAACGGTATTGCAGGTCTCAAATTCTCAGTCACGCAATGAGGGTGCACATCGCCTGGTAAACGACCTTGTAGTTGCGTTGGAAGCCGAACGAGTATCGTTAGTTTCCGGTCGTGTGGGTACCGCTCATGTGCTGGCAATAAGTGGAGTTGTTTTGCGGGAAAATCGCTCGACAACATTGACAGCAATTGAACGTGAGTGTCGAGAAACAATTGCCGTGTGCAAGGCGAGCGCAAAGTTTAATGATGGCAAGGAGCCAAATGCGGAGAGTGAACAAGTTTTGTTCGCAAATAGGATTTGCTTGCCTATTGTGACGCAAATTAGTGGCGACGCAGCAGTTGAATGCGATACGTCCATTCTTATTGAATGGTCGAAATACGGAGATTTCTTAGTCGGTTGTGAGCTTCTCCACTCGCTGTCACCAGCCATCACCGTTTCATGGGTGGGCTTGGACCACGCTACGCGAGTCCCCAAAAGTTTACGCAAGCTATTTGGGATTCGAGGATCAAAGTTCACTGGTGGGCTGAGCAGACATGCTTTTCGATGGTTAATCGTGACCGCAATTGTACTGGCCGTAACTTGGGGAGTGACGTTACCAGTCAAGCTACGCATTGAAGTTGAAGGTACACTTCAACCATCCGAAAAAAGGGAGATTTTTGCACCCGCTGATGGAGTGGTTAGTGAGATCCTCGTTGCTGATGGTGACAGCGTCCAAGCCGGCCAACCGTTGGTTCAAATTAACTCACCGCTGCTTGAGATCGACATACAAGAAACGTTAGGGGAAATCCGCGCCGTATCCGAGCGACGGGATGGCCTGCAAGTTGCCATCAATCAATTGCAAAGTTTCAATGCGGATTTTGCGGCCCAAACTAAGATTTCGTCCGAGATACGCGAGCTCGAAATGCGTCTCCGTACGCTCGAGGAAAAGCAACAGGCTTTGGTAGCGGAGAGGCAAAAATTGCTGGTAGTCTCTCCCATTACAGGCACAGTGATCGCAAGGCAAATCGAGCGGGCATTAGGTGCCAGGCCAGTTCGACGGGGAGACGCCTTGTTGCGAATCGCCGATCTTGAAGGTGGCTGGGAACTCGACCTTCTGCTAGCCGACAGTGATGCCGGCCATGTGAAGCGGCAACTAGCCGAATCCACTTTGCACTCAGGCGGTGCACTGGAAGGCCAGGAAGCATCAACGGCAATGGAAATCACTTACGCGCTAACTTCCAAGCCGGACCAACCCCTGCAAGCACAACTCTCTTGGATTTCTGAATCCGCCCGGAATCCTCGTGGCGATGGAGCTTACTTGGATGTAATTGCGTCCGTAAGTGATGAGGCAAAGAGCCTGGGACATATGGGAGCCACGGTAACCGCCTATTTCGACTGTGGAAAAGCGCCTATTTGGTTTGTGTGGTCTCGATCCTTGGTTGAATCTCTGCAACGTAAACTTTGGTTTTGATAATATTCGATAGCGAGCCGTAAGTGATGTCGAGTTCTATTTTTACTTTTTCAAGAACGATCTACACCAGCCTATGCGGGGTGTGTGCGGCATTTCTGATTTGCCTCCCAAGGGCAAACGGACAATCCCTACCGCAATCCGGATACTTGCTGGAAAACATCAGGCCCTCACCTAGCGAACAACTATCGCAAGATTTATCCGCGGGGCAGCAGATAGTTGTTGAGAATGCCATTTTGAAAACCATTGAGGCCACGGTAATTCCAGCCCAGGTGTCGGGCACGCTCGAGTCTCTTGCCGTGGCCGAAGGCTCTGTTGTCAAGATTGGACAACGAGTAGGAAAAATAAATGACAAGGCTCTCAGCTTACAAGTTGAATACAAACGCATTGCAAGGTCGGCCGCCGAAAAGAAATACGGCAGCCAGATTGATCTAAACCTGGCCATAAAAAAGAAGGAAGTCGCTAGCCTGGAGCTTGAAAGGGCCGAAGAAGCGAATTCGCGCATTGCAAATACTTACCCTCCTAAAGAAATCGATCGGTTGAACCTGGTTGCTCACAGTGCAAGTCTGGAGGTTGAGCGCGCAAGGCTCGAACAGGAGTTATTGGAGTATGAAGTCCTATTGGCGTCGACAGAGCTGAAACAGGTCGAAGAGCTGCTTTCACGGCATGAGATTATCTCTCCGGCCGAGGGTGTAGTCGTATCAATTGGTCGTAGAGTCGGAGAATGGGTAGAACCAGGCGCCGAACTGGTTACGGTTGTTAATACGAATCGGCTTAGAATCGAAGGATTTATCACATCCGCAGAAATAACCTCTGATCTAGTTGGCCAATCTGCCAATGTCACATTGCTCAGGGGAAGCCAAACGTTCGAGATCACCGGAAAGGTTGTGTTCGTCAGTCCTGACGCCAATCCGGTGAACGGTCAAGTTCGCGTTTATCTTGAAATCGATAATTCGCAGGCTCAGTTCAGGCCTGGACTGCGCGTAAAAGCCATGATCCTCGTCAAGCCATGACCGATGACCTGATCCATTTGGCATTATCGCAGAAAGTGCGACTGCGACTCGATATTCAGTGGTATCGCTACGCCCAGTCGAGCGATGCGACTTGGGTTGTACGAGACCCGCTCACGCTTGAATATTTTCATTTGAGCGAGCTGGAAAGGTCCATCGCTTGCCTTTTGGATGGAAACCGGACCCTTGGGGAAGTACTACATCAATTCGAAGGACTCTCAGTAACAGCGGCTTGGTTACTTCAGTTCGTGGCGAAGTTAGAGGATGCCTGCTTGCTGGTGCCACGTAAATTCGGCGATGCAGGACGAGTTCTCTGGGGTCGAAGCGAGAGTCGACGACGGAACAGTCGGATACAACGTCTACTTAGCCCGTTGGCAATATCCATCCCATTGTTCGATCCCACCCACCTGTTGAATCGATTAACTTTTCCGGCCCAGGTACTGTTCAGCAAGACATTTGCTCTGCTGGCGTTCCTGTCGGGCGTGAGTATCTTCTACCTCGTGTTGAATAGATTGTTGCGGGAGTCAACGAATTTCTCCGACTCACTCTTAGCCATCGATAGTTCTCGGGCGGCAGGGCTGCTTGGTGCTTACCTATGTGTAAAATCGATCCATGAACTCGGGCATGCTCTGGCCTGCCGTCGTTGGAATGCTGAATGCCATGAAGTGGGTGTTTTGCTGTTGGCCTTCATGCCATGTCTTTATTGCGACACTTCCGACTGTTGGAAATTAAGTGATCGTTGGCGCCGGGCCAGTGTTGCCGCCGCCGGAATCTATGTAGAGTTTCTGATTGCGATCATTGCAGCCGGAGTGTGGCTTATAACGTCGGATGTTAGCCCATTGCATTCAATCGCGGCCAATACAATGCTCGTGTGCTCGATAAATACTTTGGTAGTGAATGCCAATCCATTGTTGCGCTATGACGGTTACTATGTGTTGTCTGATATTTGGAACGTACCTAATCTCGCGGACCAAAGCCGTGAAGCGACCGGCGAAATCGTATGGAGCTGGCTCACGGGAAAAAAGCTCGACCCGAATCGTTGGGATGCATCGCCGAATACATTGGCCATATTCGGGGCTGTTTCATCTTGCTATCGACTCTTTGTAATTGGAGCCATTTGCTGGTTGGTGTGGGCAGTGACAAACCGAATTGGGGTTCCGCTTGCAGGTTTATTGCTTATTTCCTTGACACTAGTTACTTCACTGACAGGGGCTGGACTACGTGCAAGAACATGGTGGAGACAGCACATGTACACAGATTACATTAGGCCAAGCAGATTAGCCTGGCTGGTTATCATCATGGTTTGTGCACTGTGGCTATTTTTCTGGCAACGCATGCCGACCTTTGTGGCCACAAGAGCTGTTACTAACTTTAGCGACCGCTCGCCAATTTTTGCCAAGCAATCGGGCGTTCTGCTAGACTGCTCGCCCGCAGGACGGACAGTTCAAGCTGACGAATCAATCGCGCGATTATCGGGAACGCAGCTGCGGATGGATTGGCTGGAAACACTAGGTGAAGTTCGACAATTGGAATTGAGAGCAGAGCACCTCAAATTGCTGGCGATTGATGAGGATCGGGCGGCGGCTGAGTTGGCATCGGTAATCCAGGAATTGAGCAAGAACCAAACTCAGTTGGAGATTCTGGAAGAAGAAATCTCATCGCTTGAAATCAGGGCTCCTCATGCCGGAACTTTATTGTCGGGGCCACCATATTCGCCCCAACAATTGACTTCCCTTCCGAACCACGATCGCGGTATGCATTCGGTATTGGATGAAACAAATCTCGGTAGCTGGGTCAATCGTGGAGATTTGGTGGCCTGGATTGTCCAACCCGGCGACTTCATGCTGACGGCATATGTGGGTGAAAATGACGCCAAGAGCCTGCAATTGGGAATGCCGGTGCGTTGCCGATGGGACTGTGAACTAGGTCAAGTTTACACTGGAAGAATTTCGAAGATTTCACCTGATCCGATCGATGAATTGCCTGAAACATTGATCGGGGAACGGAGTTTTCCCACGCGGGAAAACAAACTTGAGCAACCACACTACGAAGTGGATATCGAACTCGCCGCGTCCCCTCCGGAACTGGCCGCCAAGTCGCTGGCCACAGTGCACATTCAAACGCCCCAAAAAACGGCATTCGAAATGTTGAAACGGTTTGTGGATACCAATATCCGTCCCGCCTGGTAAACACCCTTCGCGGGACGTGCTGCTACCTCAGTATCCAAAGACCCAGGACCTTGCTTTAGAAACTACTGGCCGCGTCCCTCAGTTCGCGTTTGCCTGGCCTGAAATCCTGACAAGAATTCACATCTACGCAATCGTGTTCAAAAAAAGAAACTGGATGTACAGGATGAAATCAAAAGTACATCACGTGAGCCGAACGGGACGTCGTGCAGCCAAGGGTTAGTTTCGAAGTATCAAGATCACGATTAACAAGTGATTCGTCCAAGGCAGGCTGGTCAGAGAATTGCTGAACAAAAGTAGCCTTATAAACT
>JAGQOY010000153.1 GCA_020427005.1 Planctomycetales bacterium
ACGAGGACCGTATACACAAAAATAAAATCCACAAGGCTTTCCCTGTCGCACAATTACTCGCTCGGTCATTTCAAATGCATCTTTTTCAAGATGATTGTTTTGACAGAGTTCCTCACGTACAAATTCTCGGACAGTATCGAAATTGCTTTCCTTAACAATCCGCGATTTCATTTCCCAACTTTCCTTTTTACGTGTAAGGATTGATCGTTATGGCATACGGTGTCCATCAACTCCGTTGAAGGCACGTATGCTCCGTTAGTCTGGCTTGTTACCAGGGATCCGATGGCAATCTCGCGATGTCCATTTTGAGCGCCCAAAACGCTCTGGCTAAACGCGAAAAAATTTAATTCTTGTTCCATGAACGAATTTTGGCAGCGTCGAAATCTTGCTGGCCTCCACTGAGAAGTGGGCCTGCAAAAAACTGCTCCAGAGGGGATTGGCGCTCAATTGACAGTATCAAGGCCCGCGCCCCAAGACTCAAAGTGAGTTGTTGAGGCTTTAATCGGCAAGCTGTAGTGACAAGCTTAAGTGGGTTGATTGAGCAGTTTGGGCTAATTGAGAATCTTTTGGTATGCACGGTCTAGGATCTGCAAAGTATGAAAAACCGCTACTCGGTCGGACTGAGATGCCAAATGTTTTTCAATCTGGACTAAACAACCGATATTACCAGTGACGACAGCCTGCGCTCCCGAGCTCATAATCGTATGTGCTTTTCGCCTGCCTAAAGCCCGTGCAATTTCAGGTTGTTCAATATTGTATGTACCTGCGGAGCCGCAGCAGGTGTCTGAATCCGCGAGATCGATTACCTCGAGTCCCGGTATTTGAGCCAAAAGGTGCCTAGGTTCGGCTTTGACCCCTTGGGCATGGGCTAGGTGACAGGCATCGTGATAGGCCACACGCATTTGTGAATTGAGTGTCGGAATGGGTTCTAAATCCAATTGGCTTAGGTACACGCTCACGTCCAGGACGCGGGAAGCGAATTCTTCAGCCTTGGCTTGCAACTTGGTGCCAGCTAACAGTAGACCGTATTCATGTATAGCAGAACCGCAGCCGGCGGCGTTTGTTATGACACAATCAACATCTGTGGGCATAACCGACATGAGGTCCTGCGCAAATTTGGCAGCTTGACTTGAGTTTCCAGTATGCCAGTCTAAAGCACCGCAGCAGCCCTGAAGTCGAGGAGTTACAACTTCGATTCCGTTGCGGTTAAGTACACGAATTGTGGCTGCATTAATGTCTGGTGCGATTACTTGCTGCGCACAACCTGCTACGAGCGCGACTCGACCACGTCTTAGGCCTAGGGCAGGAGAAAGTTCTGGTATGGAAATAGCAGCTGGGATTTCTCTCGGCACCAGTTCTAGCATGGGGCGGAAAGCCTCAGGCATAAGTCGAGAAAGGTGTCTGCCCAATTGCCCAAGCCTGACCGCGATTCGAAATCGACTGCCGTAAGGTAAAGTGGAGGACAGGAGCCAATCTCGTAGCGTGCGTTTCTTTTGGCCACTCGTTAAGGCGTGTGCCCGAAAAGAGCTAATGAGGTCGCCATAAGGGACACCCGAAGGGCAGTGACTAACACACGCCAAGCAACCTAGACAACGGTCAATGTGGACTTCCGCTTCCTCAGGAGCGATCTCACCTTCCAGTACCGATTTCATGAGTAGAATTCGGCCGCGCGGAGAATCCATCTCCGATTCCAGTTCCTGGTACGTTGGGCAAGCCGGTAAGCAAAAACCACAGTGCACACAAGTACCAACGGCATGGGCCATTGCCTTGCCACGAGGACCTAAAGCTTCTGAGTTGATTTGGTGCAACATAAACTAAAACGCAAATAGTGATCGACTACGGATTGAAGGACCGCAGGAGTTTTCTACCCCGAAAAATGTGGAGAACTATATCTGGGCCAATTCCTACTGAATCACCCATACCCAATTCATCTGTAGTTCTGGGTAAACAGAAAGTCTCTTCTCCATCAGAAATGCCAACAAAGTGTCTACCAGCTTGTTCCACTTCTGCCAGCAAAGCAAGTTCGCCCAACAGAAAAGTTAAGGCTAACTTGCGTTTAACTTGAATTCCATGTCTCTCGAATTCCTTGGCCAACAAATCTGCTTCTCTTAGCTGTGACGTGTTCAGCTGATCGGCAGGGATCTCATAAATCTCGTCATGCTCCGCGTGCCAACCTGCGAATGCTGCATAGATATCATCCAACGGCAGCTTGCCAATATTTGCTTGGAATGCATGAGTTACTGGTCCGGCTAGGCCTACGTTGGTGATGGATTGACCTGGAATTTCATAGACATAATTGAAAAGAAAACAGTTTTGCGGATCTTCAAAGCTTGGCCAATAAAGGGTGCGGGAATCGAGTAGTTCCATACTCGTTGGCGGAAAACCGAATTGATCGCCACTAGCCAACCACACAGCCAATTCACTTTCCGCCAGGGCAGCAGGTACTCGCAGGTTTTCAGAAATGCGTTCAGCAATCTCCAGTTCTTCAGCATATGCTACCGCACGCGCACGCGCAACTCGATCCGAGGCAAGTCTAATTAACGATTCCGCTCCCACATCGTCCCCCAGGCGAGCCAACGCGCCAGCTGCTTCCGTCTGAATTCGACGATGCGAAAGTTCCAAGACCTCTCTTAATACAGGTATTGCATCCTTCGATCCAATAAGTCCGAGAGCATCGCAGAGTGAAACGGTTAGGGCGATGGCGTCATTTAGGGTACGCTGGATCGTATCCACGTCATTACCGAATTTTGCTGGGTTGTCCTGCAGTTTTTCCAATTGTATATGCAGCGTTTGTAGAAGCCGAGCGAGGTCCGAGCTGCGCTCCATCCAGGGATGCTCGGCCAACGTGTGATTTCGTGTCGCGTAATTGGCCAGATCCAATAGCACAGCCATCGACGAGGGTTGAAATAGGCCGTCCTCAAGTTGATCAAAGAAGAACTCAACCAAATCTCGATTGGCATGCCAAAGTGGACTCATGGCAACCGCGACACTCCGCCAATCTTCAGGCGGATTGCTTGATAAAACGTCGGCTAAATCACGTATCGATTCCTCGTCGGCCTGCAATGCCAAGACTTGAAGACAATGTCCTGCTGCCAAGTTATCGACTGTGAGAGCCAGGTGGTAGAAGGCGTCAAGCGACTCTAGCGGGAACAACGGATCGGTGGAGCCGAGATCTGCGGCTCGCATCCGATTTCTTGCGAACGCCGCAAGTAATTGAGCCACGATGCGGGTCTTTATCGGATCCAGTTTTGGGGGCTTTCCCTGGGCTAGGCAATTAATGAGATCCGTCCACTGGCTAAGCGAAAAATTCTGAAGCAAGGGGGGCACAGAATGAACGGAGTTTGTTCCTTTGAAAGCTGTGTTAGTACTCATCCAGTCAAGAATGGAGCGCAACTGGTCTACCTGGCTGCGGTGAGACATCCCGATTCCCTAAAGAAAAATCACACTAAAACGTCGACGAACAATTTATGGACAGGATTTTCGTACGCTAGGCTTCCAGCCTGTCAGCAAATGACTGGCAAGAATCCAGTTTTACTTCTATACAATTATGTCTATTCACAGATCATCCGGTTCCAGGGCACAAAAAGGTGGATCGCGGAGGCTACTTGCAACCTAGATTCTCTGGTCTTTCCCAGTTTCTATTGTCAACGAAACGACGCTTCGAGGAAGTGGTAACCTAACCTGGAAATTCAGCTGGGTCACTATCTTGCTCGTGGGAAGCCAAATCGGTTTGACTTAGCGTAGGTCTAATTGCCCGATCTTCAATAAACCACTGGACGCCGAGATGGTTGATTCGTTCCTTTAGAAATTTTCGGTGTCAAAAAACTCAATTCGTTGAATGAAAGAATTGGGAAATACCAGTATTCTGGAAGTGCTAGAGTGGCTATCATGTGAACTTTCAACGGCTCTGGTATGTACTCAATGCGGTTCAGTCGGAGGTCGTACTGAGAAATCTCGGCACCCAAAACGAAAATCGTAGCGTTCATGAGCAACAAAGTTGAGTAAACCTCTACCACCAACAACCGATGCGACCAAAGGAGTTGGGGCGTCGATAGCGTCATTTCGTGAGCTCGAGCTTTCTGCCGTTATGCTGCGCGCGTTGGCGAAAAATGGTTACGAGCAACCATCTCCAATTCAAGCACAGGTAATTCCTCCGGCCTTGGATGGATTGGACATCATCGGGCAAGCTAGAACTGGTACAGGAAAGACGGCTGCTTTTTCGATTCCGATCCTAGAATTGTTGGATCCTTTGGAGGAGTGCAAAACGCCTCAGGCCCTCATTTTGGTGCCAACACGTGAATTGGCGGAGCAAGTATTCCAAGAAATGGAGCGTTTGGCGTCCGGCTGCCCGACGGCTATAGCTGTGTTGGCTGGCGGTAAACACTTGAGGCGTCAAATGCGTCAACTTCAGGCGGGGACTCAAATCGTTGTTGGTACGCCCGGGCGGGTCTATGACCATCTCCAGCGCCGCACATTTGATCCCAGACGCATTTGGTGTGTCGTCCTCGATGAAGCTGATCGCATGCTAGATATTGGATTTCGCCCGGCAATTGAGAAAATTCTACGAACCTGTCCTCGGGAACGACAAACACTTCTGCTGAGTGCCACGCTTGCACCTGATATTCAAAAATTGGCACAACGTTATTTGGTTGATCCGGTACATATTAATTGTTCACAAAATCAAGTGTCTGTTGCCACCATTGAGCAGCGTTATCTGACGGTTCGCCAGGACCGGAAATTTGACACTTTAATCCGCTTACTCGAGCGAGAAACGCCACGGCAAGCGATTGTTTTCTGCCGAACCAAGCGAGGAACAGATCGGTTGTTCAAAGCGGTCAAGGAGCAGATTGAGTCTCTCAATGGTCTTCAGGACGCCCGCTTAGCATGTATCCACGGCGACATGAATCAACGCGATCGAGATCGAGTTTTCTCCGACCTTCGTAGTGGCTCGGTCCGGATACTAGTCGCAACGGACGTGGTGGGGCGAGGTATCGATGTTTCGACCGTTTCGCACATCATCAATTATGACATCCCATTGGATTGTGATGACTACGTCCATCGTGTCGGAAGAACTGGTCGAATGGGGCGCGACGGCATTGCTTTTACTTTTGTCACAGCAGACGAAGGGCCTCAGTTGACCGCGATTGAACGCAACATCAATCGGTTGTTGGAGCGTGATTTACTAACCATGGAGGTAGAGGAGCAGGCGACCCCAGAATCTGAAATAGAAGCAATTGAGGATGCTGGAAGCGAAGAGTTAAGCAAGAAGAAACGATCGCTTTTTAAACACAAACGTCGCTCAAATGACAGACTTTCTCGAACCGGCGCCCGTGGGCGCTAAAGCGAACTCACTCAGGTGCCGAGTGTTTTCGCGCTACTTGCGATGCGCTGCTTGATTAAACGCTACCTTGCTAATTGAGCACTCGCATCAACGCGAATTTCTTTTTGCCGCTGCGGAGCACGATAACTGATTCGCTCGCCAAGTCCTTCTTGGTGAGGCAATACTCAGCATCTGCAATTCGCAAATTGTTTATGTAGCAGCCTCCACTATCTACCAATCTTCGCCCTTCCGTCTTGCTTTTCACTAATCCGGTTTGCAAAAAAGCTTCTATAATGGGTACACCCAAATCGAAAACATCGTAAGAGATTTGGCAGCTTGGAACATCGTCGAAGATCTCAAGCAATTCGTGATCTGAAAGGTCTTTGACCTCAGCTCCAAACAGTACTTCGCTCGCACGAATGGCTGTTTGCAGTCCCACAGCCCCATGCACAAACTCAGTCAACCAACTGGCCAATCGTTTTTGGGCTGCTCTCAAGTGGGGCTCAGCTTGAGCGGTTTCCTCCAAAGCTTGGTATTCTTCGCGCCCAATTTCCGTTAGGAAACGCAAGCACATCAACACGTCCGCATCTTCCGTATTGAACCAATATTGGTAGAAAGCAAAGGGGCTCGTCCGCTTGGCATCAAGCCATATTGCACCTCCTTCAGTCTTTCCCATTTTCCGACCATCGCTTGTAAGCAATAGCGGGCACGTAAGACCATGCAATTGGGCTCCATACATTCTGCGAGCTAAGTCGATGCCTGCGGTAATGTTTCCCCATTGGTCACTACCTCCAATCTGAAGCGTGCACTTATGACTCTGATGCAAATGAGCAAAATCGTACGCTTGCAGCAGCATATAGCTGAATTCCGTGTAGCTGATCCCGCTATCCTGTCGCTCGAGTCGGCTACGAACTGAATCCTTTGCCAGCATCACATTGACTGGAAAGTTCTTGCCAACATCCCGTAAGAAATCGATGTAGCTCCAGTCCCGCATCCAATCGTAATTGTTGACGAGCGTGGCAGCTTGCGGCCCAGAGAAATCTAGGAACTGCCGCATTTGTTGTTGCATGCCCTCGACGTTGGCTTGCAATGTCTCCGATGACAATAAAACTCGTTCCTCACTCTTTCCACTAGGATCGCCAATCATACCGGTGGCACCACCCACCAATGCAATTGGGCAGTGCCCAAACTGCTGAAATCGTCGCAGCATCATCAGCGGCAGCAAGCTACCGCAGTGTAAGCTAGAAGCCGTCGGATCGAATCCTGCGTACACAAATTGGGGAGACTCAAGTAATTTACGGAGACCCTCCGCTTCAGTTTGCTGATGAATGAGTCCGCGCCAATGAAGTTCCGACAAAATTTCGCAGGGATTTTGCATGTGTTTTTAAGATCTTCGAGTTAATAATAAGTGGGAGAACTCACGACGTTCGGTCACGTGAACCAGGATCTTCGGATAACTTTTCTCGCGCGTGGCCTGCCTGTTAATGCAACGGGACACATTTTTATCGTTGAACGGAAAAACGTTCCAGCCAAATTAAGGATGTTGAGAATCCGTTTCTAACCGAAGCCTTTTGTCGATTCGCGGATTTACGATCCTAATTACTTGAAGAAATACGGTACTTGAAGAGAGTTGAGTTTTTCCCGTGCCACGGATTCCAGAGGTCTAGTCCTCCTTGGGGGGCTTGGGATTAGGGAGCAGCCAGATCCATTGGGAACTTGCTTGTACCCTTTGCTCCGCATGAGACACAGCAAGGGGGGCTTTTGGTGCTGGCTAACTTCCCCGTGCAGTCGCACTGTGGTTGGATTGCAACACATGGATTATCGGTAAACCGTCTGGGAACGCCTTTAACGAGGCGGAAAAATTTGACGGTTGTTCTTAGTGTAAATACACTACAACTGCTGGTTGGTGTACGTTGGGAACTTTTTGGCCCGGTGTAAATATCTGCTGGCTCGTCTCGCAAGCTCATCTACACGACTTTTTCGCTCCATACGTTATCCCCAAACATCACTGAAACTCTATCTCGGAAGCGTCTCATGGCTGTTCGTGACAGGAATCTATTCGCATGGCAAGTGTATGTGATGACGATGGCGTTCATCTCGGTTGGATTGCTACTTGGAATGTTTTTCTTATGGCGAAGTTGGTCTGACAAAGTAAAGACTCTGGAAGCTACCCAAGCTGACTTAACAACCGCTCGTAGTGAAGTGGCGACCAATGAGTCGCGAGTTGATCGGTTGCTAAGCATGCTTGGCTATGGCGCTAATACCCAAGAGGACATGGACCGTTTGGCTCAGCAATTTGCTAACGACGAAAAATTGGCGCAAGCCGAAAAGGATTTCGCTGATCAGATGAAGCTTTTCAGCACTTCGGTCGGGCCAGCAGAACGAAATCTCATCAATCTGCCTACCTACTTGATGAATACGATCCGGGATCGAAACACTGAGATCGATCAGGCCCGGGCAAGGGAAAAGCAGCTCCAAGATTCGCTTTCAGAGACTCAGCAACGCGAAACTGAGGCTCGGACTAACGAAGAAAACCTTCGTAAAAAGGCTGAATCTGACCTGGCCGCTACTCGACAATCGCATAGTGATGCCTTGGCCAAAGTCAACAAGGAAAAAGACGACATTCTTAAGAACTACGAGACTTACAAACAGAAGTTGGACGGCGAGCTAGCTGCGGAAAAAGCTAACGTGAGTAGGTTGACCGCCGAAAACTCAGACTTGCAGGACACA
Organism: Planctomycetales bacterium; assembly: GCA_020427005.1. Classification (GTDB taxonomy): domain Bacteria; phylum Planctomycetota; class Planctomycetia; order Pirellulales; family Pirellulaceae; genus Aureliella. The sequence continues at coordinate 8,051 of JAGQOY010000153.1, forward strand.
GTCAATCAACAATCGGAGATCATCCTCCAGATCAATACGCCAGATTTTGCAGCCTCCCAAGGTAAAATTGTCAACGTCGATGGCGACAAAGCCTGGGTCGACCTGGGAAGTGATGACAAGCTGAGGGAGGGAGTTGTTTTCTCAGTTATCGATGCACTCGAAGTAAATATCAGCAATGCTAAACCCAAAGCACAATTGACGATTGTCCGAGTCGTGGGCCCTCGTTTGGCACAAGCGAAAATTGTGGATCCCAACGTCCGTATGCCAGTTACACGTGGGGATTTAGTCTATTCGCCAGCTTGGCGAGCTGGCAGTGCCGCCGGTTTTGCCCTAGTGGGATTAATGGATATCAATGGCGATCGCCGAGACGATCTGGAACGCGTAAAAGAATTAATCAAGAATTCTGGGGGCCGGTTGGACGCGGTGATGGATTACAAAGGGCGCAGGGATGATCAGTTAGAGGGCGTCAACGCGAATACTCGGTATGTTGTTGTTGGTACCGATGTGGGTTCGACCACTGTAGACACACCCGCCAATCAAAACCGCGACCGAGAATATGCGAACTTTCTCAAAGATGCTCAACGATACGGTGTACAACAGATTTCACTAGATAAGTTACTTGGCTATTTGAAGACGCCGAACTCGGATCGTACCGTTACTCTTGGATCGAGCATGAATCCAGAAGAATTTCGCAATCTGCCGAAAAATCCGCCCGTAAGTAATGGAACGGTTAGCGAAATTTTTATGAAGAGGCGATTTGGTGAGTGACAATTTGTTGACACAGTTACATAAACTAACTACACTTACCCATTAGAGTGGGTAGTTTCCACACGGATTTTTACCTAGTTCACTTATTTTCCACTTTTTACTCGATCGTAAACTTTTCGCTAATTGCCAATGGTGGTAAAAGGACTATCATAGGCGTTGGTTGTACTTTTCCCAAATAGCGCAACTTTACGATTTGACCCTTAATCACACCAATGATGTACACATATTTTCGGGGGAAAACGATGCTTAGGAGCGTCTTCAAGAAGGTTTTGCTAGCTGTTGTGGCTTTTGCGCCAATAGCTGTGGCTGAGGATTTGCGAACCATCGATTCTTCCGTGCAAGAATCGAGTCTGATTAATTTGCTGCACCAACGTGAATGGGTCCGTCTGGATGCTAGTGGATCCATTGGCGGGAAGCTCATGGTTTTAGCCCCCAATGGCGAGAGTCTCAGCCGAACCGGCTCGAAGGTTTTGCTTTCGCTTGAAGGCGAGGTGATTGCTTCGACAGAGACGGATAGCCAAGGGCAGTTTTCGTTTTCGGGTATCAAGCCTGGCACGTACGCGTTGCAAGCGGTTGGTAATGACGCTTACGCTGCGTTTGCCTTGCACGTGATGCCTAGTGACGAAACTCACTTGGGAAGCGAACTAGATGTTTACGCTAGCTCAATCGGTGGTGACAAGGTAAGTCAGTTGTTGAGTGAGAACTTAGTTCCTGCGGATCTGGATGCATCACATGATGCCTACTATCGAAATTTCGCAGATGACCCGATTGCCAACGATCGCCAATTCAACGGCTCTTCGAGCGTTGTGCTGCGAGCAGGAAACTTGGTTGGTCGCGTTTCTCGTCCAGGTTGGACGTTTGCTGAGCAAGATCTTACTGGATCTGTGGCTCAGATTTTGCGAGATGGTGAAATCGTAGCCAAAGTAGCTGTCGGCAAAGATGGCTATTTTGTTGTCGAAAACCTAGAACCAGGCGTTTACGACTTGGTTGTTGCTGGAGACGATGGTTTTGCAGTCTTGTCTTTCGAGGCAATCGAATCGCAGGCCGCTGTGGCCAGTATCAAGTCGGCACCACGATTTGTGTCAACAGTAACTGGGTTGTTCCATTCGGATTGCTTGTGCTGTGAAATGATCCAACAACCTGAAGTAGCGTGCTGCAGCGAAGAAGTCGTTGTCGAAGAGGTTGTTATGTCTGAGCCTTGCGGCTGTGGGGTTGATCCTTGCGGTTGTGGAATGGGTGCTCCAGTTATGGGTGGCGGTTTTGCCGGCCCTGGTGGCTTCTATGGAGGCGGATTTGGCGGCGGAGGCGGCGGTGGTTTTGGCGGTGGTTTCGGAGGCATTGGCGGTGCCTTAGGAGCTGCTGGTTTGGCAATCGGCATTGCTGCCTTAGCTGATAACAATGATGGCTTCAACAACAATATTGCAACTCCTGTTGGGCCGTAGAGTCTCGATATCTTAGATCAAATAGATAAAACCGCAGCCGTTTGGCTGCGGTTTTTTTTTGCATTGAGTCGAAAGTGGCCTTGAAGTGAAAATGGCGACGTAACCTTTGTGCATTGGAATTGTGCCCATAAAAATTAGGCGCGAGTTGCTGTTTTACGGTTTGTCGGGTATGCTCCAACAATCTAAATTAATGTGGCCAAGCTTCGCTCAGTGTGCCTTGCTGAAAGCAATTCCTCTCGGGCCAAAAGATTAGAGTGAGACTCGCGCCACACATTTTCACTCTTTCACTACCTCCCTCCAGATCCAGACACTATGAGTGAATCTACTGTCGGTAACATCGATACTGCGGTCCTAACTGCCAAAGAGAAACTCGATGCACATACATACGAAATGGTGCAATGGCACTTTCACGAGTCCACGGGTAGTCCGTTTTGGCTGAGCAAGAAATCAGAACTTTCCTTTGATCCCTTGAAGGAAGTGCGAGGCTTTGACGACCTCAAGAAGTTCGCGTTGTTTGAGGACGATTGGTTGCGCGGTGGCCCCGTCCGGCGTTGGGTTCCCAAAGGATTGGCCGATCGACCGACTTATGTTTTCGAAACTGGTGGCACTACGGGAGTACCGAAAAGTCGAGTTGTCATTGACGATTTTCGCATCGACTACGAAATGTTTAGCGAGACTTTGCCGGAAGAGTTCTTCCCAAAAGGTGCCAACTGGTTGATGTTGGGGCCGAGTGGTCCTAGAAGACTGCGGCTGGCGGTTGAGCATCTTTGTCAACATCGGGGCGGTATTTGTTTCTGCATCGATCTCGATCCACGTTGGGTAATTAAGCTCATTAAGAAGGGTTGGATGGAGCATCTGGAAGCTTACAAGAAACATTGTATCGACCAGGCAATCACCATCTTGAATGCGGGGCATGAAATCAAGTGTATGTTTACGACACCTAAGTTGCTGGAGTCATTAGCATACGGGCTTGCAGAGCAAGAGACCTCCATTCAAGAAATTGGAATTACGGGAATTTTCTCAGGTGGAACCGAGTTTACACCGCAGTGGACGCGATTTTGTGTGGAGGAATTGCTGGGTGGACCAACTGAAGATAGTGGTGTTTACATGACTCCCACCTACGGAAATACCCTGATGGGGCTAGCATGCAGCAAACCTGTGACCGCCGCTGACGATTACAAAATCAGCTATTATGCTCCGCAACCCCGTGCCGCAGTGGAAGTGGTAGAATTCGACGACCATACCCAAGTGGTTGATTATGGAGCTACGGGACGAGTCAAACTCTATACCATGACCCGCGAATTTTTCGTTCCAGGTTTTCTTGAGCGTGATGAAGGTGAACGAGAAATGCCGTTCGCCAAATTTCCCTGGGATGGAGTTAGTGGAGTTAGGCCATTTCATCGCTTGGCTTCGTCAACAACAGTTGGAGTTTATTAACTCTGTCAGGTTGTTTCAGGTATTCACTCCTTCCCGCCAACGCTTGTATCCGACGAGACCCCTATGTTAAACGTACCCGCAATTCGTTGGGGAAAACCATATCAATCTCTTGATCAGCAAGAGGTGGTGCATTTCGACAATGGCACCCCAATTGCTAAGATTTCCCAGGTGAATGGGGGTATGTTGCAGCTGGATATGAAGCACGCTGCGCGAGCTCGAAAAGTCCTGCGCGAGATCCCATCTTCAGAATTAATTGCTCGATGCAAACAAGCCGCAGAACTTTTTGAAAAAGGGGAGGTTGCCTTAGGGGATCAAGTTCAGACGGTGGATGATTTCATTCATCAACAATCCGCTAGTACTGGCTTGCCAGAGCACATGTGCCGTGCAAATATGAAAAAGAATTCATTCGTTCTTTCTCATATGGACGAGATATTGGCCGCTCTGACTCGAGGCTTGGACCTGGAGATTTATCGACGTGGTTACGGTGACGAAGGAAGAGGGGTCACAGTAAGCTATCAGGTCCAATCGCCTGTACTCGGTGCTGTTCTACCTAATAACTCGCCTGGCGTACATACGCTTTGGTTGCCTGCCGTAGCCCTTCAAATTGGCTTGCTTTTAAAGCCGGGCAGTCAAGAACCATGGACTCCATATCGAATGGTTTCGGCATTTATGGCTGCGGGCATTCCAGGTGAAGCGTTTGCCTTATATCCTGGCGGTCATGACGTTGGTCAGACATTGTTATCCAAATGTTCCCGTTCTATGGTTTTTGGTAGCGCTCAGACTGTCGAGCAGTATGCAGGTAACCCGCGTGTGCAAGCCCACGGCCCTGGATTCTCCAAGATCCTTCTTGGAGATGACATTGTCGACCGTTGGGAAGACTACTTGGAGTTGATGATTGAGAGCATTTTCAGTAACAGTGGAAGAAGCTGCATCAACTGTTCCGGGGTTTGGGCTTCGCGCCATACAGAGAAAATCGCTGCTGCTTTGGCAGAGCGTTTAGGAAAAATCGATGTCCTTCCACCTCAAGACCCAAATTCTGGTTTAGCCGCTTTTACCAATCCACAAATGGCTACAGGCACCTGGGCTCTTGTTCAAAAGGACCTAGATGAAGCCGGGGTCAAGGACATGACCGACGGCATGGGCGATCGGTTGGTCGAAAAGCCTCGCTGTGCATACTTGCGCCCCATGATTGTTCACGCAGACAGTCCCGACCGAGCTGTTGCGAGTAAAGAGTACATGTTTCCCTTCGCCAGTATCGTGCAATGCCCTCAAAAGGAAATGCTACGAAAAATTGGCCCCACCCTGGTTTGTACGGTGCTTAGCAAGGATGCGGAGTTCATCGATGCCCTCACCGAAAGTTCTGCTGTTGATCGCCTGAATGTGGGGCCCATCCCAACAAATCGCTTAAATTGGTTGCAACCTCACGAAGGCAATTTAGTCGATTTCTTGTTTCGTTCCCGCGCTTACCAATTGGCTGATTTCTAACCGAGGTAGGTTGATCCAGCTTGGACCGAAGCAATGCGAAAAGAGCGAATTGGTCAAATGCGAGGCCCCATCAATTTTTCTGTAGGCAGTGGGCGACAATTGCGCTGCAAGGGCTTCCTGGGTAATTGAAATCGCAGATGCCGCACCACGCAGTCATATGCGACTCGATCTACAAGCCGGCAGCCCTCACAGAACTCAACCAATCAAGAAAGTTGTTCTGCGCAATTTGTTGGCGCGCTTCGCGCATCACGCCCTGGTAGAACGTGAGATTGTGATGCGACAATAGTATGGGACCGAGCATCTCGCCTGACATGAACAAATGGCGGATATAAGCACGGCTGTGGCGACAGGCCAAACATGGGCATTGATCATCGATGGGAGCCCGGTCTTCTGCGTGTTTGGCGTTTCTCAATCGTAATGCTCCGTGCCATGTGAAGGCTAATGCATTGCGTCCGTTGCGTGTGGGCATTACACAGTCGAACATATCTACTCCGCGCGCAATTCCTTCTAACAGGTCAATGGGACGACCAACTCCCATCAAGTATCGGGGCTTATCCGCTGGCAGATGCTGCGTTGTACAATCCAGGATCCGATACATTTCTGCTGGAGTTTCTCCTACACTCAGACCGCCGATGGCAAAGCCAGCAAATGGCATCTGCCCTAGCGTTTGCGCATGTTGTTGACGTAGATCGGGTTCAAGTCCGCCTTGTACTATTGCAAACTTGGCTTGTCCCGTTGCATTATTAATAGCTAGGCAGCGTTCTGCCCATCTTGTGGAGCGATGCATTGCATCTTCAATCAACTCACGCTGCGCGGGCAATTCCACCACATGGTCAAGAACCATCGCAATGTCGCTTCCCAATCGACTTTGAATCAACATGGATTCCTCAGGCGTCAGATGGAATTTCCGACCATCGATGTGCGACTGAAATGTAGCACCTTCTTCCGAAATTTTGGCGCGATCGGCAAGACTGAAAATCTGAAACCCACCGCTATCTGTCAAAATGGGACCAGTCCACCCCATGAACTCGTGCAACCCACCCAATCGCTCAATCAACTCACTGCCAGGTCGAAGGGCCAGGTGATATGTGTTGCCAAGAATTACCTGAGCCCCGGTGGATTTTATTTGCTCAACGGTCAGTCCTTTAACCGTTCCCAATGTCCCGACTGGCATAAACGCAGGGGTTTCAACTTGTCCCCGCGGTGTGGCAAGCCTTCCTAGACGAGCCAGCGAGTGGGGGTCCTGATGCAGTAATTCAAACTGAAGTGAGTCGGACATATTGGTAATCAGAGAGACTCCGATCCAACCAGAGTCGAGAACTAATAGCTTTTCACCGGCAAAGAAAGGGGAAAGCGTACTGATGCATCATCGACACTGCCTCAAGTTTCAATACTTAATGGCTCTAGGATTGGCCACTAAGCATAAAACTAAACAAACACCATGCTAACGGATCTTCGATCAATCACCACGTAGTTTCAGATCCATGATGGTCAGTTTGGAGCGGACTTCATTCAAGCTCGTCACGCCGAAGTTTTTGGACTCTAGCAAATCATCACCAGTTTTGCGAATGAGTTCACCTATGGTGTTGATGCCAAGTCGCACCATGCACTTTCGAGCCCTTACCGACAAATTCAAGTCGGAAATCGGCCGGTCCAGAATAGCTTGCTGATCGGGACTCATGCCAGATAGGTCCAGCGGAGGGTCTGGTTCGCGACGTTGATCCGCAAACTGCCCCAACATCAAACCTTTGGAAGCTAACATTTCACGAATTTCAACCAAACTTGTTTCGCCAAAATTCTTGCTTGATAGCAGTTGTTGTTCAGTAGTCCGTACTAAATCACCCAGTGTCATTACACCCATCTTCGATAGGCAATTGCGACTTCGAACTGATAAATCAAAGTCGTTGACGGAGATCGCTAACAACAAGCTCAATCGTTCTGATTGCCGAGCCGAATCCTCATCGTAGTAGACGCTGCCTGAAGCAGATGCATCGCGCATATACAACTTGGCCCGCGGATGACTCGGGTAAATGTCGAGTACGCGTTTATAGCAAGCCTGTGCCTTACCAAACTCATTTCGGTCTTCGTATAGCACGCCAAGATTAATCAGTGTGCCGACGTGTGCTGGAAAACAGCTTGCCGCGCGCTCGTAAAGTCGCAGTGCCTCGGCATCGTTCCCGCGCCGGTCATACTCAATTGCCAAACCAAACAACGCACCAGGATGACGGTCGTCGTATTGCAAGGCCCGATTAAATAGCTTCGTAACCTCTTCGATGTGCCCATCGCGCGCGGCAATAGTCGCGCCACGCTGATAGTTGTATTCTGCAGTTTGCTCAGCGGGCCCAAAAATGTTATCGAGGATATCCATTGCATCTTGTAGCCGGCCAAGATATCTCAGAATCTCAGCGCGAGCAATTTGGCATTGGTCGGGATCGTAACCCGAATTCTTGGCGGCCTCAAACTGAGCCAACGCTTCGTCGAAGTGACTTAATTCAAACAGCGATTTCGCCCTATAGAACAAGGCCAAGGCGCTTCCGTCTGAATGTGTTAACGTTTCTCGGGAATCCGCAAATCGCCCCAAAATATATTGGCTGACACCCAATCTTACCGACTGAGCCGGAGTACGTTCGGGTATTTGCTGAAGCTCGCCAATTGCATCCCGGAGGATCCCAAGTTGGCTGTAATCTTCAGAAATCGATTTGCAAATTTGCTTGATTTCGCTAGGACCAAAGGACTGGTTAGCAACTACCATATCCCGAACGTCTAGCACCATCGCATCAGTCATCCTGCCATGACTCCTAAGTCTTGAAGTGTAATGGACTTAGCGTTACAGAGCTCAATCAAAAAAGTCTGTGCCAAAACGCTAACTGATGAGCCAGCGGCGGGAGTCGAACCCGCAACCCCCGCATTACGAATGCGGTGCTCTGCCGATTGAAGCTACGCTGGCATCCTTAGTCCCTGGCAATACCAGAAT
>JAGQOY010000154.1 GCA_020427005.1 Planctomycetales bacterium
ACATTCCCTCGCTGACGCTTCGGGTTACTTTTTCAGCAGCCAGCTAGCGATGGAAGGGCAACCTGGTTCAGGTTGAAAAAAATCGGCTCTGTCCAAAACACGGAGTGTCGGAAAAATCTCAAAAACATGGTACTAGGCGCGTTCTATATCTCGTACGGAAATATAAAATCATTTCCACCTGTATGGCCCGATTCGAAACCTGATACGCAGTAAGTTATTCTGAGGTTCACAACGAAAGCAGTGTCGACGAAGAAGAGAGAATCAGAGCGAAAGCGAGTCGTCAAGCTCAAGTCGAGAGAATCTCGATCTGCGTTGTACTCGATGCAACCTTTGGTTCGGCAATTGCCGGACCACTGGACCGCTGAATACTGCTTCCGGAGGCTTTCAAGTTTGCCGGGCTGTGTTTGGTTAGATAGCAACATGTTGCATCCACAATTGGGAAGGTACAGCTACCTGGCAGCTGACCCAATTGCTACTTGGCGTCTGGACAAGTCGCGCAGTCGGCCATTCGAACAGCTTGAGAGAATGCTAAATGACTTTCATCAGCCCAAGTTGGCGGACCTTCCACCGTTTCAAGGTGGTTGGATGGGATGGTTGGGGTATCAATTTGGAAGTTGCTTCGAACAATTACCATCTGCCAAGTACGATGAATTCCATTTTCCTGTGGCAACACTTGGCTGGTATGATTGTGTGCTTTGTTGGGATCATTTTCAGCAAGCCGGTTGGATAATCTCCCAAGGGATTCCTGAGAAGAGAGTAACCAATCGGCAGCACCGTGCCTATTCTCGGCTTCAAGCCTTTTTGTCTATCCTCGAATCTTCGCATTTGGCGGCCCCAGTTTCGAAAAACGATAAGCTTCCCAGCCGTATGCTGGCTCACCAATTTCCAACACGTTGGGGCGACGATTGGTCTAGCAACTTTAGCACGGAAGGATACCGCAAAGCTGTTGACCGATGTATTGAATATATTCTTGCGGGCGATATCTTTCAGGTAAATTTGTCGCAACGCTTATTGCGCAAAGCAACATGTTCTGCAGCCGACTTATATTTATTCTTGCGGCAATCAACACCAGCACCATTTTCAGGCTACGCCGATTTCGGTCGACTGCAGGTTCTTAGTACATCACCGGAACGATTTCTCAGCTTAAATGATCGCGTCCTCGAGGCTCGGCCAATCAAAGGCACACGTCCTCGATTGAGTGATCCTCTGGCAGACCGTGGCATGGGTGAACTGTTACAGGCGAGCGAAAAGGACTTGGCCGAAAACGTAATGATCGTTGACTTGTTGAGAAATGATCTCTCCAAAGTTGCGGATGCTACCAGCGTCAAGGTGCACGAACTGTGCAAGTTGGAAGAATATCGATATGTCTGGCATTTGGTGAGTGTCCTTCAGGGACGATTGGCAGACGGTCTCAGTTGCTCGGATGTTTTGGCAGCAACTTTCCCGGGCGGTTCAATTACCGGAGCACCCAAAATTCGTGCCATGGAGATCATTGCAGAACTCGAACCAACAGTGCGTGGACCTTACTGCGGAAGTATGGGTTATATCAGCCTAGCTGGCGATCTGGATTTGAATATCCTGATACGCACAATTACAGCCGCACACGGTTGGTGGCAGGTCCCAGTCGGAGGCGGAATCGTCGCTAATAGCAATTCAATATTGGAAGAACAAGAGACGTGGCACAAAGCTGAAGGCATATTGCGAGCTGTTGAGGCACTTAGGATGCACGGTAGCAAAATATATTCTGCCTCTTGTTAATGGCAATCGCGGAACTAACGTGGCCTTTGCCATTGATCGCTATTACTTGTGGATTGAATTGGATTCGCAAGCCAATCAGATGATCGAGCTTTCAGCAATTTCTGGATTAGGTAGAATGCGAGGCGATAGCACCATCAATCGAAAGTGTTCGCTGCGAACCAGGGCCCTGCACAACCAGGGATGATTTGAACCCTAGCGACGTTGATCGGCATTGGAACGATGATTTTACTCGTAGATAATTACGACAGCTTTGTTTTTAATCTGTGGCGATATTTTCTTCTCCTTGGACAAAACTTGGCAGTTGTAAGAAATGATCGCCTGCCAATGAAAGACATTGAGCAATTCCAGGCAGTAGTAATCTCACCTGGCCCCAAAGCTCCACAGGATGCAGGCCAATGCATTGAACTTGTAAGGGAATTTTCTGGCAAATTGCCGATTCTGGGAGTTTGTCTTGGACATCAGGTTATATGTGAGGCATTTGGCGGGCGCATTATTCGGGCGCGAGAGCCGATGCACGGTCGAGCTAGTCCGATACAACTTGAGGCTTGCCAACTATTCGCAAATATCGAGTCACCGCAGCCGTTCGCGCGGTACCATTCCTTAATTGCCGACCCAGAATCTTTGAATAGGACTCCACTTCAGGTCATCGCAAGTTCGCACTTGGGTGAAGTTATGGCAGTCCAACATGCGAACCATATAACGATTGGAGTGCAATTTCATCCCGAGTCCGTACTCTCACTTTCCGGGTTGCGGCTTCTTGCGAACTTCTGTCAACTGGCCGGCCTGAGCTGCAAGACCGCGGAAATCGACAGCGATCTAATGAAGATGCCAATATGGATTGGCAATAAAGCGAACGACCAAGAAGGTGACTCGGCCATTTCCCCTGCGGTTGTGATTCCGAGTAGATATTCCTATCCGCAATGAGTAGTCCAATGACCAATGCACAAAGAATTCTGGATCTGGTTATGAAACTACGATTGATTGCTATCATACGATTAGCAGATCTATCGGCAGCCGAAGCCCTATCTGGCTCACTTCTGCGGGGCGGAATTGGCTTACAGGAGTTTACGCTAACAAATGCCGATGCCTTGAAGACAGTATCCCATTTACGGCAATCTGTTGCAGCTTTTGATGGCATACAAGCCGCGTTGGGAATTGGTTCCATTAGAAGCCTTGAACAGGCCAAGGCCGCCCATCAGTGCGGGGCACAATACTTGGTGACTCCAACTGTAAATGTTGATGTTATACGATATTGCGTCGAACAAGATCTAGCGATCGTCTGCGGTGCATTTACTCCAACTGAAGTACTCACTGCCTGGGACACTGGCGCTACGGCGGTGAAAGTTTTTCCGGCTCGACAATTGGGACCAAACTACATCCGGGATGTGCTTGCTCCTCTGCCGGAGATCCGATTGATTCCTACCGGCGGAATTGATTTACGGAACATGCAACAGTATCTAGATGCAGGGGCGGTTGGAGTCGGCATTGGGGGTAATCTTGTAAATCCAAAGCTAATCGAAAATGCCGATTGGGAGCGCGTGGTAGCGGTAGCAAATGACTATTCCAAGGCAGCCCGATGTTGATCGCTGACTCTCAGTCTGTTGTCGGTAGTCGTGAAAAGGAGACCGCTAGATGGCGTATGATGTTGTGACTTTAGGAGAGACCATGTTGCGTCTCACTCCGCCTGAATTCCAACGGCTCGAACAAACTGGCCAATTAGAAGTCTTCGTCGGTGGAAGTGAATCCAATACTGCAGTTGGCCTAAGTCGACTGGGGCATCCCGTGGCATGGATTAGTCGGTTGACGCAAAATCCGTTAGGCAAAAGAATCGCCAATGAGCTAACAGCGCAAAATGTCGATACTTCGCACATTGTGTGGACTCCGAACGATCGCGTAGGTACTTATTTTATGGAGCGAGGCCGCCCGCCACGGGCGACTACTGTTTATTACGACCGCTCAGATTCGGCAATGGCGAGGATCACTCCTGCCGATCTGCCAATTGAGTTGTTTCGTGCAGGTAACTCTAGGCTGTTTCACACGACGGGCATAACAATGGGCTTGTCTCGAACGGCGGGAGAGACCGCCATCCAGGCCGCGCAGCTTGCCAACGCATCCGGATGGGAAGTAAGTTTTGACCTTAATTATCGGTCGAAGCTCTGGTCGCTCGAAACTGCTTGGCGAAGCTGCGCCCCAATTCTTGAGCTAGCGAAATTGATTTTTTTACCCTCCCGTGACGCGCAAGCCATCGCACTATTGCATAGCAAAAATCTCGCGCTCCATCAAATTGAGGAGTTGTTAGCCGTGGTCTCTGACGAGTACCCCTCAGCTATCGTCGTTCTAACCCGAGGTGCGGATGGTGCGGCCTGCAGGACCCCAAACGGAGAGGTTTTTCTTCAATCGGCCTTTCCTGCGATCGAGGTGGAGCGACTGGGAGGGGGAGATGCATTCTCGGCTGGTTTTCTTGCAGGCTATTTGCAGGGATCGGGAATTCCTAGAGCGCTCCAGATGGGAGCAGCTGTGGCTGCTTTAAAATACACCTTGCCCGGTGATTTGCCGTTAATTGAAAAAGATTGGGTCGAGCAAATAATTTCCGGTGATACTATCAAGCTAAATCGCTGACCTCGCGGGGCCGCGCACGGCTTTAAGCATGCGAAGAGCGAAAAAAGAGGAGTGAAAATAGAAAATTCACGCCACTAATTGGATAATCTACGAGCCACACGTAGTTTCGCACTTCGTGCACGATTATTCGACGCAACTTCAATATCGGAAGCTTGAACGGGCTTTCGAGTAACCACTTCCAGTATTGGTGAACTGCGAAATGCATACTTGACCATGCGGTCCTCCAACGAGTGAAAACTAATGATCGCGAGGTAGCCGCCAGGTTGTAAGCAATTTGGCAGTACCTCCAAGGCTCGCCGCAAAATCGCAAGTTCATCGTTGATGAAGATGCGCAAAGCTTGAAAGGTGCGTGTAGCAGGGTCAATGCGTCCCTGCTTTCGTCTTCCTCCCGGTACACTCCGGTAGATGAGCTCTCTCAAGTCGGCAACCTTCTTTATAGGACTAGCCTTTCTTTCATATACAATTCGTTTCGCTATTCGACGACTAAATCGCTCTTCTCCAAAATGGTAGATCACATCGGCGATCTCCTTTTCATCAGCGTATTGCAGCCATTCGGCAACTGTCTCTCCGGTTGACATATCAAAACGCATGTCCAGAATCGCGTCGCTTTCCTGAAAACTGAACCCTCGCGATCGATCGGCCAGCTGATCGCTACTCAACCCCAAATCGAGCAGAATTCCATCCGTGCCTTGCCATCCAACTTCCAACAGAATTTGCGGTATTCGATCGTAGGAGTCATTCTTGATCAGGCAGTTATCCGGCAGAACGCTTGCCAGAAGTTTCACTGCGACCGGGTCTCTATCAAGGGCCAAAAGTCGGCCCATGGGTTTCAATTGCTCGGCAATTAGATTTGCGTGCCCCCCACCGCCTGCAGTACCGTCAATCCAGTCTGTACCTGGCTGCGGTTTGCAGATCTCAAGTATCTCTTTCGGGAGAACAGGAACGTGAACGGTTGCTGGAACCATAGGCTATTGCAAAATAACTGGCGACGTGGAAAGACCAAATTTGAACTATATTCGCCGAGGCTGCGACTGTTCAATAGTGGATTCTAAGGGCGTCCCAGAATTGTAGCCAATTGAGGGAATATTGCTAACTTCCAACAGAGAAGCGACAACGCGTTTTTGGAAAGGAGAAGGTACTTAGCTATTGGCACTTGCGGTCTTACACACGCCGACGTACTGCTCCATTTTTTCAGAGATCTCCTCCTTGGAGAATGGTTTTAGCACGTAGTCGTTGACGCCAGCCTGTATGGCCAGCATGACGTTACCTCTATCCGAAACGGTAGTTTGCATGATGATTGGACAGTGCTGTCCGGCGGCTCTTGCGGCTCGAACGACATCCAGTCCAGTGTATTCTGGCATGTTCCAATCTGTCACGATTAAATCGTACGAGTTATTGGCAATAAACTCAATTGCATCTCTGCCATTGTTTGCTTCATCGATCGACTCAATGCCCAAGTCAAGTAACGCTCGCTTGACTACGCTGCGCACGACACCAGAATCATCAGCTACTAAGACTGTATACAACGTACGCTTCCTTCGTGTCTACTTGGTGGGCAAAATGTGGTTCTTGAAAACATGAAGTACTACACAAGATCATGTCTTGTTGTTCTTCTCAAGCTCGGCCATCATTACGCCATGTAACATATGATCGTCGAGCTTATCGACCATTTCTTCGGTCGTGAAAGGCTTCAGAATATAATCCGTGGCACCTGCTCGAAGTGCTTCCATCACATCACTTTTTGTTGCGTTGGTAGTTTGCATTACAATTGGACACGTGTTACCCATCTCACGTATTTTCCTAATAACGTCGATACCGTTCACCTCAGGCATATTCCAATCTACGACGACTAGATGATAGTGAGTGCTTTCAACTAGTTCGATGGCTTGTTTACCATCGCCAGCTTCGTCAACGTTTTCAAGCCCAAGCTGGGCCAATGCGCGCCGGATTACTAAACGCACAACGTTTGAATCATCGACTACCAAGGTGTTCATACAATTTCCTCAGACCAATTCGCTTCTCAGCAAATATAGGATTGGAATATAATCCTTTTGTTAACATTTTGCGTTTCGCCAGGCAGGCCACGGGCAAATCGTATCACATGCAATGATTGCCTTGCTCGTAACAACTTTAAGGCCAGTCGTTAGCGATGAGTTAGTTTACCCAGGTGTTCTAGGCGAAAGCGTACTCAAGCCCGGGGAATTCAGCTCTCCAGCGTCAAGGAATACACGGGGGACATATTTCACGTAGTCATTATGTTGTTGATTAAGAAATTCTTTTTTAGAGTACACACTTGGCGCAGAACATATCATTTCCGGCAGCATTCCACGAACGTGTTCGCTAGTCCCCACGTAGAGCGTACCCCCGGCAATTAACTTTTGGCCAATCGCAGTGAGAATCTGCAGCTGGCGTTCTTTGTTGAAATAAAGCAGAACATTGCGACAAAAAATTACGTCTATTTCATTGGGAACGGTGAGCGGATGTTCACATAGATTTACCAAACGAAATATCACCAATTCGCGTACGCGAGATTGGACTCGAAACAAGCGTTCGTCGTTTAGTCCAGATGTGCCGGGAATGAGCTCAAAGTAAGCTCGTAAATCTGGAGACAAATCATTAATGGATGCCTCCGAATAGAAGCCCCTATCTGCAACCTGTAAGGGCTCCAAGGCAACGTCAGTTCCGAGTATCCTAACGTCAACATAACGCACGTTAGCTTCTTTCATAGCTTCCAGAACTGTTATAGCGATCGAATAAACCTCTTCACCTGTACTGCATGCAGACGACCAAATTCTCGCGCGAAGAATCCCTTTCTTGAAACGGTTTACTAAGAGGCTTCGCAAATGAAGGAAGTGATTATTCTCTCTAAAGAAAGACGTGTAGTGGGTAGTAACTCTGTCAATTAACTTCTGCCACTCGTAAAAGTCGTTCCCATTTGCCACCAAATCATAGTATTGATCGAACGATCTCATTCCGTGAGCTCGAACACGTGAAATGATCCTGTTTACTAACATCCGTTTACGGCTAGGAGGCAAGACAATGCCTACCTTGTCGAGAAGCAGTTGGGCGAATTTCTCAAATGTCGCATCGGAAAGAGGCACAGTAATATTCTCAATTGGATCTTGGTTAGGGGCGGACCAGGAGAGCCTGGAGAACGTTCAGTATCGATATACTCTTAAAAATCTGCGAAGTCACTGCTATGGAATGGGGTGAATTCAGCTGGAAGAGCTTCTGTCACCCCAATTCCTCCAGGATTGGGTTTCTTTCGATTGGCTTGATCTTTCGATTTTTTTGAACAACGTTGTGAACTGCCAGGGCTTTCTGGGTTTTTGGATGAAGGCTTAGTTTTGGCTCCCTGCTTCGAGCCTGTGCAATTGACCAGTCGAAATTCATCCAAAATCGTCTCCAAATTGACAAGCCGCTCGCGCATACAGACTGCTTCGTTCGCCATTCGGCGACTCTCTTCTGCAGATTCTTGCAAAGAGATATCGAATTGCGTTACTGACTGGCTTATTTGCTCAATTCCTTGAGCTTGTTCATTGCACGTAGCAGCAATTTCGGAAACAGAAACATTACTTCGTTCTGTCCAGTCGCATATTTCCGTCAGGATTTTAGATACGCCAGTGGCAAGTTCCACTCCGACGGATGTTTCTGCCATAGACAGCTGAGTCATTTGAGCCGTCGTACTGGCTGCCTCTGCACTTCGGAGAGCGAGATTCCGAACCTCGTCCGCAACGACAGCAAATCCACGTCCTGCTTCACCCGCCCGCGCCGCTTCCACTGCCGCATTAAGTGCCAGCAAGTTGGTTTGGAATGCTATCTCATCGATTGTTTTTAGAACGGCGGTTTGTTCATCACCGACACTCTTAATGCGCTCGATCGCAGCCACAAGGTCTTTTACTTGATTGGCGCCTCGCTCAGCGGCTTCTCTCGTTCTGTCGGAAACTCCCTTGGCCACGCTTGCACCTTCCGCGGACTGCTTGGTCATAATCGTCATTTCTTCCAGGTTGCTAGCGATTTCAACAAGTGAGCTGGCCTGTTCGGCTGCATTATGGGCCAATGTTTCGCTATATTTCTCAACCAATTCGCCGGAATCATAGGCCTTGATATTGCTTTGACGAACTTCGCACAAAGTGGAGTTTAGATGCTCAAGAGCTTCATTTAACTTGTCCTGGGTTTCCGCGAAATAGCCATGATAGTCACCTTCCAAACGGGCGGTTAAATTGCGTTCGCCGATGGAAGTTACTATTTCCAGCACCTGCAAGTTCATGCTTGTCAAAGAATGGGTGAGCACGTTGAGCGCTTGGACTATTTGCGCATAGACTCCTTCAAAATCAGCTGTTTCAACCTCTCGAATAACTCCACCATTGACTGCATCCTGAGCTTGAGTAGAAAGTTCGGTTGACAACAGGGATAATTGGCTGCGCACTTTTCCAACAGCTTGGATTGCAGCGTCAATTTCTTGATTCGGACTAGTTCGTAAATCAAACTCTGTCTTTCCTGCTGCAATAAGATTGATATATGTCGTAAGATCTCGCATCGGATTAACGAAATATTTTTTGCAGATGTATAGACTGATCCAAACTGTAGCGGTCACGCATACTCCGAGAATTAGGAGCTGCGTAAGTAGCAGGTTTTTTGCAGATTGCAATTCTTTTGAAGACTGAGTTTCAATCCACTCACAGTGGTTCTTTAACACGTCCTGAAGTATTCCAAGACGCTCAACAGCAACTTGCTCCCACTCTCGCCAGGTAAACGGCAAGCGGCCGCTTTTTGAAGAACTTTGTACCGCTTGTCGCAATTCGATTAGTCGAATGTTCGTTGGCCCGTCATGAGATTCGACAAGAAGTTTCCTCGTTTCATCGTCTTCCAACTGATCAAGTACTTCTTCGTAGATCATTTCCTGCGTCTTTGACAATCCCATCCATGAACTCAGCGACTCATTATTAAAATTGCCTTGTATTATGCCTGTTGCTACGCCGAGTGATTCTAGGTGGGCTTTCTCTTTGATCAGTAAGAAATGCCAATTGACGCTTTCACGCACCCGGACTTTGAGATCTTTGTTTGTATTTACCAGTCCTAAATACAGGTCGAGAACATGTTGATTCGATTCCGTCAGTACAGAACTCAGTTGTGCCGGATCTGCCTCACTGGATAATCCCTTCATAGTGGATTCAATTTTTCTGGCAAGAAGTGCCAGCGGCTTGGGTAAGGTCTGATTTTCATTCTTCCATAGGTTCCACAATTCCCTGTAATTCTCGGTCGACGTGATGGCAGAATCATCAACTCCTCCGAGCATGCTATTTACAATTGCAAGCCTCCTATTTTGCAGTTCAATCAATAGTTCGCTCAGCGTATCGAGATTCTTTCTTACCGTTAATGTCTCATTTGTTAACTGTATGGTTCGCCACTCATCTGATACACTCAGAATAGTAAGGAAAAGAATGAGAACTGTTGGAATTGAACATAGTAAAATGAATGTCTGTTTGATTTTCATGGCATTACCGGGCGTAGTTGGGGACTTTAACTATACGGTCACTAAACAATCAGAACACAATTTGAATCATCAACTACCTCAATCCGATCCACGGTTGTAGGCATGTCGTATTGCATCTCGCAATTGAATCACAAAAGCTGGAACATCAACTATCAATTTGACACCCGATTCTGTTTTGGCGACTCCACAGAATACCGGACGATTAATGAAGTCATTCACGTTGGGTGCTGGGTCAATTGAATCGGAATCAATGCGAGTGACTTCTTTGACTTGATCCACTTGAATCCCAACTTGGTAGGATGTTTCGTCGATTTCATGCCGGATAATCAAGTAGCAATCTCGACCTCGGCTATCATAGGCTGGCATTGCGAAACGGCAGCGCAAATCCACAATTGGCAATATCTTGCCTCGCAGGTTACAGACCCCAAGTAGGTACTTTGGTGCTCCAGGAACCTGTGAATATTCAAGCGCTGTGATGATTTCAGCAACATGGACTACCGGCATGGCATACTCACTGCCGTCCAGTTCGAATATCAAATATGCGTCTTTGCCAAGTGCAAGCCCTTCGTCTCGTCTTGCTCTTGGATTGAGCATGGGAGTCATTCGTTTTGTTATGGTCACGTACTGCCTCCGGATTCGTAAAGTGCGGATACTTCGATGACAAACCCTATCCTTCCGTCGCTTAATAGAGCACCGCCAGAGAAACAGGCTACGTCAGCAAAGAGACCTCCCAAGGGTTTTATCACCACGGATTGCTGACCAATAACTGCATCCACTAGCAGTCCTTTGTGTCTGCCGCCCAAGTCCAAAATCAAGATTACCTGCCCATGTTTGTCATCTGGTCGTGAAGTAGTATTGAGTTCTTTGTCCAACGATTTCATTTGCAGAAAATGGTTTCGATACCGTACAAGGTGACAACCTGCGGTACCAGATATCTCGAGTGCGTTGGATTGAAACTGCTCGACGACCAACAAGGTTGGTATCACAAATAGATTGTCACCGACACGCACTACGGTGCCGTCGATGATCGACAAACTAAACGGAAAGCTGAGGCTAACAGTCATGCCTACGCCGGTTTTGGACTTGAGTGAAACCGTACCCCGCATGGCTTCGACATTTCGACGGACGACGTCCATTCCGACCCCACGTCCGGAAATATCGGACACATCTTCTGCGGTTGAGAAACCTGGTTCGAATATCAGGTAATCAAGTTCTTGATTGGACAGGCGTTGCGATTGAGAGATAATTGACCGTGACACAGCCTTGGCACGGATCTTTTCCCTATTCAGCCCTCGCCCATCGTCAATTATGTGTATCTGAATGGAGCCAGACTTGTGTTCTGCGCGAACCGTAAGAGTTGCACTGTTTGGTTTTCCCAGGCCGACACGTTCTTCTGGTGTTTCAATTCCATGGTCAATTGCGTTGCGAACCAGATGGACAATCGGATCGATCATGCGGTCCAGAAGCGCCTTATCTACCTCCGTATCTGGCCCTTCTAGTTTGAACACCACCTCTTTGCCCAGCTTCTTGGCAACGTCACGAACGATTCGATTCAGACGTTGATGCATTGAACCGATTGGCACCATCTTGAGCGTCAAACTCAGTTGCTGTACGTCACGCACTATCTTGTGTAACTTGGATCCAACTGAGGTGGCCAAACAACTGTTACTTCCTTGAAGTTCACGTTGAACCATTGCTTCGGTTATGACAAGGTCACCAATTAGGTCCACTAGCTGCTCTAGTCTTGCGCCGTCGACACGTATCGTTTCCGAAATCCGATTCTGATGGCCTACATTGGCATCGGGGTCTTTGAGTTTGCCGAGCAGCTTGCGTAAATCCTGCAGTTGGTCAGAGTTCAACGAATCGCTTGCTTGCGTCGCCACTTGAAGACTTGCGAGTAACTCGGATGGCGGCTTGGGACACGTCAAAGAGCGTTTTTGTTGATATGCAGTTCTTAACGATTCAATTTGCAACTTCAAGAAGTCGACAGTGATTAAGACTAACTCAAATAACGGACCCGCCA
Source organism: Planctomycetales bacterium (assembly GCA_020427005.1). GTDB lineage: Bacteria > Planctomycetota > Planctomycetia > Pirellulales > Pirellulaceae > Aureliella. The sequence continues at coordinate 11,898 of JAGQOY010000154.1, forward strand.
ATTGCAGTTTGCCATCTCGAGTTTTAGTCAAGATGTTCTCGGCCAAATGGCTTGTCACTCCCACAGATTTTAGTTCAACAACTCCTACGGTGCCTTTAAGCGAGTGCACAGCACGAAACAGGCCATGCAGTGCCTCGTGATCCGACGTATTGGACTCAAGGATGAGCAGGCGTTCTTCAGCTTCCTGAATGTGCTCTGTGGCTTCACTTAGGAACGCTTTCAAAAGTTGTTCGTCCTGACACTGGCAAACCTCTGGGCTTGGGTCCATGAGGAAGTCAGAATCCAAATCACATGACGTTAACTGTTGGGCCACGCTCGATGTCGTAGAAGAACGTGGCGTCGTTTGTTCTCTGGAATTTAATGGAGGAACCACTTCGCTCTTAACAGCGACAGTACCTGAATCGGGAACTGTTACTGGTTGCGGGAAAAGTAGGCAATTTAGAGCCTCATCCGCATTTTCGAAGCTAAATGGTCGCCCGGTTTCAACGGCATGTTGCAACCTGCTACACAGATCGTCAACCGTCTTTTTGCAAGTAGACAAATCCGGAATGCAGCGCTCGATGCAGCTTGTACTAGCGGTTTCCGTGACAAATGCTAATGCTGCAATTCGTTGAGATTCAAATTCTTGAGCCAGTTTCGCTAAGACAGAACCTAATTCTTCAAACGAAGAATCGGCTCGCTGAGTTACGGCAGCAACTTGATTAAAGCAATCTTCCCAAAGGCCCTGTGGCATCCCAAATGTCCGAGAATTAGCAACTCTGTCGCGGTAAGTACGCACCTACAAATACGCATTGTGGTTAACTAAGCCAGGAAATGTAGGTCACAGATATGGAGAAAGTCCCCTGTTGATATCTGTATTCACGATAGATGGGGGATGAACTGTTCCGCGTCTGAGACAGTAGTTCTAATCGTAACAATTAGTCTGATTTTGCAGCCCTAAGCAATCGGATAATGTCCGTCCCAACCTCGGGCCACTATGGCGATTCAGGGAAACGTTTCAACTTGCGATCCAAAGTGGACCGCTCAATACCAAGGAGCTGCGCGGCTCGGCTCTTGTTCCCCTCCGTGAACTCAAGCATACGAAAAATGTGCTGCTGCTCTATTTCGGCCAACGATTGAGGCAAAAAGCTGACTGCGGTATGTATTTGTTTGGATGCAGCACCTTCGACGGAGTGTAGGCTGGAAAGGTTTAGGTCCCGAGGTTCGATTGTATTGCCTCCCCCGAGCACTAAAGCACGTTCGATGACGTTCCTAAGTTCACGAATGTTCCCTGGCCAACTATGTTCGTTTAGCAGTTTGAGTGCATCTTCCGAAATACCGGCGATACGTCGTCCAGCGTGAGGCTTTAGAAGTTCTATGAAGTGATTTACCAACAATGGTATATCGCCTCTGCGCTCACGAAGTGGCGGTACGACGATCTCAATTACTCGCAATCGGTAATAGAGATCCGAACGAAATGTTTTTTCTGCGACAGCTTCCTCGAGATCTCGATTAGTAGCCGCAATTACGCGCACTCGTGTATGAATTGGTTTGTTGCCACCGAGCCGCTCAAACGGTTGTCCTTCCAGGACCCGCAGGAACTTTGCCTGCAGTTCGACGTGCATTTCGCCAATCTCATCTAGTAGCAATGTGCCTCCATCCGCCGCTTCAAACTTACCGATCTTGCGTTCCGTTGCACCGGTAAAAGCTCCTTTCTCATGTCCAAACAATTCACTTTCGAGCAACGTTGGTGCTAACGCGGCGCAATTGAGGCACACCAAAGGCCCATCCTTGACTTCACTATGTGCATGAATAGCTCGGGCTACAAGCTCTTTTCCAACCCCGCTTTCCCCACGTATCAGTACTGTTGCCGGTGTGGGAGCAACTCTACCAATCTGTAAGCGAACTTGTTCAATTGCGGGACCTTCACCAACCAGTTCATACGTTAGTTGAAGTTGCTGACGCAATTGATCTACTTGTCTTCGGCTGGACTCCAGATGGGATTGGAGCTGAACTTTGGATTGCTGTTGCGTAATGGCGATTGCTAAATTATCTGCCACGCCCACTACAACTTGCAGATCGTTGGGTGTCAGCTCCCGATCTTCTTGCAGTCCATACACATGAAGAATGCCGATGATCCGTTCGCTGCCCTGACGCATGTCACGTAAAGGGGCACAGATAACGCTCGTTGCCGCCTGTATGCCTGAACCGTGTGCCGCAGTCAGCTGCCTATCGTCTTGAATGTTCCTTGCAAGAATCGCTTGCTTATCGCCAAGTATGGACTGCACCAGATAATCACTCACCCGGTGATAAGATTTTCCATGCGGTTGTCGGGTGGCCAAAACTCCTATGTCTCGGGCAGTCCCTCCAACTTCCTTGAACGCCAGTATTCCTCCACACTGAATCCCCAAAAAATCAACCACTTCATTCAGTGCAGCTTCGGCCGCTTGCTCGGATGACTCGCAGCCCACCAGTCTAAATACTAGATGGTAGAAGAATTGATCGAGGGATGGTTTCGACTCGAGCGCCGTAATCTTGGGAAATGAAAGGCCTCCGGACGACCATTGACTGTTCCGTACACGGTGAACAATTGTCGGCTGTAGGTTTCCGTCGATTGTCGCTCCAGAATCAACGCCGCCCATTTCGGAGTGTTCTGCCGGAATCCCCTCCGATAGCTGACTCGTATATGTAATGACGCAGTTCCCGACTCCAATACGATCTCCCTCTTGTAACTGGTAAGGACCAGAAATAGTGTTCCCGTCAATTTGGGTGCCATTCCTAGACCCTAAATCGGTAACCTGCCAACCATTTGCCCCAAAATCGACCAGTGCATGGTGTCGACTCACCTTTTCCTCACGAACCGCAATGGTACAACTTGAAGAGCGTCCAATAGTTACGGTCTGTTTGGGGCTTAACCGCAGAATATCGGTCCAACGGCCACCGTGTCGAATGACGAGATAAGCAGGGGTAATTTGTTGCATTTGGCGCTTGAACCAACTATTCTAAATAAGAGTCTTTTCGCAACTTTTGCAACAGCAGCGTACCATCTCTCGCACCTTATATTGCGTATTCCGGTGGGATGGTGTGTTTTCGTGCTAATTATCTTAGCTGAAGTCACCGTGCAGGCTGTCCGCTCAATGACAAAAATCTTCTCTGGAGATTGAGAATGATTAGAGGATTTCGAAACGTTGCATTTGTCATCGGTTTCGTGGGAATTGTTAGCCAAGTTGGTCAAACTGCCTGGGCGCAGCTTAATCCGTTTGGTTTTACTCGCCAGGGAGTTGTGGGGGGGGTGAGCGTCGATGCTGAGGGGGTTGTGCAATCCGCTTCGCAAATTGATCGCTCAGGCGCCTTAACTCGCTTGCGCGAGGTGGTTCGGCAGACTCCGGGAGAAATGAATCAGCCTGCCGAGCTTCGAATGGTTTCTTTGGCTGGCATACAACAGGAACTGAAAAAGGCTGTTGAAAATGGAGTTGAAATTTCCGAAGACATTCGGTACCTGGCTGGACTACAACGTGTCGACCATGTTTTTGTCTATCCAGAACAAAATGACATTGTGATCGCTGGACCTGCTGAAGGCTGGATCGTTCGTGAAGACGCTTCTGTAGTCGGCGTGGTCAGCGGCCGTCCAGTTTTGCAGTTGGAAGACTTGCTTGTCGCGCTTCGATGCGTGCCTGGTGCAAGGCAGCAAGCCATCACAGTTTCCATCGAGCCTACACCTGAAGGACAGCAGGCCGTTAATCGGTTGCTCAGCCAACTTGTTACAGGTCCAGGTTTCAGCCCGAATCGTGTAGAACCAGCCATTCGCAAGGCCTTCGGTCCTCAATTGGTCAAACTGACAACTGTACCTCCTGACTCACGCATGGCCCAAACCCTGGTGGCAGCCGACTATCAGATGAAGCGATTGGCAATGAATTTGGAAAGTTCTCCCATAGGAGGCTTGCCCAGTTATATGGAGATGATTCGGGATGTTGGATCGTATGGTGGCACTCAGCCGCGTTGGTGGATCGCCTCCAAGTACGACGCAATCCTCCATAGTGAAGATCAGCTTGCATGGCAATTAACAGGTAGCGGCATCCAGGCCATGACGGAAGAGCAATTTGTCAGTAGTGCTGGGATTAGATCCGCTGCCGATCGACAAAATAAACAGGCTCAAAAATGGGCCGATCTTTTTACAACCAAGTACGACGAACTATCGCAACACATTAGCGCATTTGGTGAACTTCGTAACGTGATGGACTTGAATGTGGTTGCGACGATTATTCG
>JAGQOY010000155.1 GCA_020427005.1 Planctomycetales bacterium
GAAAATGTGCGAAAAAACGCTACTCTTTCGTGAAGTTTCCTCTTGAACTTGAACTTCGACAAACTGCGGACAACTTTGACTAGGAACGATTGTTGAACCCGATCTCGATGGTAGACGCCATTGGACTATGGCTGTAGAAATATCTCGCTGCTAACGCAGGCCTTAATCAAGTCTCGAAAGCCTGATCCAGCCTGCCGGTTGCTGTCGACTATCTTATCGATGACGACTCTTTCTGCGGCCTCAAGTTGTCTCCCGGTGGCATAACTCAGTAATTTGGTGGTTAGACCACGAGCAAACTGTTCCTCATGCGCGGTCATGAGCGACTTAAATTCCTCAACGCCGGAAAAACCTTCGCCGCTGGGTAGTTGCCCGCTTGAGTCGATTTCGGTACCCGAATTGTATTTTTCTCGCCAAGCTCCGACGGGATCGTAGTGCTCAAGTGCGAATCCCAAAGGGTCAATTTTTCGATGGCAATCGTAACAGGTACTTACCGACCGATGTTTTTCGAGTTGATCTCGAATCGATGTCGCCCCACGTATGTCTGGGTCCAATGGGGGCACGTCGGCAGGAGGCGGCGGGGCAGGAATGCCTAGAATATTCTCGAGTACCCAAATACCCCGCACGACTGGCGATGTGTCGATGCCATTGGCTGTTACTGTTAAAACGCTAGCTTGCCCCAACAGGCCCCCTCGTCGACGGTCTTGAACAGAAACCTTTTCAAAGCCCGATGTGGAAGGCGCAGGCAATCCATAATGTTTGGCCAGAGCCTTGTTCACGAACGTGAAGTCAGAATCTAAGAAATTCCGTATACTCAAGTTTTCGTTGATCAGGTGGCGAGTGAATAACTCCGTCTCCTTCCGCATCGCGGTACCCAAGTCGTATTGGTAATAGTCGAGAAAAGCATCACGATCAGGGGGACTTGCTCCCAAGTCTCGCAGACGAAGCCAGCTCGACAGAAAGCCGTCAAGAAAGCCCGTTACACGCGAATCCAACAACATGCGATCAACTTGTTGCATCAAGATTTCGTGCTGCGACAATTGCCCGGTCTGAGCAAGTTCCGTAAGTTGGTCATCCGGTAGACTGCCCCACAAAAAGTAGCTCAAGCGTGTGGCTAATTCGAAATCGCTCAGCAGCATATTGCTGGCTGCCGAGTCCGCAGAATCAGACAAGTACAAAAACGCCGGCGAGCACAATATGGTTTTCAGTCCATCGCAATAGGCGTCCAACAATGGACGACCACTCTCAATGCGCAATTGGATTACCGACATGACTCGATCAACATCTTGCTTGGTCGCAGGACGGCGATAGGCTCGCGCCATAAACCTATCTAGCTGCTGACGCATTTGAGATTCTGGAAATTCTCCCGCCGAAAGGATTCGTTCTACATCAGGTCCAAAGATGGCTCGCTGGCTTTCCGTGGGCCAGGACTCGTACTGTGGGCCGTGAATTTCGACCTGGTGGATCCGGATTTGAGGAATCTTTCCATCGTTGAGGGCCGTAAAACGAGCCTCTACAATGCCCCCGGTTTTAAGCTTCGGAAACAGATCTGGGTATTTGCGAATAATGCGAGCATAAAGGTTACGCATTTCGATCGTACCATTCTGGTAAGTAAAACGTGGCGTGTACCCTGCGTCGAGCCAAACTCGCAAGGTATACCACCCGAGTTCGTCGGCAATATCGGTTTCCGCCAGCAGCGGTTCAACCGGCTGAGGCTTGTGCAATTGACCAGCAGTAACATCGCCGGGCCGGATACCAAGACGCAGTGGTTCACTGGAGTCGATGCCCAAAAAGGAATCGTCATAGGGATGCAGGCGATTCAGAGCCTCAGCTTGGAAGCGAATTTCGTACCACCCGTCGCTCGGAACTCCATCGCGAAATTGCCAAATCGGCGCATAAGCCCCTTCGTGTTTATCCGCGCCTATGACTTCATACAGCGTGATATGCTGAAAGTGATTGGTTTTCCCGTGAACCTGATCAATTTCGGGTTGTTGTCGAAAACCATCGGCAAAATGCCAAGTTTGTTCGTCTGGCTTGACCCTAGGAAAAGCTGCCTTGTCGATACATTTTTCTGCGGCCGCAAGATATTTCTGCAACAGATAACCGCTGGTCACAAGCGAATTCCCGTTGTTGTCTAATCCGTCGGACAATTGATCGAGGGGAAATCCAAAAGCTGGATCAAAAATAACGGTATTCAAATGCAACAAGTCACGGATGGTATTGCGGTATTCGCGAGAGTTTAGTCGTCGCAATACGACCTCACGAGACACGGGCCGATGAGATTCACGGAATGCATGCAGTTGAGTGTTAAGCCAATCGACAGCCAGTTGGCGTTCCTCAGCCGTGGGTTGAGATTCTTCTGGGGGCGGCATTTCACCAAGTATGAGTTGATCCAGGACATCCTGGTAATCTACGGCCTGGTCAGGGGTTTCCAAAGGAATTGGAAATGGGTCAAAACGTCTGTCTCCTTTCTCTACCTCAGATCCGTGGCATTGAACGCAATGAGCTGTGAAAAAAACCTGTGGCTCAAAAGTATCTTGCGTAGGTTGAGCGCATATCGCAGACTCAACGAACAGCCACACCCAACTTGTCAGAAAAACTACTCGCGTGAGAAAATGCGGCTGAGTCATGCCACGTTGAATGAAATCGGTTGTTGGCTTCATAGGAGAGGTAGGTTGAAGGAGGGAAATTGCCCTTAGGCAACTTCAAAATCTGGCAAGGTTCCAGTGCTGGTTGAGAAACTCTGAGTTTCCAATCCAAAATGTTGCAGCAAGGATAAATACAAATTGCAAAGCGGAATGCGTTTGCTCGATTCAACAGGATAGGACTTGTGCTCACCATGTCGGAAACCTCCCCCGGCCACGATGATTGGCAAATCGTGATTGGTATGCGAGTTCCCATTTCCCATTCCGGACCCGAAGAGCACCATAGTGCTGTCGAGTAAGTTTCCATTTGAATTGGGTTCATTGATTTCCCCAAGTTTAGAAAGGAAACGAGCAAATTGCTCTACCTGATAGAGTTCAATTTCGACAAGTAATTCGAGATTCTTTTCATCCTGGCCATGGTGAGATAGCGAGTGATAACCTTGTTTGATTCCAAGGTCAGACGCGACGAACGTTCCGCCGATTTCCAGCGTGGTGACTCGAGTAGAATCGGTTCGCAGGGCCAAAGCAATCAGATCGTAGATGAGTGGTAAGTCACGGACTAAGCCTTGATTCTGTGGTTCAGCAAGTTCCACGGACGGCTTCGGAATGTCTTGCCATTGCTGATCCAAAGCGAGCTTTGATTCCACGTCTCGAATCGAAGAAAAGTATTCGTCAAGTTTTCGACTGTCCTCAGCATTCAATTGCCGTTTCAGGCTGTTAGCGTCTCCTAGCACAGCATCCAGAATCGAGTTTTGAAGTGCAATGCGATCCGCTGCCTTGACCTTTTCCTCGGGTGGTTCGTTTACGAATAACTTGCGGAATAGTTCTCTGGGACCAGGCACAGGGGGCACTCGACTGCCGGTTCGTGTCCAACTTATCTGGCAACCGCCATGCAATCCGTCCTCGGAACCCACTGCTAAGGAAGGAAATCTTGTCGCTGAACCAATGTGTTCCGCTGCGCGTTGGTCCAGGCTGATTCCTCCCTCGGGCATACCACGAGCTTCCGCAGCTTTGACACCTGTCAGGAAAGTATGCACAGCAAAGTGCCCACCTTTCTGACCATGATCCAAGTGAGAAAACAAAGTGAACTGTTTTCTATGGTCAGCCAAAGGCTTCAGAAGAGGTGTTAACTCAAAGTCTTGGCCAACTTGTTGCGGCCAAAAAGCACCCGGGTACATTCCAAATTCATTACCGATACAGACCATGCGCATTGGAGGTGCGGCGTCTCGATCTCGAACGGCCCCTTTTACACGCATCGATTCAAGCCACGGCAAAGCGATCGTGATGCCAGCTGCTTTCAGCATTCGGCGGCGTGGAAGAAAACGATCTGCCATAGAACCTGGTGTCATGCTTGAGATCCTTATTCAATACCGAGTTTTTCCAAAAAACCCCTTATAATTTTTCCTGGCATATAGCTATCAATATACAGCCTTCATCCTCCTAAGTGTAATCTCTTTATTGTTGTCCCCGTTCAGCGACGGTTCGGAAGTAGGCATCTACCTGTTCCTGGTACTCCGGCAACAAAATCACTCGTCGCGACTCCAACGATTGATCCGCGGATTGCTCGCGAAGCTGTCCCCAGTCACCGTTCTGCCGGTCAACATCGATTACCCTTACCGCACTTTCCCCTTGGGGTTCGACATTGGCCATCTGGGACTCAGTCCCCATGGCGACATCCGAATTGGCTCCAGGAGCAGGAGGCGGCGGCTGTCGGGAGCGACTCATCTGCGAGGCCAGTTCCTGAGCGGCTTCGCTGAGCGTATTCGGAGTTTGTTCGCTAGTTTGACCATCCCTGCTTTGAGCGTTGTCTTCTTTCTTGCCAAGGTTGGCCTCTGCGGAATTCAGTTTTTGATCCAATTCATCCAACAACTGAGCCTTCTGTTCTGGCGTCAACACATCGGATCCTTCCCCATCCATTGCCTGATTCGCGTCGGTAGGTTCTTGATCGGATGTTTTCGGCTGCTTGGAAGCCCCCATTGCCCCGCCCTGTAGCAATTTGGATATGAGTTCGACGTTTTGCTCAATGGCCTTTTGAGACGCTTCTAGGGCCGCTAGCGAGGCCCTAGTTTGATCTACTGTGCCTCGCTGACTATTCGATTCGGACGCCTCAGATAATGATTTACTGAGGGTCTGTGCGGCTTGAGTGACTTGCTCCTGCAGCGTGGTATTGAGTGCACCACCGATGTCATTCAACTGTTGGCTAGTGGTCGGATTCTCCAACCGGGCTTCATGTCGGGCCGCTCGCTGCAAGTTCTCCAGTGACCTTTCTACCCTTGCTTGCACATCCGCATGTTGTCTGGCCGCTGACTGCAAAATATCAGCAGATGCTTCAGGAATGGTGGGACGAGGTTGGCTGGTTAACAGTAGTTGCCTGGCTAGGTCAGCCCGGTCACTGGCTACTTGGGTCACCTTGGCCGTCAGTTCTGCAGTTGGGTTAACGCTCTCTAGATGCAACGGACTGCGTGTATTGATACCGGATAAAATGCTGTCAAGCCGACCGAGTTGCTGTTCAAGTTGTGCTTGTTCTAGGACAGCCTCCTGTGTCCGTTGCGCAATGATGGAGTGACTAAGTTCGGCCTCCCTTATGCGACGTTGAGCCAATTCGGAAGCTGAAGTAGTTTCTTGGTTCTCCGCATCTTTTCGATGTGTTTCCAATACTTCCTGTGATTGCGAAAGTTGATCTTGTCGTTGTCGCAATTCTCGATCGGCAGTCGCCAAATGGGTTTGTACGGTACGCTGCAACTCTTGAGTAGTCCTCATCTCATGTTGGTCGATGCGACGCTGTCGATCTCGCATTTCGCGCCGTCGATTGTTTAGGTCAGCCCCATTGTCATGAATGGATTTTTCAGTTTGGCTTACGAACTGCTTCGAGCTCTTTTGCAGTTCCTCACCAATCACTAGCAGTACGGATGCAAAATTCTGACTTGCAGCTTGCAGGTCAGCCATTGGAAGATCGAGTTCGGTAATACTTCGCACGGATTCAATCGCGCCATGAAGTTGCTGATGCACACTTGCCAGACGAGCTTCTTCGCCAGCTTCACGCGCAGCCCCGGCCATCCACTTCGCCTCACCCAGGAGATATTCCGTCAATCGCTGGCCTATGCTCAAAGACAACCGTAAATCGTCTAGGAGCATGTCCTTTGCCGCTTCGAAACTAGGGTCAGATTCTTCTAATTGCTGTGGTAAGCTCCGATCAATGTCTGCCGCAGCCTGCAGTTGCCGCAGGGCCTCTCCAACCGCCTGTTTAGAAATCTCCGACATTTCTAGTTGCATTGGAATACTGGATTTTAACTCTTTCTCAAGCATCGCTAGGGCCTCATGAGGGTCCATCGCAGCCAGATCAGCCAAAGATTCTGCTTTATTTAACGCCTGTTCCCGAGCCTCCATCTTGGCGCGGTCTTCGGGGCTCATCAGGTTCTTTAGCTGTTCAAGCTTCGCCAGTGGATCGTCCTCGTTTGGGTCTTGTGCTGAGGACTCAAGCGTTTCAAAGAACTTGGCCAATTGCTCCAATGCCGCGGCTGCATCTCCTTGTGATTTGGAGGCGTCCTCCAACACCGATTGCTGAGAGCGCGCATAATTCAGCGGTTCGAGATGATCGAGTGCGTGCTCGAGTTGAGAACGCACGCCATCTACGATCGCCAGGGCGGAATCCAGTTTTCGGACGATATCAATTTGCTCTCGCGACAATAGGTCTCGAGTATCGGCAGTGTCGACAATGAGAGAGCGTAGCAGATCGATGGGCCACAGCGAATCTGTTGTCGCATCTTCCAATTCAAAAAAAGCACCCGGTCGATCAATGGCTTCCGATCGCTTCATGGCCGACGTCAAATTATCCGTCATCGCGCGAAGTTGCCGTACTTTACGCGCAGCCCTCAGGGCCAAGTCACTTAACTTCGGCTGATACTCGAGCAATGTTGCACGTGCAGCGTCCATCGATGGTTGGGCATCCATTAGAACTTGGTCCAGTTGTCGTGCAATGCGATTCAGCTCAACGCTCGCATTCAGTCTATTAGATGTTGTTTGGGTTCTACGTGCATTGATGTGTACAAGAAGACGCTGCATATCCAGGCTCTGACGCAATTGAACCAGAGACTGAGTTACATCCGTCGGAAAATGAACTAACTCCAATTGCGATTCAAGCCAAACCCACTGATTCCAGCAGTAGTCCCAACGCTCATTTTGCTGAAAAAGAGACTTGGTATCTTGCAAATGACGCTCGGCATTCAGCAACTCAATCCAAGCCGACACGAGATCCATGAGTTTGCTGCCGACCGCCAGTGTGTCAATCGCATCCCCTAGTTCCGTTAGGACTGGACTCGGCTTAAGAGATTCATCATCGCTTTCCAGTACGTGATTTGCAGCTCGCAGGGTATTACCCAGATCGGTGGCAAACATGCGATCACCGAATGTCGCTTCTCGCAATAGCTTACGTTGGGTATCGATGTACTCAAGGCGAAAGCTGGACGATCTTGCAGCAGGATTGGCATCATACTCGCGGGCCATGGATCGCAATTGAGTCGATGGGTAGCCGACCCACTGTCGAATTTCCATGGCAGCGTCACTCCATAGCTTGGCAGTGGTCGGACTACTCTGTAACGAAACATCCGTTTGTTCCAGCATGGCTCCTACCTGTTTTGCAGCCTGGAGGATGTGCGGTGTGTCGCTGGCTGCGTTGATTCGTTCAGCTTGCTCGACTGCGCGGGCGACGATCTCAAGTGTCTGTTTAAAGTGGAACTGCACCTCGTTGTGTAACTCGGGAAGTGTGTCCAACATGGACTGCTGGACCTCCAATAGCTGACGTGTAAGTACGGCATGCTGTCGTCCTGCGGCTTGCGCGGAGGAACCTTGTTCATCACTCAAGACACCGAAGGCTCTGCCCAGTTCTTCCATTTGAGCTGCGTGCCGCTGGATCGCGTCACGAGCCAGCAACAATCGAAAATTATCGGCCAATCCACTGGAATGGTCCTGAAGCCGCTCCAGTAAATCGGCAATGCGTTGAGTATCCGCCGGAGGAAGCTTCGCCTCGAAGTCTAGCCGGCGGATTCGCAACATTTCCGCTTCAATTTCGTGTGCTTCACGTTGTAAACCAAATGCAATGTTGTGCTGCAGATTGAGCACAACAAGTGCCGCATCCAACACTTCACTGGCTACAGAGCGATTCTCCATCGAGGGGAGCGATTGAAGCGCAGTTTGGACAGGTGCAATACAAAGTTGGGCGATTCCTTCGTAACTGGAATCTGACCGTCGCCGCAGAATGACGGTATGGTCTCTATGGAGTATGCCTCCGCGAACAATTTCTGAAAGCATTTCCACTCGCTGCTGGGCATATGCACTTAACTGTTCGAGTTGCACAGCCAAATCCGCTCGGAAGGCTTCTGTAGCAGAAGGTAACATCGCCAGATTGGCATTGGAGACCTGTACATTCAACAACTCAGAGTCGGTAACTTGGCCCGCGCGGTCTCGTACTTGAATCTTGATATCCAGAGACTCACCAGCTAAAAGCCGAAGAGGCAACAGGTCGAGTTGAACATGGGCGGTGGCTTGGTAGCTTGGAAAGTCCTGACGCGCGTTGTTCGGATCATCCGTCTCCTTGGGCGTAAAACGCGAAACTTCAACCGGCAACGAAGCCTGTTCCCAATCGGCCTGCTCTTTGCGCAAATAGACTTGTACCTCTGCGATGGGATAAAGATCTTCAATTTCGGCCATAAGATCTAAGACTTGAGCTGGTGAGGTAATCAGCTCTCGCGAGGTTGGTTGCCGCCATTGCACGACGGGAGGTAAATCATTCTGCACTTCGATGGCGAAGGCCGAGTCGAATTCGTTTGTTAAAGCAATTTCAGATTCGCCACCGTCACGAGTGATCACCGTCTGCGGTACGCTTTGCAGATATAAGCGATAGTCCGCAGTGTACTGAGCTTCGAAAGAAGTCATCCAAATCGCACTCTCAGCTGACGGATCGGTCTGTAGACGACTGGTCTGAGCCAGGGCTGGGTTGGTTGCTGCACCGATCCATTTCAATTCCGCGACTCCCAAGGCAACGTCGGGTTCAATCTGCAGCCGGACTGTTGCTCCTTCAGGCACAGTCAGATTCCCATCGGGCCGAGCGATCTCTACCGGAGATTGGCCCGAATAATCCGGAAAGCCAATTTCGAATGTGAAATTCGTTACACTTGGACGTGGTAATGTTGACAATCCAAACCAAGGCGTTTCGGTGCCGCTCGCTGCAATTCGATATTCGATTAACGGCGAACCAGTGGGCAATGTGGACTCAAAATAGAAGGTGTTCGAAACTGAGCTCGAATCCTGTTCGTTCCGGCTGCGCTGACTCATCGCATGACGACGAGGCGAATTACTTGAGGAACTGAGGAGTTGTCCGTTAGAATTCAATTCGCGAACTTCGAGCCATACGTCTTTGGGCCTGGGTCCCTGTATACGAGCTTCTACGACGGCGACGTCGCCACGGGCAACAACCTTGTTGGCGGGGACCGGGCGAGTTATCTCAATGACAACTCTTCCCAAGCGGCCGAGGTCACGGTGTGGAAGCAGAATCCTTGCCGCCCGTTGAGGCAGTTGCAATGCAGGCCAAAAGCTAGCACCCAATAGCGCACTGGCTGTAAACACTGCCAAAAACATTGCCTGAGTAGGGAGCCGGGCCGGCAACAATAACTCAACGTTGCTCCCCTTTACCAGTCTTGCCACTAATTCTTGGGTACGCGACCGAAACTCGAGGGAATCACCTGCATTGGATCTGTCGTCTTGTGAAAGTTCAACTGCGGAAAGGAGTTGACCGCACAAGCGTGGATCGCTTCGCTCGAAATCTACTGCTGTTTGCGATGGAACGAAACGTTTGGCCAATGGCAACACACAGCCATAAAAAATCGATAATGCGGTCAAGCCATACACCGCGAGCGCAAGTGGCCATCGCAGGCCAGAAAGTTGCCATGTGGCGTCAGCGGCCATGGCAACCGTTAATGCCAGGCAAAGCGTAATCACTGATATGCCTAGCCCCAGCAGTACGGACAGTTTCTTCGTGCGCGTGTGAAAAGCGACTAATTGAATCCAAGTTTCGGCCGCAAGAGCCGGATTTCCCTGCCATCGGTCGGTCGCGGGGGGCAATTGCATTGCTTTGCTCATATTAGCCCTGCTCGCTTTCTCAATAGCCATTCCACCAAGACGATGAAGATGATTGCACTAAACCAAGTGTAGTTCTGCCACAGGGGCACGTTGGTGCGCAGCACTTGGCCGCTAGAAAAGGGGCGTAACAGTCTTGGCAAACTTGCGATTTCTTCCTCAGGTAGGTACTCTCCGCCGGTTGCTTGCGACATGCTGCGCAATAATTGGCTATCGCGCGTGATGCGTTGCAACTCTTTCATTCCTTCACCCACCACGTTGAATTTGGATTCTAGGTTTAGGGCCTCAGCCGAAAATCCAGCTGCTTCGATTTTCACAGCATACTCACCCTCGGAAAGCGGCCCGAGTGAAGCGGCGTATTGCCCAATCAGATTGGGATCTTCAACTAGCGGCAGCCGTTCCAAGGCTTGTCCATCTCGATAGATTATTGCGAAACTCGTGACATCCGTTGCTGGTTCTTGCATTGCCGTACGTAGTTGACAGCGTACCAAGACTTCGTCATTCGTCGAATAACTGGCTGAGCCAGTGTCCAATGAAAGAAACTCGCCGCGGACACTCAGACTCGTTCGCATTGCCCAACGCGACAACTGGTTCCACAGCTTGCGATGGATTTCGTCAGCAACCCGGTATCGCCATTTCCAAGTTTCGTCGGTAGCCAGATAAAGAATCTTGCCCGCACCAAACTGACGAGAAACGAGCAACGGAAACGCATCCAAGGGGGACAATCTCAGCTCAGCCAAGACCTGACTACCTGGTAGAGGTTCGGTGTAGGCGACGAGATTTACTGCTGGAAGACTGTTCCAGGCTTGAAGCTCTTGCAGACCCTGAGTGCCAGTCAATTGAAGGGCTTCTATCTGCTGACCTTGAGGGGTCAATTGCAAAGTCGGGTCAACCTTTGCGTAGGGACGTTGATCTACCAGCTGCACGGGCAATAGATTGCGTTGTCGGCCCGCTACTTGCGAGTGCAACATGTTGTGTCCGCCGTCGATTAGTACGACACCTCCACCCGCTATTTCCACAAAATCGAGCAGCCATTCCTCGAAGCCTTCGGGCAGCAATTCAATGGTTACCAACTTGTCCAAAGATACATCACCTAGAATGACCAGGTTGTAGTTGAACAGCACTTCTCGAGTTTTCGGCAGTTCTACGCCCGAATGTTCCATGCTTTGATTGGCAATGAAGACATCGCACTCCCAACCCGGGTCTCTAGTAAACATGTTTTTTAGATAGCGAATTTCCCAGCGAGAATGATCGTCGATGACCAACACACTCAATTTTTGTGCCACGACATTCACGAATACTGGACACTGATTGTTGGAAAGATTGGCCTCTGGACGGGCGGATTCTAGGGTGGCTACAAGTTTCAATGGCAATTGAGAGTAATCCACGTTGCCAGAATTTTCCCTGGTAGCCAAATCGAATACTTCGTTCATCGAAACATCGAATTGCAGCTCGCGTTGGGAGCTCTGACTGGCGATAACTCTCTGCTCCCATACCGTATGATCTTCAAATCGAAGCTTGGCGATGAAAGGTGTTCCGGGAGGTAACGAATCGGAGACAACTAGCTTGCCATGCCAAGTGTCGTTACGAAACACTTGATCAGGCGCCTCAACGGAGAAAATGGCCAGATCATCTCCCGGTTGGTCTTCTCCGACTCCAATTGTAAAAAGTGGAGTTTTAACTTCCTGCAAACTTTCGACCGCCCTCAACGGCGACTGTCCTCCAACGTGACGTCCATCAGATAACAAGACAATAATATCTCGTGCTTCGGATTCGATTTGGGATCTCTGCACATCCGGGACAACCGCTTTCAGCCAATCTCCTAGCGGCGATAACCCTTCCCATTGCTCCGGCACCCAAGTGCGTTCACTCAGCTCAGTACTATCGCCCGGATCCACTGGCAAGGATTCAAAAACTGGCCCGGTACCTAAATCTGAACCTCGATACACCTGGATGGCAAAGTCATCTTGCAATCGAGCGATCAATCCATCCACACCTATCAGAGCACGAGTGGACTTTTCAAAACGAGTCGCCTGTTGGACCATTGTGTCGCGATTGCCATCGTCCAATTCAGTTTTTTCGCCCGCCATACTCTGTGAATCGTCCAAGACGAATCGAATTTGACTTGGCTCGCCGACTTGCTGGCGGTATTCCAGTGTGGGTTCGGCCCAAGATAACCCTATCAAGACTATGGCTAAGGATCTTAGGCCAGGTAGGCACCAGACGTAAAACGCGTTGACTTGCGCTCTCACCAGCTCGCGGCGGTAAAACAAACAGGCAATGGCCGCCAATGCAAGCGAGATAATAAGCACACCGACTAAGTTGCTGAACACAAGTCGAACAGTGGTCATAGCGTTCCCCGAGAAAGGAACTGTTGAAACCACACCTCGATCAATACCATGGCTAGCAGCAAGCCAAGTGCATAACGCCAGATTTCGCGCCCCTTGGTTCGCAGGTCCTCCAGGGCTTGGTATCCTTCAGCACTTGTCACAATTTGCGCACCAAGAGATTCTGCAGTACTCTTCAATTCTGCTTCCGACAATAGTCGCAGTTTTGATTCTCGTTGTGCTGCTTGAGTGATAAAAGCCGGAGGTACGGGGCGTAAGGCTTCAGGACTCACAATCTCGGGATCGATACGCGAAGTGTCCAGGGAAACCCGGTACATACCTGGAACCAGCGGAGCCAACGAAAGCACTTCGATCTCGCCTGGCCGCACTGAAGTTCGCGATACGTTCTTTCCCGCTTCGTCTTCTATTACCCATTCCAAATTCTCAGCATAGTTTGCCGGCGTTCCTTGTTGACCTATCTCGCTGACACCTATACGGATTCGATCGCCTCCGCGGACTGCGGTTTGCCAGCGGTTTTTGGGAGTTGCCAACTGCGCAAGTCGTTGCATCAAAGTCACATATGCGGCGTCCATCGGTAAACTGGACCAGTTTGGCCCGGCCGAGACGGCCAACAATACAATCACTCCCGCCCCTATATTGCGACTGGCAACCAATGGGGTCCCGGAGGACAACTGTAGAAGTACCTTGTCTGTACTGGTGCGAATTTCCGTCGTATCCATTGCCGCGTCAGATTCTAATGAAAGCGGTGGATCTTGCACTGCTAACCAGTGCATGAATTCAACGTCTCTTAAATCACCGCCAGAAGTTCCATTGAAGATCTCCAGTTCTGGAACCAAGATTGGAGTCGAACTCATTCGCTCTCGCATGTTCGGATCCGCCGGCTGTACCCCTAGAAGACTAAAGGGACAGAATTCCTTGAACCAAGCTGGTTGATCCACGGCCGAAAGGCCCGTTTGGATAGATTCCAAATTCGCCACATCTTTTGGAATCAACACCATTCCACCACCGTCGGCAACAAATCTAGACAATTGTCGCGTAAGCGCGTTGTCCAATTCAGCTCGATGCAATGGGTCGAAAAAAAGAACTACGACATCCGAGCGCTGCAATTCGGCAATTTGACTGGCAAGCTCACGTGGTTGAGTCACTTGCCAGCGATTGCGAACAAAACTCTCCCCACCGAACGGTGCTATTGCAGCCTGAAAATAGTCACTATCACCAAACTGGCTGACAACCGGTGTAGAATCCAAAATCATCAATCGCTTTAATTCTGTTATTTCGAGCATTTGCCAGGCAGTGTTGTCTTCTTGAACGCTATCTTGCGGATCGATTCGCACAGCCAATTCGTGCCAACCCGGTTCGTCCACGGCGAATTGAAATGGCATGATGGTCGATTGGCCTGCAGGCACAGTTAGAGATTGTTGTGTTAATGGTTGTCCATCAAACTCCAGGACCACGTTGCAGGTGTGATCCTTGGCCGAGTAATTGATGATCTCTGTCTGTACCGTCGTGGATTGCCCCAAGTGCACTTGCGGTATTCCTCCCTCAGGTAATCGCACCGCCAGATTGGAACTTTCCACTTCCAGGTTCGAAGTCGCTTGAAACAGAGTAAGCAGGATAGGTTTGGCTGGGTCAGCAGTTAATTCTGCACGAATTGCCTCCAGCTGTTCTTTGCGCATCTCTTGCCACTCGGATGCTTGAAAGTCACTGGCAATAATTAGTTCCGCGTCCTTGATGGGCAACGATCTTAAATGTTTTATCGCTGACATAAGTGCAGAGGCAAAATCACACTCAGTAGCTGTTGGCTGGGTGCCTTGGAATTCGTCAATCAACTCCACTAGGGACGTATCGTCGTCACCCAAGGGTGTCAGGCTGCGACCTCCAGTTTTCCAAATTAGTGTAGGAGCGGTGGACGACGTCCGAGATTTGAGCAACTTTGCGATTTCTACCTGCAAACGTTGCCAATGCGAGCGGCCATCGCCATCACTAGCTACAGAGCTCAACGAGAAACTATCGTCTAGCAAAATAAACGACGTGCGGTCTTGGGCACTGCCTCTCAGATTCCACATCGTTAGGACAGGCCGGGCCAATGTTAGTGCCAATAGCACAGGAATTGAGCAGCGAACTAGCAGCAGCAATAGGCTCTCCCATTGAAAGCGTCGCTGCGTAGTGTCCTCCAGGCTTTCCAGCAAATGCATGGCTCCCCAGTCGATCGTCCGAAAACGAGTGCGGCTGAGCAGATGAATAATAATAGGTGCGGCGATAGCCAATGCCCCAAACAGCAGGCTAATGTTTAGAAAACTCATCGGCGACTCCGAGTAACACGTCGCCAAATTCGCTGCATAGTTGTAATTCGCCTATTGGCATCCAAATTTCGAGCCTCACCTCCAGAGTTGGCCAAGTGATTGACCTGACGACCTCGGCTCTGCAGGAACTTTGCCAGCACTTCCACCAAATTTTGATCAGTGCGGCAGGTCACAAGCTCTATTTTTTCACGTGCACTGGCTTCGCTGAGTTCCCTCTGAAAGGCAGATAAACGGTTGAGATAGGCTTGGCGGACTTTGGATGAATCCATGCTTCGTAGCTGTTGGGGAATTTCAAGAGATCGAAACTCAGTCAAGCTACGGAAGGGAAAGTCGCATTCGTCTGGGTCAAGCACCTGGAAGATGACAATTTCACTGCCCCCATGCCGTAACAGGCTGAGAGCAGTTGCCAATTTGGTCGGCGTTGTAAAACAATCGGATATTAGGAACACCAGGCCTTTACCGATGCCCCGCCCTGCAATTTCCTCGATACTGGAAACCAACTGAGCTGGTCCATGCGGCTTGGATTGAACTAGAGCAGCGAAAAGGGCTTGCAAGTGACTCGGGTTACTACGGGGAGCCAGCAAGCGTTCGATACCTTCATTCAGAAGTGCCAAGCCGGCCGCATCTTGTTGTGATAGTAGCAGCGTAGCCAAGCAAGCTGCCAAACGCATTGCATATGTATGCTTACTGAGCCCTGCCCGCCGACCTGCATACTTCATCGAACCGCTTTGGTCGACCAACAGCCAGGCACGCAGGTTCGTCTCGTCCTCATACTGGCGAATGTACAAGCGATCTGTCTTTCCAAAGAGCTTCCAATCGATAGACCGGATCTCATCACCCTTGACATATTGTCGATGCTCTTTGAATTCAACGCTGGCCCCGCGCCGCAGGGACCGATGGCGACCTGCAGTTACTCCTTCGACAACGCCCAAAGCCAACAATTGAAGTTGTGCAATTTGCTCGCGTTCAACGGCACTAATGAGTTTCGACTGAGGCATGAAATTGACGTAGCAAGGGTTTTATGAGAGCCTGGGAACCTGGAGCAAGGCAAAGGTGGGGTTTCTGGGAGGACAACGGATGGGCTGAAAGGAGTACCATCCGGTGCAATCGGCCTCAGATTCTATAATAAACTACGCCCACCGGATTGTCGCATGGGATCAGGTACGGACTAATCAGCCGAGCAAAAGCAGATTTGGAAGTGTGACATTTATGGCCAAACGACGGTGAGCCGCTGGCCGCTATTGCCTCGGGTAAATGCTGACACCCCGGGCGCTCACCTCTTTAAACGCCTTTCGACCGTGAGCAGTTGGCCGTAAGGCCTCGGGCAATGCAGGTTTTGGTCCTTATGAGCCGCTGGCCGCGAGGCCTCGGGGGAAAGTTGTTTTAGTGAGCCGTTGGCCGCGAGGCCTCGGGTAAAGGTTTTGGTGATAGGGATGAATTGCCCTGAACGAGCGTAGTGATATAAGGATTTGAAAGGTCTACGATCACTAAGTCCGCTGCAGTCTTATCCTTCGTGTTCTTCGCGTTCTTGTGGTAGATAGGTTTTTGGCTTGCAATAATCGTGTGATACATCTAGCAGGCTGCTGAAATTGTAACCCGAAGCGTCAGCGAGGGATGTGCCCTGCCCCTCGCTA
>JAGQOY010000156.1 GCA_020427005.1 Planctomycetales bacterium
GAACATGGCGAGGAAACTTCCTTTGTTTTTGTAGGCAGTGGACCGGTCTGTTAGGCTTGCCCTCTTGAGCAAAAGTTCGTTCACAATACACTCACCTACATCGGCTGGTCTGTGGGCTTCTCGCGTCGGAAGGCCAGATCGCGAAGTCTTAACATCCAATTTTCGAGGCAGTGCCAACTTACTACTGCACAACCATAGGTAAGAATGATCATCAAGCAACTGTAGATTAGTCCTCCGAAAAATGTCTTGCTCATTTCATCGGGATCTAAGACAGATTCCATGATTGGAATGAGCGGATTTTGAAACACGTACATTGCATAGCTATACTTGCCCAAGTTTTTCAGCAAGGGAGATTCGAAAAGTGCACTGATTCGATATTTCGAGGAATCGCTGACAACGAGCAGAACCAGCGCAGACCACATGACGCAAACGAAAGTGTGCGGTATTTCAAGTAGCCTACCTCCCTGTGAAAACAAAATCGAGTTCACTAAGATCGACCCCACTAGCATTCCACCGGCAACTCGAGTCAATCGACCGAGGTCTGAGCTGATCCGAATCACTGTGGCTACCGACGCGCCTAACAACAGTCCGTCAAATCGGAAAAATGTCAACACATCTCCCGCAACTTCGTTATTCGACACATAGCAAAAAGTAGCTCTCCCAATCAGACATACGATTGATAAAGTCATTGAAATCCAGAATAGTCGCCTCGCGTTGAACCCATACACGACGAAAGGCCAAGCCATATAGTACTGCTCTTCAATGGCGAGCGTCCAAAAATGGTCAAGATATCCAAAGCACCATGAACCTTCCCACGCCATCCGCAGATTAGTAGTGTAAGACCAAAGATACTCCTGACGCACCAGTCCCTGGGCGAACATATGACCATCGCCCAAAAAGTAAGGGGTCAAAAACAGAAAAATCGCTAGTGATGCAAAGTAGAGCGGGAAAATTCGCATAGTTCGTCGAAAAAAGAATCGCCGAAAAAACATCGGCTGCGATTTCCCATCAAGCAAGACGCTCGTTATCAAGAAACCAGAGAGTACAAAAAAAAGATCAACACCAAGGGATCCAAGCTTAATGAGTTGACCGACAAAATTGCCGTAGTGCGAAGCTGGGAATGAGAGTTGAAAGAATCGGTAACAGGTAACCATCAAGATCGCGCATCCACGAATGCCATCTAATGCAGGTATACGTGCAGGTTGGTTCATTGTTGCTCAACATTCAATATACGTATCGACGCGTTTCCTGAATTAAATAGCGTTGTCATTCGTAGACAAATTCCTTTTTCCGGTGATCTGCACGACTGGCCAGTCTACTGCGGTTAGGACCGCAAATCCGCACCGTTGCCAAATGTAGCCCTTTGACCATGCACCGGCCTGTGGCAGCCAGACTAGCCACTGCCAGACGACGATCGCCAATACTCCGGTTAACCCCGCGGAGAACAGGCCAATCGACAATCTGCGAATTGCCGAATTTACCTCGCTACGATTGTCCATTACGACGACGCTCTCACCAAGTTTTCGAGATAGTACTAGCACTTTGCACTTCCTGGCAGGGACTGATTTCCACAACAAATCGATTTCCAAAAAAAACAAACAGATTCTCTCACTTATGGAATCACACAGCTGTGTGAATTAGCACGTGCGCAACGTTTTTTCTGATTTATCTTGTCCATCGTAACCAGGTATTGAACAGGGATTTGACGGTCGGTGTCAGCTTCGTCCGGTTGAACTGGTCACCCAGCTTGCGGACCGCTTCCGCCTGGGTCGGATAGGGATGAATGACGGATGCGATCTTCCCGAGGCCGATGCGATGCTTCATGGCCATGACAATCTCGCCGATCATGTCACCGGCATGTGCGGCCACGATGGTGGCTCCAAGAATTTGATCCGAGCCTTTCTTGCAAACCACTCGAACGAAGCCATCGGTTTCACCATCGAGTATGGCCCGATCGACGCCCGAGAGTGGTTGAGTGAACGTGTTTAACTCGATACTTTTTTCAGCAATTTCCTGAGGATAAATCCCGACGTGCGCGACTTCAGGAGACGTATAGGTGCACCACGGAATAATCAATTTGCTGGCTTTGGCACGTCCCATGAACAACGTATTCTGAATCACGATGCGAGCGAGAAAGTCTGCCGAATGCGTGAACTTGTATTTGGAGCAGACATCGCCTGCTGCATAGATATTCGAGTTGGACGTTCTCAATCGCTCGTCGACTTCAACGCCCTGCTGTGGATGAGCCACCACACCGACTGCCTCAAGTCCGAGACCATCCAGATTAGGTGTTCGGCCAATGCCGACCAGGATCTGATCGCCACAGATTCGTTCTTCTTGTCCGGCCCGCGATACGACTACCACGTGATCGGAGCCATCCTTCTCGACACGAATCACTTTTGCATCGAGTACGAAATCAACGCCGTCCTTTTTCATAGCATTTTGGACGATCAAAGCGGCGTCGACTTCTTCACGGCTCATGATATGCGACGCTTGTTCGATCAGTGTGACACGTGTTCCAAAGAGAGCGAAGCTTTGAGCCATCTCGCAGCCGATGGGACCTCCGCCAATGACGATCAGTCGCTTGGGCAATTCCGTCAGCGAAAACAGCGTCTCGTTGGTGAGGTAGCCGGTATCTTTCAAGCCTGGGATGGGCAGTTCAGCGGCACGTGCACCTGTGGCGATAACGGCCTTCTTGAAATGCAGCGTTTGATCTCCGACGGCTACAGTGTTGCTGCTCGTGAAAGTACCCTGGCCGAAGTAAATGTCGATACCAAGTTCACTAAACCGCCTTGCCGAATCATGAGGACTGATCGAGGCTCGTAGTCGCCGCATGCGCTGCATGACTTCGGCAAAGTCAATATTCGGTGACGTCGATTGAATTCCGTAGTGCTCTGCATCGCGTATCTGTGCCACTTGCCGCGCGGCAGAGATCAGAGCTTTGGAAGGAACGCAGCCGACGTTTAAACAATCGCCTCCCATCAAGCCTCGCTCGATGAGTGCGACCTTGGCACCTAGCCCTGCGGCTCCGGCGGCAGTTACCAAACCCGCGGTACCAGCCCCAATAACGACGAGGTTGTATCGACCATCAGGTACTGGATTCGTCCAGTTGACGGGATGGACGTTTGATTGCAGCGTTTGGTTGTACTGGTCATTTGGTTTCAATTGTTCGAGATAGCTCATGGTTGACTTTCCGTGATGGTGTCGGCTTCCGTTGACTCTTCTGAATGCTGCTGGCAGTCACATTTGTAATTGGCGAGAAAGGCCACGATACGTTTAATCATCAGCGGTAGTAGTCCAAGAATTGCAAACGCGAGCAACAACTGCCAACTGACGACTTTGCCAACACCTCCTTCCGCAAGTTGCTTCAGACTCGGAACCGTCGAACCTGCGTAGACGTAGGCTGCGGTTCCAGGCAACATGCCAAGTTGACTAACCCACCAAAACGTGACGGCACGAATCTTAGTCAGCCCCATGACTGCGTTGATGACAAAGAATGGGACCGCCGGAATCAATCGCAACGTAAAGAGGTAGAACGCTCCCTCGCGTTTGAAGGCATCGTTAATGGACTCAAGCCGTTTCGCAAACTTCTGCTGAACCCAATCCTGTAACATGTACCGCGTCATCAAGAACGCCATGGTTGCTCCGCCAGTTGAGCCAAAGCTAACAACCAGCAGACCATGCCAGAATCCAAAGTACCAACCGCAGGCCAAAGTAAGCACTGCCGCTCCAGGCAGTGAGAGCCCTGCCACTGCGACATAAACTGCGATGGCTACTATCGCCGCCCAAATCGGATGGCTTTGTCGATATTCACGTAGGGCTGATTCTTGTGTCGCCAAGTACTCAAACGACAGCCGATTGCCAAGTAGGCAGTATCCCCCTAATGCCATGACTGCCAGTAAGGCTAGCAATCCGATCCTTTGGGCGTTCCCCTGTTTCTGCTTAGTAAAGTCATCCTGGGAAAACTTGGCCAACTCGTTGGAATTTGGGGGGGAATCGAGGTCTGTTAGCATGGCGACACATCTTTCCGTTTAAAGGTCTGAACGAAATGATGTCGGCGCAGACGGCCCAAGCTTACAGTCGCCGAAACGGATTTTCTGAATACGGTTCATTCCCACGAATTTCTCTGAATCTGAGCGATCAGCTGTAAGCAATGACTTTCTTCCTCGACAGTCTGGTGAAGGATCTCGGAAGTATGAAACCACACAGAACGGAAATTGGCGTTCGCGTACTATTTCGCCCGCGTTAGTTCGACGGAACGAGCCAAAGTCAAAACCAGCAGGAGCAAGTAACATGCAAACCAAAAACATCACGACCGTCACTGTCCTCTTTTCTGTAATTGCACTCACTTTTGGTAGTCACTCTTTGGCCGCGGACGTACTTGTCGGTACGAATGTGCCGGCCGCTAGGCAAACCCCGCTTGATCAAATCGATCATTCTGTCTGGGACGGGCTTCTTAAAAAGTACGTCGACGACAAGGGCATGGTGAAATATAAAGCCTGGAAAACTAACACGGGAGATACGCAGGCACTGGATCAGTACCTCGCTCAACTGTCGCATTCTAACGGCAAAGGGACCAAAGAGCAGCAACTTGCCTTCTGGATCAACGCTTACAATGCGGTGACCGTCAAAGGCATTTTGCAAGAGTAAAGACGCTTGCACCGTACATTTCGGACCCTGCGGCATCTCAAGCGGCTGCCTCTGGTCAAGGGTCAATGTCTTTCGTTGCCTACGACTGGGGACTAAACGACCAAAAATAATGCCGAGTGCGAGAGTCGGCACATTCGCGCAGGAATCGCGGTGCCGACGAAGGGTAATGACACCCGAATTGGTTCAGCGTTGCATGTTCGTCACACGACCGCACAAACAACAAAATGAAAGGAATGAAATGAAAACGAGAATCTCCACATTAGCCGCGTTCATGATTGGATGCGTAACTTTGGCAAGTGGCTATCACCATGATCGTGGATGCGTCGGAGGCTCTTGTTCTGGAGGCTATTTTCAATCATCCTTTTTTGGCTTGGTTGGCAGGGCGGCGAGTGCCTGAGCAAGTGCCTCAGTGGATATACTTAGCATTGGCCTGGTTTTGGATTCTGTCGCCAACGCAGAATCCATGGTACTGGTGATGGGCGATTGTTTTCGTGCCTTTCGCCAACTCAAAAGTGTGGCTCGCCGTCGCAGGTTTGTGCCTCATTGACCAACTGCGATTTTGGTTTTTGTACCATTTTCCAAATGTCGGAATTCTGGGCACCCTTTATCGCGGAACAAGTTTTTTTTATTTTGTGGTTGTATGGCTGGAATTCGCCCCGTTGTATGCAATCGTCGCTTTTCGGCAACAACAAAAATTCTCACAAAATTTCGGGCGGAGTGTAAGCGACTGTCATGTCCAGCGATAGGCTGATAGACAGCAACCTGAGGCTTGTAGAAATGGTCCGCGTGAGATCAGAAAAAATCAGGTCAACGACACAACGAAGTGAGGAAAATAACGGATGAGTAGGACTCAAGAAGCAACTGGCGAAGTAGCTGAGGCAAGTGTCTACCGCCGATATGCTGCAGCCGCCAATGAACGAGAGGCCGCACTTTGTTGTCCCGTTGAGTACGCTGCCGACTTTCTTTCGGTGATTCCCGACGAAGTAATCGAGCGAGATTACGGCTGCGGTGATCCCACTCCCTACGTGAAGGCTGGCGACACCGTGCTTGATCTTGGTTCTGGGGGCGGCAAGCTGTGCTTCATCGCGGCTCAGGTCGTTGGCGCGGAGGGACGCGTCATCGGCGTGGACTGCAATCGCGAAATGTTGACATTGGCTCAAAAGCACGCTCCAACCGTTGCCGACCGAATTGGACATGCGAATGTCGAATTCCGCTACGGCATGATTCAGGACCTTCGGCTAAATCTCGCTTTGCTTGAGGAGCAGCTGGTCAAACACCCGGTGCGAAGCTCTGAAGATTTCCTGCGACTTCGGCATCTCCAAGAGACGTTACGTCAAGGTCACCCTTTGATCGAAGACGACTCCGTGGATTGTGTCGTATCAAATTGTGTGCTGAATTTGGTTCGCCAAGAGGATCGCAAGACGCTCTTCGCCGAGATATTCCGAGTTCTCAAACGCGGTGGCCGAGCAGCAATCAGCGACATTGTGTCCGATGAGACTGTCCCTGAAGAGATGAAGCGAGATCCGGAACTCTGGTCAGGCTGCCTTTCCGGTGCGTTTCGGGAAGATGAATTCTTGAAAGCCTTCGAAGAAGCCGGTTTTTACGGCATCGAGATCGTCAAACGAGCCATGGATCCTTGGCAAACCATCCATGGCATCGAGTTCCGATCCGTGACGATCGTTGCCTACAAAGGAAAGCAAGGGCCGTGTCTTGAGCGGAACCAGGCAGTCGTTTATCGCGGACCGTTCAAGAAGGTCGAAGACGACGATGGTCACATCTATTGTCGTGGTGAGCGGATGGCTGTTTGCGACAAGTCTTACCGGTTGTTGTCTCGCGCTCCCTATGAAGGATTGTTTGACGCTATTGAACCTCGAATCTCCATACCTCTCGACGAAGCGGGCGAGTTCAACTGCAATCGCGCAAAGATCCGTGACCCGCGTGAAACCAAGGGGCAAGACTACGAAGCCACGACGGATTCAGCGGGCCCGTGTTGTGGTCTCGACACGGATTGTTGCTAGGGCGAGTTGATACTTCAAACCAATGGAATCAATCATGAAACTTCAGACCCTACAGAGATCGGGTAACTCGCTTGGTTCGCCAATCGAGCAATTGCATATCTTGCAAGGCAGACGGCCGTGCCACGTAGCTCCGTTCTGCGATAGGCTTGCCGAGCATGGCGTTTTGCCACTGCACCGTAGGCAACTGACCACGCTGCAAATCAACGTTGGCAAGGTATGCAACCAGACGTGCACGCATTGCCATGTGGATGCTGGGCCCGAGCGTCGCGAGAGCATGACCTACGAGACAGCTCGACAAGTGATTGACTTTCTAACCAGGTCAGAAGTCAAAACACTTGACATCACTGGCGGCGCTCCTGAGATGAATCCACAATTCCGAATGCTGGTCGAAGAAGCACGAAAGCTCAACAAACAAGTCATCGATCGATGCAACCTCACGATCTTGCTTGCTAATGGATTTACGGATCTGCCAGAGTTCCTAGCAGAACATCACGTTAGCGTCGTCGCGTCGCTACCTTGTTACTTGGAAGAAAACTGCGATGCCCAGCGAGGCAGCGGTGTGTTCTTCAAATCGATCGAAGCCATTCGTATACTAAACGAATTTGGCTATGCTCAGCCGAATTCCAAGCTACAACTTGACCTTGTCTACAATCCAACCGGCCTTGGTCTACCTCCAGAGCAACAGAAGCTGGAGGCCTCCTACAAGTCGGAGCTGGACGCGCGTTATGGAATTCAGTTCAACAATCTGCTGACGATCACGAATATGCCGGTCAGTCGATTCCTACACGACCTGTTGAGACGCGGCAAGTATGAAGAGTATCTAGGGAAACTCATTCAAAGCTTCAATGCGAGCACCATCGACAACTTGATGTGTCGCTCTCTGCTCTCCGTCGACTGGAGCGGATTTATCTTCGATTGTGACTTCAACCAAATGCTCGACCTCGTACTCACTGAAGGTGAAGACCGAGTTCACATATCTCAGTTAACAGACGACCTCCTTGCGGATCGCCCCATTCGAACCGCCAATCATTGCTATGGATGCACGGCAGGTTATGGATCAAGTTGCGGCGGCAGCTTGATTGGCTGAGGTGGCCGTTTTTAGCAACGTGCTCGAAACGGATCTAAAACTCATTTAGCAACTAATTTGTGGAACAACCGAATTCTTTTTCATAAAACGCAGACCGATGGCGACCATTCGTGTTGTATAGTTGAGGCGACTTCATGATCATCATTCTCGCCCTTATCGTTGCATTATTGGCCTACGCCAACGGTGCGAATGACAACTTCAAAGGAGTTGCGACAATCTTCGGCGGCGGTGCCGCATCGTTCAAGCGAGCTATTGGCTGGGCGACGATATGTACATTGGCTGGTTCAATCTGTGCCGTTACTCTCGCCGGCACGCTGTTGAAGAACTTCTCAGGCAAAGGGCTGATCGAAGAAACGTTGGTCGCCAAAGCTGAATTCGCGGCCTGCGTGTCTGTCGGAGCCGGTTTGACCGTTCTCATCGCAACTCGATTCGGCTTACCAATCTCGACAACGCATGGGCTGCTGGGTGCATTGCTTGGAACTGGCATCGCCGCCGGATCAGAAATCGACGGTTCAAAACTGCTGTCAAGTTTTGCCGCACCATTGCTCTTTAGCCCACTGCTCGCCATCGTAGCGACGACGCTGATTTACCCAGTCTTAAGATCCGTTCGCTTGAGACTTGGAGTCAGCTCGCAGTCTTGCACTTGTATTGGTACTCAAGTGCTACAAGTGGTCTCGGCTTGTGACGCTGTTTGTTATGACGCTGCCAAGGAGCGTATCGAGATCACGCATGGCCACGCAGCAAGCTGCCGCACTGCCTACTCGGGTGTGGTAATGGGCATTGAAGCTGAGAAGGCACTAAACTCGCTTCACTTCTTGTCTGCCGGTGCGGTCAGCTTCGCACGGGGTCTAAACGACACACCGAAGATTGCCGCGCTGCTACTCGTCATGCCACACATTTCGCCTTCCCTGGCTTTGTTGCTTGTTGGCGGCACGATGGCAGTGGGCGGACTCATTAGCGGGCGACGTGTTGCGGAAACGATGAGTCACAAAATAACCCAGATGAATCACGGACAGGGCTTCACTGCGAACTTGGTCACAGCATTGATCGTGATAAACGCAGGTCGCATTGGCATGCCCGTGTCGACCACTCACGTAAGTTGCGGAACGCTTTTTGGCATGGGTGCGGTCAATGGCACCGCACGCTGGCGAACCATTCTCTCCATCCTTGGTGCTTGGTTGATAACGTTGCCCATGGGAGCTGTCATGGGGGCGACCAGTTGGAGTTTGGTTCGAGTATTCTATGGATAATAGAGCTTCCGTTCTGCAGCTACTGAGGTCCGGCTCGAGTGGGACGTGGCAAGTCCCGCACGGTACGGGGCATGGGCAGTAGTCAGGATTCAGACTTCAGGCTTCAGTCCTGAATGTGAGCCGAAGGCCGCAAGGCCTCGGGTGGTTTTCTTGGAAAGCCAGTTGGAATCACACAGAGGCACGGAGAGCACAGAGGGAAGAAAACTCATTACATGGGAGAATTCAAATGCTTTTCAAGACGCATGGTGGTCCAACGGATCCAAGCATCGACGAAAGTTGCATCACGAAAGTAAATCGATTCGTCCTGCGGCGTGTGTGTGTGCGTGTGCGTGTGTTGAAACTAAATCTGAAACTAAATCTTGATTTTTGCTACTGCGTTTGCTTGCCAGCATGCTACCTGTTTGCTTGTCATTTATGACCGCCTATCCAAGAGTCAGGGGAAAAGCTGAGCGCTGGAGACTTACGACTTATTCGCTATTTCCAGAAATCAGGTGCAGAACGGAATAAACCACGAAGCACGAAGATTTAAAACACAGAGACACGGAGATCACGGAGTGGGAGGAATGGGACAAAAAAGATCGGCAATGATAGCACCGATACCGTGCAAACGATGCAATAAAGTGATACAATCACCGTGATTGATCGTGCAGCGATCGTCCTGGAAGTACGGCTCAGCACTTTTCATTCTTGTTTCTTCTCTGTGTGATTCCATCCGTCAGTCATAATAGGTCTGGTCTTCAAACAACCGTTGTTGGTTGGCATGTTGCTGTGGTGGCTGGTCATCCAAAACGGACTGAGGTGGCTGCGGGGCTATCATGCGTAACAAATACTGGTCCAACTGCCTCTCGAGCCGCTTCGACTCGTCCATGTTCGATGCCTCACGATGCCGAGAGTACTGACGCTGAGCCGCTCGCATGCGTTAGGCCAACTGCATTCCGTACACCATCCGACACCGCTCGCAGTCCGCATACTGCGGGGAATCCGACGATCCACCGCAACTACACGTCCCTAACACTCTAATGTTCTTTTCTGTCATCCGTGCTGATTTCCTCCCCTCTCCGTCCCTTGCGGGACGACTCTCCCCAGGGGAGAGTAAGTGTTAAGTTTCAAGTACATCGCGCAACGATTGGCGCTCGCGCTCGAAGGGGAGCTGGCTAAGGCTGACACCAAATTTAGGCTTGTATGAAACTGCTATTCAAACAGGTTTTAGAGCTGGAGAGCTAGCAGCCTTGACTCCAGAATCCTTACGCGGGGACCACTTATTCCTACCTTCCAAAATACACCAAGAACAAAGCAGATGCCCGCCAGTACATTACAGCCGATCTGACATCACGTCTGGGTGAAGTTCTACCGTTTCGTGTTTACAGTCCAGCCGAGACGTTACGTCATGATTTGGGCATAGCCAGATGTACGCTGCCAACGCAGGAGAGCTGCAGCACGACATGCTACAGGCCAAGGATGCCCTCGGTCACGTGCTTGACTTTCACTCCCTCCACCACATCTGCGGAGTCAGACTCACCATGCGGTGGGGGGTATCTAAGACGATCCAGAAAGTCATGAGGCACAGTTCCATCTCCCTGACCCTCGCCACCTATGGCCATCTAATGCCAGATGCTGAGCGGGACGTCGACTCCCACTTCTCCGACATCATGGCTCGTATGATGTAGTTTTCAGCTCTGAAGGCCTCCAGTGGGACACGGAGGAATGCTAGCTAGAGAGGGTGGTGTATTAAGAAATCTCAATAAAATCAAGGGGAAAAGGAATAAACAAGACTCAGTGACACGTGTGAGAGAAGGTAGCGGAGGAGGGACTCGAACCCCCGACACGCGGATTATGATTCCGCTGCTCTAACCAGCTGAGCTACTCCGCCAAGCAATGTTCTACTGTGTTTTTTGCTTCATTCAGGACTCGTGCGTATGATTGATTGAATACATCCGAGTTACACCTGCTGGGCAGGTAAAAGGTGAAGCGAAGCGAGAGAATAGCAGAAAAAACTCCGTCCCGCCAGCCAAGCCTTATCCCGATTTCCCGCTTTTTGCTCACGCAACTTGCTTAAGGGCGAAAAAGATTCGAAGCAAACTCAATTACTTCGGAGCTTGGGATTCCCCCCAATCAGCATTGCAGCTGTATCTTGATCAACGCGATGATCTGTACCGCCGGACCGAAGTAGGATAGCAAGGACGAGTTCAAAATGCTGGCCAATCTCTGAAATCGATTTCTGACCTGGTTTTCGGGGGCTCGTGTAAAGCGGCGAGCTCCCCCGTCGAACCTTGGACGTCTACAAACGCACCTAGGACCGGCACTAGAGTGAGCAATCTCGCGATCGCAATTTCTGGCAAGACGAGTTCGCCAAGTGGTAGCACAACGATTGAACACTCTACATCGTTTCACTTCAAAATAACCCTTTAGAACGGCCGTTCGCAAGCGTCGGCAGAGTCGCAACAGTGACGACGTCACCATCACTATCAGTGGCGAAGCACCCGCAAAGCTGACGTAGATCGAAGGCGTGACAACGTCAAGTTATCGCAGGCCATCGAGCGGAATCTCCGCTCCACCGGCGGGCGTCGCCAATCGCTGGACGGTCGCAAGTTAGAGCGGACAAATCTACGTGACACGCCCCCCCAAAGGGTGTGTCATTCGGTACAATTGACGGATTACCCGGAAACCACTGCCGGTATCTACAAAACTACAACTCTATGGACAACAGTTCTCGGTCAACGATGGCAAAAAAGACAGCGACAGGAGCCAATCTCGGGTTCGAAGAAAAGCTATGGGCGGCCGCCGACAAATTGCGCGGACATATCGATGCCGCAGAGTACAAGCACGTAGTGCTTGGTTAGTGTTCCTCAAATACATCTCCGATGCGTTTGTAAGCGCACAGCAGCGGCAGGTGCGAGGCCACATCAGCTACTGCATCCACTTTCCCGTCGCGCGACGATACTTCGCAAACCATTTCTAAGGGTCTAGATCGTCTGCTCACCGATCAGCTCGTTGATCCAACGAATCTTTATCTTGAGGGAATGACTGCGCCCCAATGTTTGCCTTTTATTGACAAGACGCTGGGATGGAAAGGCAAATGAATGGAGTCAGAGACATGCTTGCGCATTACAGCAGAAAAGTAATACGGCCATTGGAGTTTAAAGGTATGGAGGCAGACGAGGTTTAGAAATGTCACATTCAAATAATGCATAGACTGCGGGCAGCCGGAGCGATAGTCGATGCATTTTGACTAGAATGTTTGGTTCGAACAACGCACGAACTCAGATGGAGAGCCGCAATGACCGTTGATCGTCGTTCATTCCTTTCTAAAACAGCAGTGGCAGCGTCAACAGGAGCGTTCCTTGCTGCTCGACCGACCGCTGCGCAGGATTACTCGGACTACTCAAAAGATCCGCGTCCGGATGTGGCTGACGGTGCCTGGACGGTTGGTGGACCTGATGGACCTTTGTTTGCAGGAAGTGCTGTCGTCAGTGGACCAGCGGCTGATGAAATTTGTGTTCTGCAACCGGTTCAACGCCTGGCGACGGGCTTCTTGGAATATGCCGTCGAAGATGGTCCATGGCAACGTGTCGATGCAGACAATGATGGCTTGGCACCGTTGTCGGAACACGTGTTGAAGTTTCGTTTGCCAGTTCTTCCGCCTGGCAAACTGATTCGCCATCGCATAGTGGCACGCACCGCGGGCTGGATCAAAGTGCGGCAGTTTTACCACGGTGAATTCAAAGTCGGGCAATCTCAGATTAGTCCAGAGTGCAGCTTCCGAACGCTTGACCCGTCATCAACGAAGACCACCTTTGCGGTCTGGAATGATACCCATGAAAACGAAGTGACTCTCAAGGCTCTCGACCGCCTGACTAATAAACTGAAGCCAGACTTCATGCTCTGGAACGGCGACCAATCGAATGATGTCCACTTCGAAAATCAGATGGCGGGACAATTCCTGGCTCCTGAAGGTCTGGCCATCGCAGACAAATGGCCGCTGGCGTATGTGCGAGGAAATCATGACTGCCGAGGCCCTGCTGCAAGGTCTGTCGCCGATTTCACAGGGACACCGGGAGATCGGTTCTATTACGCTTTCCGAAGCGGTCCACTGGCTGCCATTGTCCTCGATACGGGTGAAGACAAGCCGGATGACAGCCCGTATCTCAGTGGCATGGGAGCCTTTCAGAAGATGGCCCGGGAACAGGCGGAATGGCTATCAGAGTTCGTGAAGACTCCATGGTTCGCGGAAGCTCCACACAAAGTTTTGTTTTGCCACATCCCGCTTTGGTTCGATCATCCGCGAATTCCAGGCAGCACGTCCAATGTCGCTGCCAATATTCGTAGTCTGTGCGCGGACACGCTCGTCGCCGCTGGTGTGAAACTTGTGATCTCTGGTCACACACACGATTACTTGTGGATGCCCAAGAAGGATGGTCAACCGATTGCCCAGTTGATTGGCGGTGCGCCACGTCCAGAGTACGCAATTTTTATTCACGGGGAAGCGACGCCAGGCCACCTGAACCTGAAGATGGTGAATCTGGATGGGACCGTCTTGACGGATGTTACGCTTTGACAGGGCTCGACCGAGTGCTAACTGATTGTATCGTGGAAAGTCGCGAGTCACGGAGAAGTCAACATGACGCAACAGCGTAGCGTGGACAGAAGGCATTTTCTGAAGTCCGCTGCGATTTACGGAGCTGCCGCGACTACGATTTTCGGTCAGGAGTCTCGAGCTGATGAGGTGCAGGCACTCGCATGTGACACCTTCGTCTACGGCAGCACTCCCGGCGGAATAGCTGCAGCAGTTGAGGCAGCACGGCAGGGCGATCGGGTTATTCTCGCATGCCCCAAGGTCAATCCAGGTGGAATGTCAGCTAGCGGACTGTGTACGACCGATGCCGTTCGACGCAATCTCTTCGGTGGACTTGTCCTAGAGTATATTCAGGGAATTCGACAGCGATACCAGCAAACACTTGGCGAAAACCAAAAGCAACTTGCGCTAACACACGACGGCTGGACTTACGAACCCTCGATTGCTGAATCCGTGTTTCGAGAGTTGATCGAGAAGGAAGAGCGGATTAACTGGATACCTGGCTTGTGGCTTGGGAAATGCCGTATCGACGGACGTCACATTCGTTCTGTTACGCTCGACGCTATCGACGCAACGACTGTATCTCATCGCATACTGATTTCAGCACGCACGTTTATCGACGGGACCTACGAGGGAGACCTGGCAGCGAAAGCCGGCGTTGACTACCGTGTCGGCCGGGAGGCGAGTGACGAATTCGGAGAGTCGAAGGCTGGCATTCATTACATGAATTGGCATACCGGCCAGCAAATCGTTACGCCGGATACAGGCGAACCTTCTGAAGCAATTCAGGCGTTCTGTACACGTTCGATATTCACAAACGATCCAGAACACTTGATCCCCATCGAACAGCCAGACACTTATGAACTGCATCTGCAGGATCTGCTGCCGTTGGCGGAGGATTTCCAAAGCGGCCGCCTCCGCAACTGGGGACGCGGTACGGTACTGCCGCGCAGCAAGTATCAAATGAACGGCAGTATAACGGCGCTGACCAGCACCAACTGTCCAGGAATCAATTGGGGTTATCCGGAAGCGGGTCGATCGCATCGCCAGCGGCTTGACGAGTTCCATCGTGACCATGTGGCCAGTCTGATCTGGTTTCTGCAACATGACAGTGCTGTGCCAGACAGCGTGAGGAAGTACATGCTGGACATCGGACTCCATGATGAAGAGTTTGCTGATAACGGCAATTGGCCCTGGCAACTTTATGTACGACAAGGTCGTCGAATCAAAGGGCGTGCCATCCTTACGCAGCATAGTTTCACGCCGGACAAGTCCACGGGAAAGACTCCGGCAGTTGAAGGCGCTATTGCGATGGGAGAACATTCGTTCGACGTTCACCCCTGTCATGACCGCCGATTCCAAGTCGGTGGTTTCATGGAAGGCGTGCTCTGGTATCCGCAAAAGGCCGACGGACCTGCTCAGCCAGGACAAATCCCCTATGAAGCGATGTTGCCAAGAACGCTGGACAACTTGATTGTGCCAGTAGCGATGTCGAGCACGCATGTTGCGATGAGTGTGTTGCGGATGGAGCCTGTCTGGATGACTACCGGTCAAGTCGCGGGACTCGCCGCCGCCACCGCTCGACAACAATCGCTCGATGCAGCCGAAATCGACCCTAATCCACTGCCGATGAAGCTAGGGATACTGATACAACCTTGAATCTAGATCTTTTGGTGCTGTGACCGCTCGTATTTCAATCGCAAAGTCCAGTGGCCGATAATGCTCCAGAAATAGGACGTGTTGCGACGGGCAATGCTTCGCCCAAGGTTGGCATTTTGACTGTCCAGCTCGACGTAGTTTTTTCAGGACATCACCGAAAGTACCGTCGTCAGAATGAACGAGTCCAAAGTCGGTCGGCTAAACATGAACTGCGGCGTGCAGATTATTTGGCACAAAGTTAAAGCCCGCCGAATGTTGTAACGAGAGTTTATCCTTGAAGGCGTTTGCACCGAACAACACAGTTACAACTTGGAGACCGATGTTTTTCAGACTTCGCGAATGGTGAACTGCGTTCGGATCGTTGTTGTAACAAGGATGTTGGGCAATGAAGGTAGCGTGCATATCTTTGCGCCCTAGGTTGGCTTGCCTGGGAAACAGAAAGTGGAATGCCATCCGCACATTGGAGATTATTGAGATCAAGAGCGGTTGCGACGTCCATCCAACCGAATTAACTGAGATTTTCTGCGCGAACAGAGATGTAGTTTCCTAGCAGACCATGCAACTAAACGGGCCTTAAGCTAGCGACAAACGAGGGAAAAAAAGAGCAAATTGATTGTGGTGTTAGAGGTAATGGTGGGAGCCGCGCGCAGAAGAAAACCCAATGTTTTCTAGGCAAAACGCCAAAAACACTGGGTTTTCTATTAGTACCCCCGCAAGGACTCGA